>JAKMCX010000255.1 GCA_022428285.1 Flavobacteriales bacterium
CACCTGACCATCATCTGCAGTGGTGAGGCCCAAATTGGCAACCTGTATGGCGGAGGTTTTCTCAACACCAATTTCAGGATTCACCAGTGCAAGCAGGAGTCGGTCGTGTTCTCGGATGCCACAGGTAGCATCATTGAGAGCTATACCTATGGCACCGATATTTCGACCAACCAACAGGACCACAGCTGGTCGAGGGATGTAGACGGTTCGGGCGATTGGATGGTGTGCACGGTTCCCACGCCCAATGCGAGCAACGCCGCTTCAGCAGCATTCATGTATGCCGGATATGCTCCCCTGCCCCAGATGGGAGAAGCTCCGGGATACCACGCGAACGCCTTCTCATTGGACATTTCGGCGGAACCCGGATTTGAGGTGTTTTACACTTTGGATGGATATGGCCCCACTGACATGAGCCTGCCCTACTCCGTGCCCATTGGTTTGTTCGAGACCACCGTTGTGCGGGCCATGGCCGTGGACCCCACTGGAGTCTTGGCACCGAGTTTCACCGAAACCAATACCTATTTCTTTGGCGATGACCAGCACAGCATTCGCGTCGTCAGCGTCAGTGGTGCAGGCTTGGAAGACGGAGCTTGGAATGGGGATGAGCCCATGCACATTGAGTTTTTCAATGAGGATGGTACGTTTTGGGTAGAAGCCGAGGGAGACTCCAATGAGCACGGCAACGACTCGAATGCATACCCCCAGAAGGGTTTCGACTACATCACCCGAGACCAAATGGGGTACGATGATGTGGTGGACGCCGAGCTGTTTCACATCTCGAACCGCGGCAAGTTTCAGCGGTTGATTTTCAAGGCGGCGGCCAATGACAACTACCCCTTCTCGGGTGGGGCGCACATCCGCGATGCCTATTGCCAAACCTTGAGTGGCGTTGCGGACCTCCACCTTGATGAGCGCACCAACGAGAGCTGCATCTTGTACATCAACGGATTGTATTGGGGCGTCTATGAGTACCGCGAAAAGGTGGACGACAGCGACTTTACAAACCGCTACTATGACCAAGGCCGCTACGACATTGACTTCTTGAAGACATGGGGCGGAACATGGACCGAATACGGTGATGGCACAGACTGGTACACGTTGGTTGATTTCATCACAAACAATGACATGACCGTTCAGGCCAATTATGAACAGGCGGTCAGCGAGCTCAACGAGATGTCGCTCATCGACTATTTCATTTTGAACAGCTATGTGGTCTGTGCAGATTGGCTCAATTGGAACACCGCTTGGTGGAGGGGCAGGAACCCCGATGGAGATGGGCGGCGCTGGCGTTATGTCCTCTGGGACCTCGACAACACATTTGGACATGGTGCCAACTATACCGGCCTGCCCGACACGGGTTCTGAGGCCGACCCCTGCAATCCAGAAAACATGGGGGACGTTGGAGGGCAAGGCCACATTCCGGTGCTCAACGCGCTGATGGACAACGACACTTTTTGGGCCACCTACATCAACCGCTGGGCTGATCTGGGCAACACCCACTTTACTTGTGACAACATGCACGCTGTTTTGGACAGCATGATTGGCGTGATTGAACCTGAAATGCCCCGTCAATTTGACCGTTGGGGTGGCGATTACGGCGGTTGGATGTCCGAGGTTCAGGAGATGCACGACTTCATCGACGAGCGCTGCAATGAGACCGTCCTGAGCGGGATGGAAGACTGCTATGATGTAGAGCCTGTCGACTTGACGTTGCTGATTGATGGTTGCGGAGAAGTTGAATTGAATTCTGTGGACATCGACCCCTCAATGGTGCCCTTCACGGGCTGGTACTTTGCAGGCGTGCCCATCAGCTTGGAGGCAGAAGAGGAATGTGAAGGCGCTGAATTCTTGTATTGGGAGGTGGTTTCTGGTGATTTGGTCATCGGCGACATTCAGGCCGGAACGGTTGAAATCGAGCTCACTGGCAATGTGACGTTGATGGCACACTTTGGAGAACCCGTTCCCCCAGAGGTGCTCGTCTTTGACGTAGAGCCTTCAGGCACGGGCACCGTGGCCTTGGACGGTATGGTGCTGGGCCCCTACCCTGATGAAGTGGAGCTGTTTGATGGCGATTACGACCTCGTGGCCAATCCGGTTCAATGGTGGTCATTCTCACATTGGACATACGATGCCAACGCGATCGTTTCCGACGATGAAGCCTCAGCGGTCTTGTATGTGGACACAGGAGGTGCAGTCGTCGCTCATTTTGAATACATCGAGCACATCGATCTGGTGGTTCGGGTAGAGCCTGCTGGTGCCGGCATGGTCAAGGTGGTAAACCGTGCGACCGTGTCTGATTATTGGACCGACAGTTTCGTGGTGGATGGCCCAGAATCCATGTTGGCGACGGCCAGTACCGATTGGAAGTTCAGCCATTGGGAGGTCGAAGGAGCCCTTTCCAATACGTCGGCCTTGACCGCTGACTTGTTGGTGGAATTGCCGCCCGATGGTGCTGCCGAGGTGGTGGCTCATTTTACCGAGCAAGACCTGCAGCTTTATGTGCCCAATGCGTTCTCCCCAAACAACGACGGCCTCAACGATGCCTTCCGGCCTTTGGGTCAGGCTTTTGGAGCCGCGGACTACTCTTTCCAGGTGTTCAACCGTTGGGGTGAAGTGGTGTTTGCTTCTGTCGATCCAGACGAGGCCTGGTTGGGCCAAGACCAGCGGTCCGAGGGTGAGCACTACGTGAAGGACGGGGCATATGCCTGGAGCGTGCAGGTGCGTTGGACGCACGGATTGTATCCCGAACAGTTCAGCGGAACCCTCACGGTGGTGCGCTGAGCGCTCAAGGCGTGTTGATGGCCAATTTGGACCAAGGATGTCCCTTGGCCTTGGCGGTGGTTACAAAGAGCACCACCCCTACGGGCCCGAGCATGAAGGTGCTGATTTGACAAGGCAAGAGTTGCCACTTTGTGAACCCCAGCGCCCTTCCCTTTTTGGTGATGATGATGCCGGCAAGCAGGTCAAACGCGAGGTAATGGATCCATCCGGCCGTCATGGCCCAAGGGTCACTTAACAACGCTGTGACGCCTTGTAGTGACATGAAATCCCCCGCTGCAAAGTCAAAATGGGTGAGCACCACCAGAAAGTACAGGGAGGCCAATACTGCGACTGCAGCGCCACTGAGGACGCCGCTCAACACCCAACGCTTTTGGGGCGCAAAAATCATGGCCAACCACGCTAAAGGTGCCAGCGCATTGGCCAACTGAAAGACCTGCTCTGGCGTCATGCGCCTTTCTTCTCTCCTTTAAACCAGTCTTCCTTGCTGTCGAACAAGACATTGAAGGTGGTCAGAGAGCCGTAGCATCGGGTGATGTATTGCTGCAGGTTGACCTTGTCTTCGTCGGACAATTTGGTGTTGCTGTTGATGCTCTGCTCCAGCACCCGCAAACGGTCGCGGAGCATGACGATTTTATGGAAAAAGGTCTCGATGGGGATTTCTTTGCCCTTGAGGCCTTCCTCACCGGGGCGCAATTCCATGACGCCTCCCTCCCACTTGTCGCCCAGGTCAATGGGCTTGGGAGATTCGAGGTACTGGTCAAAGACGTTTTCTACCGCAGACACTACGTCTTCCAAAGCGATGCCTTCTGATGCCGCGGGTGCCGCCTCCAAGACCTCGTAGGACTCATATGTTTTGGCGAGTTCCTTCTCTCCGTGTTCTGTGAATTGAATCCGCCATGCAGCTCCAGATTCACCAAAAATGGCCCCTTCCCCGTATTTGGGGTGTCCAATGCGTGCTCCGATTCCAATCATAAGTGCGAAGATGAGCGCGTTGTCACTGCAATTCGGAAGGGACTGGGCCGCAAAATGAACATTGGACGGTCGAAGGCGTAAATTTGTAGGTCATGCTCGATGATGCCCTCCGCGCCTTGCCCAAGGTAGAATTGCACTGCCACCTCGAATTGACAGCGCGACAAGACCTGCTCAAGGAACTGTTGTCGGCCAAGGGGCACCGCATTGACGATGCTGTTTTTCGCCGGGATTACCTGATCACCGAACCGGTGGGCGATTTGCCAACCTTGCTCAACATCTTCTTGGGGCACCGCGATTTGCTCGATTCACCAGAAGTGGTGGAGCGCATGACCTATGAGTGCTGTGAAGACATGAGCGCCAATGGCGTGAGGTTGTTGGAGCTGCGCTATGCACCGAGCTTTCTCTGTGACGCCCATCCGAGCATGTCACCCGATGCGATGCATGCGGCCATCTTGAAAGGGGTGCAACGTGCCGAGCAGGACTTCCCGATTGCCGTGGGCCTCATTTGCTTGCTGCAACGGATCAAGACGGTCCAAGAGAACCAGTATTGGTTGGATTTTGCGATTGAAAAGAAAGCCGATTTCTTGGCGGTAGACCTGGCCGACAATGAAC
The DNA here is from genome assembly GCA_022428285.1 of Flavobacteriales bacterium. GTDB lineage: Bacteria > Bacteroidota > Bacteroidia > Flavobacteriales_D > Sanyastnellaceae > UBA8752. The sequence continues at coordinate 4,366 of JAKMCX010000255.1, forward strand.
TGGCCTTTGGTCCAGAGGTGTTTGCCCCGCTGTTTGAACAGGCCAAGGGTGAAGGGTTTGCGGTGACCATTCATGCTGGAGAAGCAGAAGGTCCGCAGGCCGCACTGAACATTCAGAAGTCCATCGAATTGCTGCATGCAGACAGGATTGGTCATGGCGTCAGAATTTTAGAAGACAAGGCGGTCTTGGAGTTTGTCCGGGAGCGCGGGACCGTGCTGGAATTGTGCCCCACGTCCAATTGGCTCAGTGGAGTTTGTGCTTCGCGCGAGGCACACCCCTTCCGTCACATCATGGAGGCCGGCATACGGACCACGGTCAATACAGACGACCCCGGGATCATGAACATCGACATCATGGATGAGTATCGGTTGTTGCGGGATGGAATGGGGTTCACTGCAGCGGAATTCGCGCAGATCAACGCCTGGGGCCGAGAAGCTTGCTTTATCCCCGAGGAACGAAAGGCCGAAGTCTGGCCTGATTAAGTCGCAAACAAGTCTGGCCTGCGCCACCTGAACAGGGGCCTCCAGAAGGGTGACATGCGCACCAACCGGTGTTTGGCTGTGGTTGGCGCTCCGAATTCGGCATAGAAGCGGTCTACTCCTGCATCCATGCTTCCGCCAAAGTCAAAGGTGTGCGCCCCCATTTGAGCGGCATGTCTCATGGCATGGCCTATGAGCAACACGGTGGCCCGGCTGCTGTCTCCGGGGCGTTGGCTTCGAAATTGGCCGCCAAATCCATAGATGCACCGTCCGTCGTTTGCACCGTGAAACACTCCGCCGGCTAACGTTTCGCCTTGGGCGTCTTGAACGGTCCAAGCATGGGTGTCCGCTTCCTGAAGAAGCGCTGCGAGCAGGCGCTTGAGTGCCTTTTCATCGCTGGTCAACCCTTTGCGGATGCGGGCAGCTTGATGGAGTTCAACCAAAAGTGACAGGTCGCTGCAAGGAAGGGCCGCCATCCCTTCTCTTTCGGCGCGCCTGAATTGTTTGCGGCGGGTGGATGGCCAGTCTTCAATCGGGTCGTTCTCTGCACTGAGCGCCATCTGCCGTGTGTGTCGCTGGACCGCCCAGGTGTTTGCAGGCAAGCCTGTGGGCGGGGCCATTCCTGCGGGCAAGTCCAGAACGACCAACGTTTGCTTGGCGTTTTTGAGCACCGCTTTGAGCGCTGTGTCATCGGCAGTTTGTCCGATGTCCTGTGCCCATGGCAGCGTGGCCAAAGCGCCCAAGCCCCATTTGAGCTTGGTGGCCTTGCGGCGTCCAGCGGCATCGTTGGTGCAATCTGGAAAGGCCCGATCCCATGCGGCGTTCATGATACAAAGATGGGGTTCACGATCTTTCGTGCATGGGTGTCATTGAAGACCGTGTTCAGCTAGAGCCAGGGCAGTATGCCAGCATATTTATTTCGGAGCGTCCCTTGGACCCTCCAGGCTATGGCGAGACCATGGTGCAAGTGATGGCCGAAGCCGAGCAAATGGGAGGTTACATTGGGTTTGAATCTTTGCGCGATGGGCGCGACGGTGTCTTCATCAGCTATTGGCAAGACCGGGCATCCGTCGACGCATGGGCGGCGCACATGGGCCACCGTCAAGCCAAGGCCAGAGGGGTGTCTGAATGGTACGACGCTTTTAGGGTCGTGCTGTGCAAGGTCGAGCACACCCGATGGTTTCGGCGTGCGGTCAGTCCAAAATCAGCGTAAGCTCTCCTACTTCTTCGATGTCCGTGTCCAGGCAGCTGTGGTCGGCATTGAGGATGTAGTAATAGACCCCAGGTGCTGCCACAGTTCCTCCGATTCTGCCGTCCCATCCTGCGCCTACGCCTTCGGATTCATGAACCTGCACCCCCCAGCGGTCATAGACCTGTAGTTTGAAGTAGGAGAATGAGGAGGCGTTGGTGATGTCCACTCCGTTGCCGTCTGTCCTCTTTGTGCCAATGCGGAACCGGTCGTTTTTGCCGTCTGCATTGGGGGTGATGACGTTGGGTATGACCAACTCTACTTCAGCAACGAGCTCGGGCACATATACCTCAAAAGTCGAAGATTCACTGGTGCCGCAGGTGTCGTTTTCTATGGTCAGGGTTACGGGATACAATCCAGAACCACCAAAGTCAAAGTTGACGGTGTCGCCGGTGGCCGAGCCAGAAGGGCCGAAATCCCATGTGACGGCATCGGCATAGCTTCCGTTAAATGTGAATTCAACGGTTGTTTCCAATGAGCATGCCAATGGTTCTACTGCTCCAAAGGACATCACCAGAGGGTTCTGGGGCAGCACTTCTACCACAAAGGTTGCCGTATCGGCGCAGTCTTCTCCTGGATTGGCAATGAGCTGTGCGTCAAAGCTCCCGAAATCGAGGTAGGTCCAGGCCGTGCTTTCGGTGGATGTTTCCGCGTTTTGTCCGGTGGAGGGGTTGTTCAGGTCAAAGGTCCACTGCTGGGTTGTGGCATTGGAAGAAAGGTTGGTGAATCCAATTTCCAGCCCGTTGCAGGGAGGCTCTGTGGTGGTAAATGAGGCCACGGGGAGTTCGGGAAGTTCAATTTGAACCGCACTGGAAGCCTCGCATCCGATGTCGTTCACCAGGGCTGCCGACAAGGTGTGATTTCCCGGGGGGACAAAGAGCGCTCCTGGGGTGGTTCCGCTTGATGTGGCGTCCCCGTCGACCGACCATGTCAAAGAGCCAGTTTCGCCAAGTGGGTCGCCCGTATAGAGGATGTGTTGGCTCCATCCGTCGGCCAAACAATCCACCGCATCCAAGACAAAGGACGCTTCCACGGGTGGGGCGATGAGGATGGTTTGGGTGATGCTGTCTCCGCATCCGCCGAGGTCATAGGTCAGAGAGATGTCATATTCTCCTTGTGCCGGGAAGTCAAAGGTTGGTGCGGTGAGGGAACTGGTGTCGCTGGGTTGTCCGGTACCAAAATCCCAGGCGAAATCGCCACTGTTTGCATCGACCCCGAAGTTGACATCGAGCCCTGTGCAGGGGGCGGGCCATTGAACGTCTGGAAATACGAGCTCGCACGGCACCACATCGATGGTAAAGTCCCGAAACACCTTGCCCAAGTTGATCCAATTGCCGTTGTCGTCCTGTCTGTATTCGGTGATGAAGATTCCAATGACATATTTCCCAATGGCGGTAGGCGTTCCGGTCAAGGTTCCCGTTTGAGGGTCGATTTGAATCCAATCCTCTTGCCCGTTGCCAAGCGGTGTTTCAGGAGCATAACCGTTGGCCCATGTGACGTTGTCATAGGGCGGTGGCGCCGGGGGATTGGGAGTGGGCGCGGAAAAGCTTCCTCCAATAAAGACGTCGCTGATGGAAAAAATGATGCTGTCCCCGTCCAGGTCCTGGGCTGAATTGTCCAATTCAAACGGCTGGTTGACGCAGACGTAGCCCTGTGGGAGGCTGTCAAACCTTGGCGAAGAATTGGAGGTCAAGTCAATGTCCTCATTGCCCAATACCGGAGGGACTACAACGAAAATGGTAAATCCCGTATTGGTGGGGTCCACCAAATTGATCACCTGCGGATTCCGGCAGCACCTCTGAAAAACAACCGTGTAGGGATCTGCACTCGCAGGCAGGGTCAATATGGTGGTGTAAACGGCCCGTTCTACGCAAACACCGGGGGGCAGTTGCGCACAAGGGTTTCCGCTTTGTAGGTCGATTTGGTCTACCGCGCTGGTGATGGGCGCTTGGGTTTGGTCAAACAGCTGAAGGTTCTGGTATACGCCCACGTTGGCCGCCAGATCAAACCCGGTTCCATTGGTGTTGGTCGGTCCACAATCCCTGTAGATCACGAGGAACAGTTCGTATTGGTCGCCTCCAAGGTGTTCGTAATACATGGACCCTCCTACGAGGTGTGTGGCCCACGCCAAGGGACTCATGAGCAAACATGCGCAGCACAACAGAAAGGACCTCATTGAAAATGTATCTTGCCAGTTCATGCTCTTCACAGGCTACAATGTAAAGCATCTGCTGTCGGTGCACCGGTTGACCTGCCGGTTGGTCTTTTTGACTTTGCTCGCCATGACTTCGGTGCAATCTCACGCACAGGGCTTAGACAAAACGCCATCGCTGCGTTTGGCTACCCGTCAATTTCAAGCGCCAGATGGTGCGCCTTACTTGGAAGTTCAAGCCGAATTTTTGGCCAGCAGTGTGACGTGGTTGGCAGAAGGAGACTCTTTGTATCGGGCAGCTGTCAAATGGACGGCCATTGCTTACGACAGTACAGGTGCGGTTGCAGGTTTTGTAAAATCCACAGCCCGAACAGGTTCCTTGCCCCAAAAAGGCGACTTTGTAGATGTGGCCCGAATGGCATTGGCTCCGGGCCCTCATGTGCTGGAACTGGAAGTGGAGGATGTGGGCGATCCCGATCGGCTGCACCTCGAATACGAAACCGTCATAGAGGTCTCGCGGCCCGCTGCCTTGGACATCAGTGATCTGTTCGTGGTTCAAGGCATTGCAGAGGCTTCGGTCCCTGCGGGGCCGCTTACCCGATCGGGCAAGGACATTTTGCCGCTGTTGGACCGCAGGGTGTCGGCAGAGGCTGGACGCATTCCATTTTACTGTGAACTTTATGGCACCGAAACGTTCTTCGGTGCTGGAGGTGATTTCTTAGTGGTGGCTGGATTTAGGAGCCCTGGTGAAGGTGGGTCGTGGATCGATGGGACCAAGCGGTTCTTTCGGATGACAGCAGCCCCTGTTCTGCCCTTCCTCGAGGCGCTGCCTCCGCCTCCCGCCGGTCCTCATGAATTGGTGGTGCAGATCATGACACCGAATCAGGAGCTTCTTGTGGCCAACAGTGTCGCACTGCGGTGTGTCTCAGAGGAGGCTCAGGACGCTGCTGTGGCCGCAGGTGCACTTGCTCCATTTGTGATGTTGCACCAAGACCGGGACAGTTTGTTGGCATTGATTGAATCGCTGATTCCCATAGCCGATGCCGGTGAGCGCCGTTCTATTGAGCATGTGCTGCAGGGTGCGGATTTGCGGCAACTTCGCTCCTTTTTGGAGCAATTCTGGACGGTCAGGTCACCGGATCAGCCGGCCGAAGCCTGGCGCATTTACCGCACAGAAGTGGCCATCGCCGACCGCGAGTATGGTGCTTGCCCGAACCGCGAGGGCCATGAGACGGACATGGGTTGGATTTTGTTGCGGTATGGCCGGCCAAACACGGTCGTTCAACGCCACAACGGAACGGCATACTACCCCTACGAGATCTGGCATTATCACAAAGCTGGGCAATTCAACAACAGGCGCTTCTTGTTCTACACGCCACAAGTGGTGGGCGAATGTTTTGAGTTGCTCCACAGCGACCATCCCCGCGAATTGCGCAATGCCGATTGGCTCGACATCCTCAAAACACGGGAATTGGGACACTCTGTGGTGGACAGCCGCATGAACCAACTGGGCAACCGCGATACCTACAGCCGAGAAGAACCCGAAGACCTGTTCTTCAACCCGCGTTGATATGGCCGTGGATTTGCGTCCCTCCTGCCGCGTCGCCGTGGCCGTGCTGAATTGGAATGGCTCTGCTCATCTGCGTAGGTTTCTGCCTTCTGTTGTGGCGCACAATGCTGCCGAGGACAAGGTGGTTGTGATCGACAACGGCTCTGACGACGGCAGCCTTTCACTGCTGCAACAGGAGTTTCCCGAGGTTGAGGTGGTGTCGCTTTCTGAGAACCATGGGTTTGCAGGAGGCTACAACGAGGGACTGAAGCTGCTTGGTGAGCGTTTGAAGTCCGAGTGGGTCCTCCTCCTCAACAGCGACGTCGAAGTCACCGAGCATTGGGCAAGTGAAATGGTGGATGCCGCTCAAACCCATGGCTGGTCCGCCGTTCAGCCCAAAATCCGTGCTGTGGACCGCAGGGCTGAATTTGAATATGCGGGCGCCGCAGGAGGCTACATGGACCGTTTTGGCTTTATGTTTTGCGCAGGCCGAATTTTCGATGCTTTCGAGCAGGATCTGGGCCAGTACGACCAAGACCGCCCCGTGTTTTGGGCTTCTGGAGCGGCTTTGTTGGTCCGTTCATCGGCTTGGGTGGAGGTCGGGGGTTTGGATGTCGATTTCTTTGCCCACATGGAGGAGATTGACTTGTGTTGGCGGCTCCGCAACCGCGGTCATGTGGTAGGGGTGGCAACGGGCACCCATGTGTACCACCTCGGTGGAGGAACTTTGGCGCAATCGAGCCCGCGCAAGGCCCAGCTGAATTTCCGGAACAACCTGTTCTTGTTGCTCAAAAACGACCACCGGCCTGGTATTGCACGTCGGATATTTGTCCGCCAATTGTTGGATGGCATTGCTGCCTTTCGTTTTCTATTGGAAGGCAAGTGGGATTTTTTCAAGGCCGTGCTCAAGGCGCACAGTGAATTCAAATCCAGCAGGAGCTCTATGAAGCTCAAGCGCAGTGCGGAGATTCAAGCCTGTGCGGGAGTTGAATTGTCTTTGGATGCCAAGGCGGGCCACTACAAGGGCAGCATCATCGTCGAGTATTTCTTGCGCCAACGCAAGCGTTGGTCTGACCTCCCTCCCTCCCTCTTTCGCTGACCCGCTCTAACGCGGGCCAAACCGATGTCAGCGGCAGTGAAAAGCCTGTTGACTGAAGTGCTGCAGGGCATTGTTTTGGTGCCATGCGTGAACCTCAGTTGTTGCGGTGGGTGCTGCCTGGTGTGGTGCTGGGATGGTTTGTAGCCCCGCTTGCATCGCCTGGTATCGTGGGTTCCGGAGTCTTGGTTGTGACCTTGATTTCTGGAGCGTTGTTGCTGGGGTTTGGCAGTTTGTATCGCGCTGTGCTGGGGGCGTTGTTGTTGGGCTCAGCTGTGGGTGCAGGTGCGCAGTTGTGCGTGCCAAATGCGCTGAGCGTTGTCCCAACCCAGAGCGCTTCTGTGCTGCACCTGGAGCTGATCGCAGCTTGGCCGGACCGTGGTGGCACTTCGCGCTGGCTGGCCGCCGACCGTGCTGGACATCAAGTTTTATTGGAATTCGATCGGCACGGGCACGGGCACGGGCACGGGCTGGGTGCAGGTCAGTCCTTTGTTGCCGGAGTGCAGCGGCATGTCCCGTCAGTTCCAGAACATCCGTGGGACTTTGATGAGGGCGCTTTTTTGAGGGGGCGCGGTGTCTGGGCCAAGTATGAAGTGCTGTGGTTGGGCCCAGTGCAGGATGCTTCAGGCTTTTTCGGCCGCTTCCGAAGGGCCATGGCGGAGGTCAAAAGCCGGGTGGTTCAGCGTTGTTCTAGGATAGAGAATGAAGCTGTGTCCGGGTTTGTGTTGGCGCTGACAACCGGCGACAAAAGAGGGGTTTCCAGAACGACTCGGAAGGCTTTTTCAGATGCGGGCCTGTCACACTTGGTCGCCGTCTCGGGGTTCCACATTGGGTTGGTGGCCGGGGCCATCCTGTTGTTGCTGCGGGCGACGGGGACCCCTCGGCTTTGGCGGCCCTATGTATTCCTGCCAATGGTGTGGATTTATGTGGGGCTATGTGGCTGGCCGGGTTCCGCTGTGCGCGCTGCATCCATGGCTTCGGTTGCGGCTGTGGCGCTGGCTTTGGGACGCAAGTCAGAAGGTGTGACGGTGCTTTCTGCCGTAGGATTGATGATGGTCGCCATTCGGCCATGCTCCCTCGGTGATTTGGGGGTGGGTCTGAGTTTTTTGGCCACAGCTGGAATCCTGCTGTTGCACCGTTGTTTGAGCGGGAGCGGTGTGTCCAAGAGGTGCCGTGTTTTATGCATGCTTGTGGGGGTGCCGGTTGTGGCCACGGCATGCACTGCTCCCCTGTCATGGCCAGCTTTTGGGAAGCTCCCCATGTTGTTTGTGGCCACCAACGTCATGGCCACACCTTTGGTCACAGCCACCATGGGACTGTTTGCTGCGTGGTGCATTCTGCCCCCCTGTTTTTCGCAATGGACCGAGGCAGCCTTGGTTCAAGTGGTGAGCGTGTTTTTGGAGCTTGTAGATTATGGGGCGCGGTGTCCTCCCCTCCTGCTGCCATTGGACCGGACCATCACGGCAGCTGCTGGCTGTGCCTTGGCATTGGGATTTATCTGGGGGTTGGCAGTGAAGCGGCCTGTCTGGTTTGGACTGGCCGGTATGCTCACTGCTTGTGCGTTGTTGCGCTGGTCAGACCATGCAGTTTCCCTTCCTCAGGTGGTCTTGCTGGAGGACGAGTGCGTGGTGTTTGGCCCTGACCGTCTGGCCGTATTTACAGAAGAGCCTCGTCCCAAGGGGGGATTCCCTTTAAACTGGAAAACCCGCTCTTTTACAGAACGGGTTTCCAATGATCCACCTGATTCTATCTGGTGGTGCGGGACACAATGGGCCATGTCGCCGTATCACATCCGTTGCCGGACCATGAAAGGCGGATGGCGCGTGTTCAGTTCATCTCCGTGACGTTGCGAATCACGCGCTCTACATAGGATTCCCAAGCTTCCATGCCCATGATGGGCAGGATGGCGTTGACGCGGTTGTTTTGCTTGCTGTAGATCGCCTCTACATAGAAACCATTGATTTCGAAAATGCAAAGGATGTATCGGTTCTCGACCATGCGTTGGGAAATGCAATTTCCGTGGTCCCACATGTAGTTGGTCTTCTCGTCGAGCGGAAGCCGGTTGAAAGTTCGGAGGTCCATATTCAATGGGTTGACGTTGTGTTGTGATCGCACCGCAGAGCGGATGTGGGTTCCGATACGACATGGGGTGGGCTGGGGTTTCATTTTGTTCAATATTTGCGTCATGAGCAACATCGAAAAAGGTGGTGAGCCATGGTTCTTGACGGATTGCCCGAGGGATGCCATGCAAGGGATGTCCCCCTTTATTCCCACCTCCCAAAAGGTGGCGTATTTGTCTGCACTGATGAATGTGGGCTTTGATGTGCTCGATGCGGGGAGTTTTGTTTCCCCCAAGGCGGTGCCACAGATGGCCGATAGCGCTCAAGTATTGGAAGCGTTGCCAGAAACCAGCACGGATGTTTTGGCCATAGTGGCCAACGAGCGCGGTGCCCATGATGCCATTGCCCATGGTCGTCCGGACTTCATCGGTTTTCCTTTTGGGATCTCAGAGACGTTTCAACAGCGGAATACAGGCGGCGGTATCGGGGAAGGTTGGCGCCGTCTCGATGCCATTCGCAATGCCGTGGCATCAGCCAACAAAAGCCTGGTGGTTTATCTGAGCATGGGATTTGGGAATCCCTATGGCGACCGCTGGTCTCCTGAACTGGCAGGTGAATGGGCCCTCAGATTGCACGAAGAATTGGGGGTGACCCATTTGGCCTTGAGCGATACCGTGGGTCAGGCCGACGAAGGCGTGATTGAATCTGTGTGCGCACAGGTCATTTCTGCATCTCCGGACATGACGGTCGGGGTGCACTTGCACGGACGGCGGGAAGCGGCTGCCCAGTTAATGGAAGCCGCTTGGCGCGGTGGTTGTCGCAGGTTTGATGGTGCCCTTGGCGGCTTGGGGGGGTGCCCGATGGCCAAGGACGAATTGGTGGGCAACTTGCCCACCGAGGTCATGATGGACGGCCCACTCCAGTGGGGTGGTGAGCAAAAGAGATGGAATGCTGAGGCCTTGGCCCGGGCTCAAAGTCTCCTTGCGAGTCTGGTGTGAGGAATCAGTTCAAGCAGTGCTCGAACAGATCAAAGCCGAAATGATCTGAGCTCAGTTCAATGCGTTCGAACTTCTTGATCGTAATGCGAATGCGAAAGCGCTTCATGGGACAAGATTTGGTCCCGATACGCGGCATGCTGCAGAAGGGTTACAACAAAGATCAATGTGGGCTGGCGAGCCACGATAAGAGCAGACCGCCCAAAATGGTGGCCAACTTGCGGGCATTGAAGTCGTGCCCGTCTGCTGTTTCAAACAAGATGGTGGTCGAGATGTGGAGCAGAATGCCCACGAGAATTCCATTCAGGGCGCCAAAAACCGAGGGGATCTGAGGCAGGGACCCGGCGATCAACATCCCAAAGACAGGCGTTGCCGCAAAAAATAAGATCCAGGCCCACCGCTTGGACTTCTGCGTCACTGTGGCTTTGAGGATGGTGGCCAAGGCCAACGCCACGGGCAGTTTGTGCAGGGCAATCCCCGCCAAGAGTGCCCACTGCCCTTCGCCTACATGGTGGTGGTGGTGGTGTCCTTGGTCGTGCCCGTGATTGTGCAGATGGTCATGTGCCATTTGCGTTGCATCCAATCCAAAGGGCATGGCTTCAATCAAAGCGTGCAGACAAAGACTCAAAAAGGCCAGCAGGCCAAAACGGTTGCCGTGCACGTGTCCATGCTCCATGCCTTTGCTCAAATATTCCAAGCCTATTTGGAGCAAAAATCCAGCAATGACCCACTGCCCTGCTGTGGCGTTCATCGCGAAGGCTTCGGGGAGTAAATGCAAAAAGCACAAGCCCAGCAAAAAAGCCCCTCCAAAGGACAAGAGCAGAGGCATGTGCTCTTTGAAGCGGTCGCCGATCCATTCTCCAAGCAGAGCGCCCACTAGGGCAACTGCAACCAAGGTGATGCCAGCTGTCATGATTTTCTAGCGTGTAAAATGAGCCGGTTGCTTTCTCCTTCTGACCAAGGTTCAAGGGCATAGGAACCATAG
>JAKMCX010000258.1 GCA_022428285.1 Flavobacteriales bacterium
GGAATGTGATGGGCCCCCAAAGAAGCCAAGTGAGGATTCATGATTTGGCAATCAATCCATTCGAAGTCATGCGCAGAAAGGTGCTGGGAAAGGGCGATGAACGCGGCTTTGCTTGCATTGGATGAACGCGCAAACATGGATTCCCCAAAAAACATGCTGCCGAGGGAAACTCCATAGAGGCCGCCCACGAGATCGCCGGAGGCATCCCATGCTTCAGCGCTGTGGGCAAAGCCCAGCTTGTGCAAGGAAATGTAGGCTTGGATAAAGTCATCGGTGATCCATGTTCCTTCATCAGGCCGCTGGGCGCACCCCTGAATAACGCCTTCAAAGTCCGTATCAAACGTGATGGTAAAGGTCCCCTTGCGCAGGACATTCCGCATGCTTTTGCTCACCTTGATGTCTTGCGGGCGCAACACAGCCCTTGGGTCTGGGCACCACCACAGCAAAGGGTCTTCGGGTGCCGACCAAGGGAAGATCCCCCGTTCATAGGCCAGCAGAAGCCGATCGGGCGACAAATCACCTCCAATGGCCACCAGGCCATCTTCCCTAAACTTATCTGCTGGTGGAAACCAACACTCCGATCCCAATTGGTGCACGTGATGACGAAATTAGGGCCACCATAATAATGACCGCTACGCATGGAAGATAACGGGGGACAGGAACGAAACATTGACTGGTTGGGTTGGGAGGCTGCAGGCCATCCTTTGCCAGGAACAGCAGCCCATGCGAGCATGATGCCCTACGCCCGGACTTCCGCAGAGGAGGCCCGACAAAAGGGAGTGGCAGGCAAAGATTACCGTGAGGCGGCAGTGCTGATTGGTTTGGAAGCCAATGGCACCATTGCGCTCATTGAGCGCACGCCGGATAAGGGGCCCCACGGTGGTCAAATGGCCATGCCAGGGGGAGCCAGGGAGCAAGGCGAGACCTTGGAGGGCTGCGCCATTCGCGAGTGGAGAGAAGAACTGGGTTTGCCGGATTCCTGTGCGCCATTGCGACCGCCGGTGGCCCTGACAGAAATTCACGTTGCGCCCAGCAATTTCATCGTGCGCCCGTTTTTAGCACCTGTGTCGCTGCCTGTGTCGCTCGCGCCGGACCCCGTCGAAGTGGCGGTGGTGCGCCACATTCAGATGGCCGATCTGTTGGGGGACCGTTACCGCATGGAGCAGCCCGTCCGCGTGCACATGCCCGAAACCGGGGCGTTTCAATGGACCGTCCCTGGATTTTCATTGCCAGGGGTGCCCTTTGTGTGGGGAGCAACAGCCTTGATGTTGTCCGAAGTGGCCGCATGGTATGACGAGTGGTCGGTCGCGCGCTGACCGCTGTAACTTTGTGCCATGGAAGCAAAGAAGGCCGCAGCATTGGCGGAATTGCACGAAGGATTGCACTCTGTGATCGCCGAACAAAGGGATGCGGCATTGAAGCGGGTATCCAACGAAGGCGAACTCGAGACGATTGCAGAACTGGTCCGTTTGCGCGGAGAAACAGACGAGGACAGCGTCAAAGAAGAAATTGGAAAGCTCCTGAGGGGACTCAAGCTCGAGGGCGCTGGTAGCACGCTGATGGAGGTGGCCTTGATGCCTGACAATGCCGATCAATTGGCTGACTTGTTGGGCTTTTTATGGGAATGTGGTGGCAGTGCGGAGGGGCATCTGCGCAACTTGGCTACGCGTTCTGTGGAACAGGGGATGGCCATCATGGTTGAGACGCTGACCTTGTTCGAGGCGCTTCCCGAATGGCTTGAAGACGAAGCCGATTTATTGGATGCGATGCTCATTCTGCAACAAGGACGCAACGCACTCCAAGGAGGCAATGCGACCGCAGAAGAGGAGATGCTGAAGCTGATGCTCGCGGAATTGATGCAGCGCGAGCGGGCTTGATTCAGGTTTGCATGACACCGGTGATGTAAGGCCCTTCAGATGGGGCCCCATCTGCCAAAGCAATGCCCTCTGAAATCCATTGCCGTGTGTCGCGTGGATCAATGATGGCATCGACCCAAAGGCGCGCGGCAGAGTAATAAGGAGACACTTGCTCCTTGTACTTGCTCTCAATGACTTCGCGGAGTTCCTTTTCCCGTTCTGGTGTGATTTCTTCTCCTTTTTTCTTGCGCGTGGCCACCTCAATTTGCAAGAGGACACCCGCCGCTTGTGCCCCTCCCATGACGGCCAGTTCTGCCGTTGGCCAGGCGACCATGAACTTGGGGTCATAGGCCTTGCCGCAAAGGGCGTAATTGCCAGCCCCATAGCTGTTGCCCACCACTACGGTGAATTTGGGGACCACAGAGTTGGCCATGGCATTGACCAATTTGGCGCCGTCCTTGATGATGCCGCCTTGCTCGCTTTTGGAGCCCACCATGAAGCCGGTGACATCCTGCAAAAACACCAAAGGCAACCCCTTTTGGTTGCAATTCATAATGAAACGTGCGGCCTTGTCTGCACTGTCCGAATAAATCACACCTCCAAATTGGGTGCCTTGCTTGGCGCTCTTCACCAAGGTTCTTTGGTTGGCCACAATGCCCACACTCCAGCCGTCTATGCTAGCCGTTGCACACAACAGCGTCTTTCCGTAATCGCGCTTAAACTCCGTGAATTCTCCGTCATCGACCAGGGCCGACAGCAGGGTCCGGGCATCGTAGGCTTCTCGGCGCGAGGCGGGGAGCACAGAAAGCAGCGCATCTTCGTCCCCCAAGGGTGCAGCAGGGGCGCTTCTTTTGTAATGCCTCAGGCTGGGCCTTCCTGCGCGGTGCGCCATGAGGTTGCGCAGCAAATCCAAGGCTTCGCGGTCGTTTTCTACGACATGATCAACGACTCCAGAGATGCTGCCATGCATGTCGGCACCTCCCAAATCTTCGGCCTCTACGTCTTCGCCAATCGCTGCCCTTACCAGATAAGGGCCGGCCAAGAAGATGCTGCCAGTGTCCCTCACAATGATGCTCTCATCGCTCATGATCGGGAGGTAGGCGCCGCCGGCCACACAGCTCCCCATGACAGCCGCAAGCTGCGGAATTCCCGCGGCACTCAGCTTGGCATTGTTTCGAAAAATGCGTCCGAAGTGCTCTTTGTCAGGGAAGATTTCGTCCTGCATGGGCAAATACACCCCCGCGCTGTCCACGAGGTAGACAATGGGCAGGTGGAATTCAAAGGCCAGCTCTTGAGCCCGCAAGTGTTTCTTTCCAGTGATGGGAAACCACGCACCGGCTTTTACAGTGGCATCGTTCGCGACCACGATGCAGCGCACCCCACTCACTTTTCCAATGACCACAACGCACCCGCCGCCAGGACATCCCCCGTGCTCCTTGTACATCCCGTGTCCGGAAAAGGCGCCTATTTCTAACGTGGTCTCTTGCCCATCCATCAGCAAGTCGAGCCGCTCCCTGGCGGTCAATTTCCCCTTGCTGTGCTCTTTGTCGATGCGGGTTTGTCCACCGCCGAGCTTCACTTTTTGGAATTGATGGTCCAATTCCGACAGCTTGAGCTTCATGGCGTCAGCGCGCTGTTGGCGTTCGATTTCCTCCTTTGGAATGGGCATGTCCGATCGTTGCGGGTTCATCCCAAATTTACGGCCCCTTCGCCCCCCGTACTTTTGACCCATGGACTTTCCCGATCAGTTTCCTCCAAAACCATCCCGATGCCGTGCATTGGTGTCGTGTTTTTGGGGAGCAGGTATAGGGACGATTTCATTGGTATACATGGCATTAGGGTTTTGCTCTTGCGGAGGTTCGCCAAGTGAACGGCCTATTGAAGCTTCGGAAGGACCGGACTTGATTGGAGTAGAGTTTGCCGAGTTTTTCGGCTTCTCACGGGGCCGTGACACCCTTTGGCTGCAGGATGGCGAAGGTGTTTGGACACCCTGGACATACCGGACAGGTGCCAACACATCTCACGAGAAACAGGGTCAAGGGAGTCCTACCATGGATTTGCCCAATGCCCCAAAAATCGCGACGTGGTCCACCACACATGTGCCCCACATCCAAGCGCTCAACGTTTCAGAACAGTGGGTCGGCACTGGCTACAAGAGCAGGGTGAACATCTCCGAAGGCGGGGAGTCTGGGCTTCCCCTTCACCTCGGTGGTGATGGTGGGCTCGATGAAGAGGCATTGGTGGCGTCAGGGGCCCATGTCCTGACGTCCTATCCGTTTGGAGATCCCATGCAAGGCGTCGGTGAACGCACCGGTGTGAAGGTCATGCCCTTGAGGGAATATGAGGAGCAGCATCCCCTGGCACGCGCAGAGTACATCAAGGTGTTTGGTTGGCTTCTGGGCCAATCCACCCAGGCTGACGCGACATTCAATGGCATTGCACAGCGGTATGCTGAAGCTCAAGCCAAAGGACAGCGTTTGGCCACATCCGATGGAAGCCCCGTGGTCTTCACGGGCAGCGAACAGGGAGGGCTTTGGACGGCGCCCACCTTTGATGGTTTGGTCGCGCGGTTGGTGGAAGATGCAGGAGGCCAGTATTTGCTGGACCAAAAAACCGAGCAGTCCATGGGGCTGCGCAGGGTGGGCAGCAACATCGAAATGGAACTTGAGCAGTTTGCGGTCTTGGCGGCGGATGCCGATGCATGGGGAAAGGTGGTGTATGCGCCCGACGGTTGGTACCAAGAAGACGCCAAAGCGGCGCTGTCGTGGCTCAATGTGGAGGGCAAGTTGCTGTTCCATTGCAACACAGCAGAAGTGGACTACTTCGGCCAGGCCGTCCTGGAGCCGGACGTCATGCTCGCAGACTTGGTGGCCCTCCTTCACGATCAAACCGCAGAGGACGGTGCACCTGGAACAGCTCTAGAGCCCCGGTACTTTCACAGAACCACAAGCAGGCCATGAAAGCCCATTGGTCCCTTCCCTTGTTGGGGGCGGCGGTGATGGCCCTGTTCGGCATTGGCCTGTTTTGGGGGCCGGCCCATTTGGAGTGGTCAGAGGAGTGGGCGGCGTTGCAGGGCCGCGGGGGAGAAACCGCGGGGACCATCATGTGGCAATTGCGCTTGCCACGGTTGGTGACCGCCACGCTGTCTGGCGCGGCTTTGGGCCTGGCCGGCTTGTTGATGCAGACTTTTTTTAGGAATCCTTTGGCGGGTCCAGGGGTCTTGGGGGTATCCTCAGGCGCCACGTTGGGCGTGGCCCTGGTAGCCTTGGGAGGAGCCAGCATTGGAAGTGTATCCGGCACGGTTGAGATGGGGCCTCAGGTGGTGGGCGCTTTGATCGGAGGTGGCGCTGTCATGGCTTTGCTGGGCTTGGTGATGGGACGGTTTCGTTCGAGGACCGCGCTGCTCATTTTTGGTCTCATGGTAGGATACCTCGCAGGTGCCTTGGTGACCGTATTGCAGGCCGGGGCCGAAGCAGGGGCGCTGCAAGCGTTTGTCCATTGGGGAATGGGGTCCTTTGCCCATGCCGGATGGGCATCATGCACCATCATGCTGTGCGCATTGACCCCTGCTATATTCTGGTCTTGGAAAGCCAGCAACAGCTTGGACATGTGGACCATGGGGGCTTTGACGGCCAAGACCATGGGGGTGGACGAGCGGGCTCTGTCGTGGAGTGCACTGGGCACAGCTGGCATCTTGGCAGCCTTGGTGACCGCCTGGTGTGGCCCTGTGGCGTTTCTCGGATTGGCCACGCCGCATTTGGTGAGGGCAGCGGGTGTGAGGGGGCGCCATTCAACCATGCTTTGGCCGGTTGTACTCACTGGAGCCACAGTGGCCCTGCTGGCAGATTTGGTGGTGCGTTTGGCAGGCGTTCCTCTCAATGCAGTGTTGAGTTTGGTGGGAGCCCCGGTGGTGCTCATGCTGATTGTGGGCCGCGGCCGTATCCTCTCAAAATTGCGTGCCCAATGAAAGCGGGATTGGATTGTTCTTCGCTGACCCTATGCCATCCCACGGAAGGCGTCGGCGCCCTTTCTTTTTCGCTGCCTCCAGGCAGTGCCATGGTGGTGGTGGGGAGAAATGGCACCGGCAAATCGACATTGCTCAAGACCTTGGCTGGCCTCTTGCCCCCAAAGGCGGGCTCAGTGAACTTGGGCGGCGCGTCCGTCGCAGCGATGCGGCCAAGACAACGCGCCCGCAAGTTGGCTTTTGTGTCTTCAACCCCTCCAAGGGGCACAGCGCTGACGGTGCGCGATGTAATGGAGTTGGCCTTGGAAGCTGGAGGGCACCCTGTAGAGGCGTCCCGTGTGGAGCAGGCGATGCAATCAGGCGGCGTTCAACGTTGGGCGCAGATGCCACTCGATACCTTGAGTGACGGCATGGCCCAGAGGGTCATGCTGGCGCGTGCAGCAGCACAATCGGACACCTTGATTTTGCTCGATGAACCCACGGCATTTCTGGATGTCGTGGGAAGGCAGGAAGTCATGGCGGATGTGGGCCAATGGAGGGAGGCTGGAAAAACGGTGGTGTTGGCGACCCATGACCTCGATGCCGTGCATGAGTCGGGGTGGGCAGACCGCTGGATGGTGATGCGTCCCCCATCAGAGGGTGGGGTCCTTTTGCCCGAAGAAGCCTTCACCAGTGGCGCAGCAAAAGCGCTGCTTATGGGCAAGGATTAACGGCCATTTCAACGACTTCCCAAGAGTTGCCATCAGTGCACCAAACCCCAGCTGTCATGACTAATTTCGCAGCATGCCTTCGGCCACAACCCGTGTCATGATGGCCCTGTTTTTACTGGGGTTGATATTGCTCATCGAATGGATGGCTTGGAGGAACATTCACAGAATGTGGTCCAGCTACAACCGGTTTGATGTGGTTCGGAAAGTTTGGTTCGCCGTCGTCGCCATTCAGTTGGTGTGGTTCGCGATTTATATTTTTCGCTGGCCCGTGTGGCGCGAGCACCATCCGCAGTATTTGCTCCTTACCCATGCTGTTTTAATCAGCCTGTTGGTGCCCAAAATTTGGCTGGGAGGAACAGAACTGATCGAAGCAGTGCGCCAAGGCATACAATGGTTGGTGACCCGTCCGGAGCAGCGTGTTGGCATTCCCAGGAGAACCTTTATTACTTGGAGTGGCCAGGCTGTGGCGGGGGTTTTGCTGGGCTCTTTTGCCTACGGCATGACCAGGGGCCGCTACGGCTATCATGTCCGCCGCCACGATGTGCCGATATCGGGACTTCCCTCAGCGTTGGATGGGTTGCGCATCGTTCAAATCAGCGATGCCCACCTCGGTAGCTTTCTGGAAGACTTCGGCCCTGTGGAGCGTGGTTTGGATCTCATCCAATCCTTGGATCCGGATGTCCTGTGCTTCACGGGGGACTTGGTCAATGACCACAGCGATGAGGCCGAGCCTTGGATCGAACGGTTCTCGAAGTTGACGGCACGTCACGGCAAGTTCAGCATTCTCGGGAACCACGATTACGCCGATTACGCCCGCAGAACCGACGATGAGCGAGAAAAGGTGCGCCGGCGCATCAGAGAGATCCACGGTGAGATGGGCTTCGATCTGCTGTTGGATGAGCACCGCTACATAGAGGTGGACGGCGAAAGGTTGCTCCTTGCAGGCGTCCAAAACTGGGGCAAAGGATTCCGGCAGACCGGCGACTTGGATGCCGCATTAAATGATGCCGACGTCGCGCTTCCGACCGTCCTCTTGAGCCACGATCCGACCCACTGGGAGGAGCGGGTCATGGGTGAGAAAGCCCCAATTGACTTGACCCTTTCCGGCCATACCCACGGCATGCAGATGGGGCTTGAAATCCCAGCACTGGGCATCAAGATATCTCCGAGTAAACTGCGCTACAAGCGTTGGGGAGGACTGTACAGTGAGGGTGCACAACACCTGCATGTCAACCGCGGATTCGGACTCCTTGGGTTTCCAGGACGCATTGGCATGCCACCCGAAATCACCGAACTCACTTTGCGAAAGGCCTGATTACCTTTCCGAGGCCAAATTCAAGCCATGAGCGACGACAAAAAGGTCATCTTTTCGATGGTCAAGGTCAATAAAACGACCCCGACCGGAAAGCACATTCTCAAGGACATCTACCTGTCCTTTTACTACGGAGCCAAAATCGGCATCATCGGAACCAACGGTTCAGGTAAGTCTACCGTCATGAAGATCATCGCCGGTCTCGACGAGGCATACCAAGGCGAAGTGGTGTGGGCAGATGGATACACGGTGGGATACTTGCCCCAGGAACCGACGTTGGATGAGACCAAAACGGTGAGAGAGGTGGTGGAGGAAGGCACCCAGGAAGTGGTCGCGGTGCTCAAGGAGTACGAAGAGATCAATGCCAAGTTTATGGATGAGGAAATCCTAAACGATCCGGACAAGATGCAGGCGCTCATGGACCGCCAAGCCAGTGTCCAAGACAAAATCGACGCCCTCGACGCATGGGAGTTGGACACCAAACTCAGCATTGCGATGGACGCGCTGCGTTGCCCGCCTGACGACCAGAAGATTGCAGAGTTGTCCGGTGGAGAGCGCCGCAGGGTGGCGCTGTGCCGTTTGTTGTTGCAGGCACCCGACGTGCTCTTGCTCGACGAGCCCACCAACCACCTCGATGCCGAGACCATTGATTGGCTCGAGCAACACCTCGAGCGTTACAAGGGCACTGTGTTGTGCGTGACCCACGATCGGTATTTCTTGGACAACGTGGCCGGTTGGATTTTGGAGCTGGACCGCGGAGAGGGCATTCCTTGGAAGGGCAACTACGCGGAGTGGTTGGACCAGAAGACAAAGAAGCTGGCCCAGGAAGAAAAGCACGAAAGCAAGCGCCGAAAGGAGTTGGAGCGGGAGTTGGATTGGGTCCGTCAAAACCCCAAGGGACGCCGCGCCAAGAACAAAGCGCGTCTGACCAACTACGAATCCATGCTTGCCGAAGGCACCAAGGAAAAGGAGTCCCGCCTTGAGATTCCGATTCCCAATGGCCCGCGTTTGGGCAACAAGGTCATTGAGGTGGAAGGGCTTCAAAAAGCCTTTGGCGACCGCTTGCTGATTGAGAACCTTTCATTCTCGCTGCCTCCAGCGGGCATCGTGGGCATCATTGGCCCGAACGGTGCAGGAAAGACCACGCTGTTTAGGATGATGATGGGGGAGGAGCAACCCGATGCGGGATCGGTGGACTTTGGAGAAACCGTGGAGGTCGGCTATGTGGACCAACGACACAAAGAGATTGATCCCGAGAAGACCGTTTGGGAAGTGGTTTCTGGCGGTCACGATCAATTGGACATTGGAGGCAGCCTGGTGAATTCTAGAGCTTATGTGTCCAAGTTCAATTTTGGGGGTTCTGACCAGCAGAAGAAATGCGGTGTGTTGTCAGGCGGAGAGCGCAACCGCTTGCACCTCGCGATGACACTGAAAACCGAAGCCAATGTGTTGCTGCTCGACGAGCCCACAAACGACATCGACGTCGGCACTCTTCGCGCCTTGGAGGAGGGGATCATGAGCTTTGCGGGATGTGCTGTAGTGATTTCGCACGACCGTTGGTTCCTCGACCGGATCTGTACGCACATCTTGGCGTTCGAAGGCGACAGCCAAGTAGAGTGGTTTGAAGGGACTTACAGCGAATACGAGGCGAATCGGAAGGAACGCTTGGGCGACCGCAGTCCAAAGCGGATCAAGTACCGCAAGCTGGTTCGTTGATGCAGGCTGCCGGCTACGTCGGCCGTTTTGCCCCATCGCCTACAGGACGGCTGCACATGGGCAGCCTTCTGGCGGCAGTGGCGTCTTGGTGCGACGCCAAGCACCAGGGCGGAACATGGTTGGTGCGCATGGAGGATTTGGATCCGCCCAGAGAGGTGGCGGGCGCTTCCGACGACATTCTGCGCACCTTAGAAGGGCATGGCCTGCATTGGGATGGCGAGGTCGTCTATCAATCCCGCCGTTCTGAACTCTACAAGGACGCCCTAGAAGGTTTGAAGCGCAACGGCCGCGTGTTTCCATGTGCGTGCTCCCGAAAAGACCTCGCTGGAATAGCGGTCTATCCCGGCACTTGTCGCGTGGGCCTGCCACCCAACAAGGAGGCGCGCTTGTGGCGCTTTCAAATGGGTGAGGGAGCCTTGGCGTGGGAGGATTTAATCCTAGGGCAGACCTCCTTCGAAGCGCGGAGCCTGGGCGATTTTCCCGTATTGAGGGCCGATGGGTTTTGGGCCTATCAGCTCGCGGTGGTGGTGGACGACCGAGATCAAGGGGTGACCCATGTGGTCCGAGGTTCTGATCTTTTGGACAGCACTCCCAAGCAAATTCAACTGTGGTCGGCGTTGGCCCAATTGACCTCAACAGATTTCCACAATTCACTTCCTGAATATGGCCACCTGCCGGTGCTCGAAAACAACTTGGGTCAAAAGCTCAGCAAGCAAACATTGGCCCAGCCCGTGCAGGTGTCCCAGGCCATGGCTTCAGTAATGCGGGTGCTCCGATGGCTCAATCAACCTGTCGGGGACGGGGGCATTCAAGGGGCATTTGAATCTGGTGATGTGCACCAATTGTTGCTGCGTGCAGCAGAGCAATGGGACCGCTCGTTGGTCCCTACCCAATCCATTCAGTGGCAGGGGGAAGGGCAAGGGTGAGGTCCTTTTCCTGGATGCGAATCCGACCAATCTTGATTTTGGTTGGAACCGAGGTGGGTCAACCACATCAGGATCTTCTCTCGAACGTCTGGGTTCACCATAGCCGTATTGCAGACTTCATGGCCTCCTTGGCACTCCTTCCATGTTGTGGCTTGGACTCCAGATGCGCGAAGGGAGTCTGCCCAAGCCAATCCGCCGAGCAAATCCCAGGCGCCCTTTGAATCCAGCGGACAATCGCGGTGCACATCATGCCTTGCCGGCACCACAGCGTCGCACACGCCATGGGCGGCAAACAACGGCGGCGCATCGGCCGCAACCTTGGTGCGAGAATCCAGTGCGCCCGACAAACTCAAGACCCCTGCCCACCGGTCAGGGTGAGCAACATATCCTGCCCACAAGGCTGTTTCTGCACCAGCACTGCTTCCCGCGGCCACCCATGTGTCAGGACCATTCAGGCAGTGCAGTTCGAGCCAGTTCAACGCTTGCATCAAGTCTTCTCCTGCGGCTTGGACGGCAGCCTGCTTTTCCTCCACAGCCACATCGCAGCCAAAGCCCTTGTCTTTCCTGGTCAGCCTATACGAGATGGAGGCACTGGCGATTCCGGCCCGAGACAGGTCATCCAAAAATGAGCACACCGTCTCTGAATCACGACGGCCCATTTGAAACCCGCCACCATGAACAAAAATGACACCTGGTGTTCCTGTTTGCGGGTGCTCAGGCAGCCGCAGGTCCAGTTTCAAATTCGCGGTTTCAGAATAAACATGGGTGCCAGAGGTCGATTGGCTCTGAATTTCTCCTTGTCCACAGAAAGGTTGGGACACACTTTGACACCAACCAAAAATCAGGAAAACGAAGAGGAAGCGGGTCAAGCCTTGACGCTCCTTGGATGGAACCTCTGCATTTGATCGCGCAGGAAATTCTGATCCAAGTGGGTGTAGATCTCGGTGGTGCTCACAGAGCTGTGTCCCAACATTTCTTGGACCACGCGGATGTCTGCTCCACTCTCCATGAGGTGGGTTGCAAAAGAGTGGCGGAAGGTGTGCGGACTGACTTGCTTGCGGATGCCTGCCTCATGAGCAGTGCGCCGAAGCATGGTAAACACCATTTGTCGGGTCAACTCTCGGCCGCGACGTCCCAGGAAGAGGGTGTCTTCGTAACCGACTTCAATCTCCACAAATTTGCGGTACTGGTCGATGTAACGGCTCACTGTATCCAAGGCCACTTCTCCGATGGGGATGATCCGCTCTTTGTTGCCTTTGCCGATGACCTTGACCATGCCTTCGACTTCGTCGATGCAGCTGATGCGCAGTCCAACTACCTCAGAAACACGCAAGCCACAGCTGTACATCGTTTCTAGAATGGCCCGGTTTCGAATCCCTTCCTTTCGGGACAAATCAATGGCCTCGATGATGGATTGAATTTCGTCAACACCCAATACATCAGGCAGTTTGCGCTCAGGACGGGGAGAGTCAAGCAATTCGAGCGGGTCCTGCTCGATGATGCCTTCGAGAAGCAAGTACTTGCAAAAATTCCTGACACCACTGAGGATGCGGCTTTGGCTGTTGCGGCTCAGTCCTTCATCGAACAACTGCGCTACAAAAGCGTCTACGTGGCTCGTTTCGAAGCCACTCGGCTCAAACTTGGTCTTGGAGAGGTTCTGCGCGAAAAAAGACAAACGCTGAACGTCTCTGAGGTATGCTTCTACCGAATTGGAGCTGAGGCCGCGTTCCAATTGCAGCCAAGAGCGAAATCCACGCATTGAGCCCGCCCAACCTGCGGCTGCAGGCATGTCATTGGCTTTCTTATCGGTGATTTCAGGACTCATTGCAATCGACTCTATCCATGGTGTTTCTTTCACTCAGGGTACCCAGGTCTCACCAGTTTTGGTGAGGGCCTCTTGTACAGAGATTCTCTGTCCGTTTCGTTTAGAGACTACAAATGGACCGATGAACCCGAAGCGCTCATTGAAATCCTCTCGGCAATCTCTAGCCGTTTTGTACCCTTCGAAGTGGCCAAATAGGTATTTGACCCATATCGAATCCTTCTCCTCAACCAATGGGAGGCTAAAATTCAACTTCTGTTCGAAATAATCGGTAACCACACAATTTTTAGTGGCAGCTACTTGAACCTCGAACCAAAAACCACCGGCACCAGATGGTGCGTTTGTTAGGGTAGAGCTTGAAAATTCGGACCTCGCACCGTCAATTACGGGGATTTCTATGGCAGTGTCATCAAGAATCAGGGATAATATCCCTATAAAATCACCCGGCACATATAATCCCGACAATTGGGTGATATAAGTGATGCTTCCAGCGGGTTGGTAATCGAACCAAACAAACGAGATCGACCCCTGTGACGTCTGAACCGTACTTCCTCCGCCAGAGGTGACATTAGAAACGGCCTCATCCGGCAACGTTTCTAAGCATTTCACAAAGCCTCCGGAAGGGATGTCGTCGAATTCTATGTTCACTTCAAGCCGGCCATCTCTCATTTCTCGAACCGTCCTCTTGGCCGAAGGTGCGCGAGACATGTTCTCTTGAGCGGTTGTCTCCTCGGTGGGGGAATTGGACTGGGTTTCTGCCAAGCTTCTATTGTTTGCAGCTACACCGGCGGGGGTGATTTCGAAATGAAACGGGGTGGGGCGTACTGTTTCTCTGTCGTTGTTGCGAATGAAGCTGAAGTCCCAGTCAAACGATCGGGGTCCCGGCGCAGCTTCAGGAGAAACCTCCAGGTCAAAAAGCAAGTCGAACTGCTGAGCTTCGGGGAGTTTGAGCCAGCTGATGACGGCCAAGTTTCGCTGTGGGTCAATGGTCATTCCTCCGCCGTGCAATTGACGGGCTTTGAGCTGACAATCAGATGGCAACGAGATCAGGAGACGCCCGAAGTATTCGAGGTTGCCTTTTGTGATGGTGATGGTCAATGGTGAAGAGGCCCCTGGCACAGGGGAGGCAGTCAGCCTGCCTTCCACAACAACCCCGCCGGGAACGGCCATTGCCAAGCCAGCGGCGATGGCGAATGAAATGAGGAAGTGGAGGGGCTTGAGCTTCACGAGAAGCAAGGTGCGCCTGTTTTAGGCCGCCGCGTCAAGGCATGATGTAGAGGTGTCGACAATCATCTGTGGATGTCTGACAGACAAAAACGTCTTAAAGTGAAAATCCCGCAGTGACGTTTCACCGCGGGATTACTTAACCAAATTATCACTTGATGCTCAGCTAGCCGGAGCTAGCCTTCTCACTTAAAACCGCTGCAAGGTACTGAGCAACTGCGTCTTCGGGCGTGAATCTTATCCATCCTGAGTTGTTGATTATCTCCTCTTTGGTGGTCTGATGCGCAATTGAAGTCATGAATTTTGAGGCTTCAATTCGCTTTGCGGGGTTTGGGATTCCATCGTACTTTTGCCGCCGATATTGCTTACGATGAAAGAAGGAATCCACCCCGATAATTACCGCACCGTCATTTTTAAGGACTTGACTGCGGATTGGCGCTTCCTCGGGAAGAGCTGCGCAGAAAGCAAGGAAACCGAGCAGTGGGATGATGGCAATGAGTACCCTATCATTAAAGTAGAAGTAAGCTCAGCGAGCCATCCTTTTTACACTGGAAAGAACACCCTGGTGGATACTGCAGGTCGGATCGACAAGTTCCGCACGCGTTACGCCAAGCACAAGAAGAAGTAAGGCTTCTTCCACAACATACAGCACTGAAAAGCCTGACCAATCGGTCAGGCTTTTTTTATGTGCAATCAGGGGGTTGGCTGATGGGGCAGGCCGACAGAGGTGACCTCTGTGATCTCCAGGCCATAGAGGGTCATGCCCTTGGTTACAGTGGCGGTGTCACTCATCAGTTTGAGCCTGTGGATTCCCAAGTCACGTAGGATTTGTGCGCCAAGGCCGAAAGCGCGGCCCTGCCGCCGGGTGACCTCTGCTGCACTCACGTCAGCATTGGCGCCTTTGGAGCGGCTCTGTTGGGCGCCACCTTGCACGGTGTCTTCCCAGCTGACGTGGGGCTTCTGCAAATAGACCAATGCTCCAAATTCCATCTCTCCTAGACTTTCCATGGCACGTTGAAGGGTCTGGCCCTTGCCCAATCCCGCATCCATGAGGATGTCCACTTGTGGGTGGCTCGCATGCATCCGAACAGGGACTGCAGTTTCTGCGTCCCATTGACCTTTTGTCAATGCGAAGTGTTCGCTGTCGTCGGTGGTTTGTCTGTAGCTGGTCAGTGTAAATGGACCGTAAATCGTGTCGATTTGGCGGGATCCAGTGCGCTGAATGAGGGTGTCATTGGCAATGCGGTAGGCGATCAGGTCTTCAATGGAGACAATCCGCATTTTCAAGCGGTCGGCCATATTCAGAAGCTCTGGGAGCCGGGCCATGGTGCCGTCGGCATTCATGATTTCCACGATGACGCCCGCAGGTTCTAATCCGGCCAGCCGTGCAAGGTCAATGGTGGCTTCGGTGTGTCCCGCCCTTCTGAGAACACCGCCTTTTCTCGCCTTGAGCGGGAAGATGTGGCCTGGTCTGCCCAATTCGTCGGGCCGAATGTTCGGGTCAATGAGGGCTTTGATGGTTTTGGCGCGGTCGGCAGCAGAAATTCCGGTGGTGCAGCCGTGTCCTACCAAGTCAACACTTACCGTAAACGGGGTTTCGTAAGCGGCGTTGTTTCTGCTGACCATGAGGTCAAGTCCGAGTGATTCGCAGCGCTCCTCCACTAAGGGTGCGCAGATCAATCCTCGGCCTTCGGTCGCCATGAAGTTGATCATTTCTGGCGTGGCAAACCGGGCGGCGGCTACAAAATCACCTTCGTTTTCTCGGTCTTCATCGTCGACGACAATGATCACCTTTCCGTTTTTGATGTCTTCAATAGCGTCCTCGATCCGGTCAAGGGGCCGTTGCGGCTGGCTCATGTTACAAAGGTAGCGGGCGGAGTGCTCCGAATGGCGCAAATTTGCCCCATGATTCTACCTGTAGTGGCATATGGAGATCCTGTCTTGCGGAAAGAGGCGGCAGAGGTGACCGAGGGGATGGAAGGCCTCCAAAAGCTCATTGACAATATGTGGGAAACCATGTACCGTGCCGAAGGCGTTGGTCTGGCTGCTCCTCAGGTGGGCCGCTCGATTCGGTTGTTTGTCGTGGACGGTTCGCCTTTTGGAGAAGGAGAGGAGGGAGATGAGGGGTGCAAAGACTTCAAAAGGGTGATGATCAATCCCGTCATATTCGACGAAAGCGAGGAGGAGTGTGACATGGAGGAAGGGTGTCTGTCCATTCCTGGAGTGCGCGAACCCGTGACGCGTCCCGTTTCTATGAAGGTGGAGTACTTCGATGCACAATGGGTATTGAGAGAGGAGGCTTTGTCCGGAATTGCGGCTAGAATCGTTCTTCATGAAAACGACCACCTCGACGGGGTCATGATACCGGATTATGCGCCTGCTTTGCGCAAGGCCATGCTTCAGGGCAAGCTCAAGGACATCGCCAAAGGCAAGGTGCCTGCAGACTATCCCATGCGTCATCCTTCAAAAAGCGTCCGTTGATGCGGTTCCAACTAGCCGCCGCTTGGGCCCTTTGTATACTGGTTACAGCAGGGTGCACCTCTCCGAAAGGGCCGTCCGGGTCGAAAAGTGCACGTTTGGCTGACATAGAAACCTCTGAACAGGCATTTCGCAAGATGCTCGAGCAGGATGCCGATCTGGACTGGATGGCGCCGGAGGTGCAAGATGCTGTGCACGGACTTTTGCGTCAGTATGCCGAATACGCGAATCATTTTCGCGGAGACAGTTTGACGCCTGCTTATTTGATGCGCAGGGCGGATCTTTTGCAGGGCAAAGGGGCACCGGAAGAGGCCGTTCGGCAGTGGATAGATGTTGCGGAGGGGTTTCCGCGGAGCGCGTGGGCGCCGCAGGCCATATTTCGTGTGGGTTTTGCCCGCGAAACGGCCTTGTCTGATACGCTTGGGGCATTGAAAGCCTACAGCGAATTGACCCAGGTGTATCCTGAGAGTCCTTGGGCAGAACAAGCCGGGTTGGCGGCGCAATGGTTGACCTTCGAAGAAGGGCAAGTTGCAGGCGCCTTGGAAGACGGTGGTTTGAGCGGCCATTGATGCCGCTGGTGCCTTTCATTTGTTGCCTAAATCAGGGCAATATTATGTTTATGTAAGGGCCTGCGAAACGCCATAGAAAGGCGAGGCTTCGGGGGTAACTTGCACGCTGTTACAATACGATCCAACAATGTCACGATTCCGTTCAGGCGTTCTCCACGGAGAGGAAGTCGCCGCCCTATTTGACGATGCTCAGGAAAGGGGGTATGCCCTTCCAGCAGTCAACATCATCGGTACCAATTCTCTCAATGCCACCCTCGAGACTGCGGCCTCCGTTGGCTCTCCTGTGATCGTGCAACTGTCCAATGGTGGCGCAGCATTCTACGCGGGAAAGTCGCTGAAGCTGGACCAACAAGCTGGCGCGGTGCATGGCAGTGTGAGTGCGGCGTTGCACGTACATGAAATGGCCCAGGCATATGGCGTTCCTGTGGTGCTCCACACCGACCATTGCGCCCGAAAGTTGTTGCCTTGGATCGACGGTCTTTTGGACCGCGGCGAGGCCCATTTCAAAGCGACCGGAGCGCCGTTGTTCTCTTCCCACATGATCGACTTGTCGGAAGAGCCCATCGAGGACAACATCGCCACTTGCGTGTCTTACTTGGAGCGCATGGCGCCCCTTGGGATGTACCTCGAAATCGAACTCGGTGTGACCGGTGGAGAAGAGGACGGCGTGGACAACACGGAGTTGGACGCCAAGCACCTCTACACCCAACCAGAAGAGGTGGCGTTCGCCTACGAGCAGTTGGGAGCGGTGAGCAGCCAATTCACGGTCGCCGCTGCCTTTGGCAACGTACACGGGGTCTACAAGCCGGGCAATGTCGAATTGACACCGGTCATCCTCAAGAACAGCCAATCCCACATCGCGCAAAAGCACGGTACGGGTCCGCGCCCTGTAGATTTTGTGTTCCACGGTGGCTCAGGCAGCAGCGTCGAAGAGATCCGCGAAGCGATTTCTTATGGAGCGGTCAAGATGAACATCGATACGGACATGCAGTGGGCCTACTTGAGTGGGGTTCGCGATTACGTCCAAGAATGGTCTCCTTATCTGCAGGCTCAAATTGGCAATCCTGAGGGGGCCGATCAGCCCAACAAAAAGAGGTATGACCCCCGTGTTTGGTTGCGCGCTGGAGAACAGGCCTTTGTCAAGCGATTGACCCAGGCCTTCGAGGATTTGAACTGCATGGGCAGGAACGCCGACTGATTGCCGGCCATGCACGAATCTGGACTTTCTCCGTTTGACTTTGCGGCAGCGGCCGAACGCCGTGCGGTTCAAAGCCACGCGGACAGGCTGACTGCCAGGGGCTTGAAGAGCCTGCAGGACGACGAGGGTCGGGTGGACCGCTGGGTGCTGAAACCCGATGGTTTGCCTTGGCGTTTTGACTTCACCAAGCAATGCATCGATGAGGGTGCTTGGTCCGCCCTCAAAGGCCTCGCGGACGACGCAGGCTGGAAAGAAGCGGTCGAATGCCAGTTCCGAGGAGAGGCCATCAATGCCACCGAAGGACGTTCCGTCTTGCACATGGCTTTGCGCGGTGCAGCGGACGATGGGTTCCAGGTTCAGGGCCAGAAAGTCATGTCTGACGTCCTGCAGACGCGACATTCCTTTTTGTCTTTTGCAGATGACGTCAGGTCTGGGGCATACGCCACATGCGATGGCGGGCGCTTTACCCATGTGGTCAACATCGGAATCGGTGGTTCTGATTTGGGGCCGGTCATGGTGCACGAGGCCTTGGTTGCGACCCGGTTGAGCGAGGAGCGCAGCACGGATGTTCGGTTTGTCAGCAATGTGGACCCCAGTCACTTGGATGTCACCATTGCCGATTTGGACCCTGCCAAGACATTGTTGGTGATTGTGTCCAAGACGTTTACGACCCAAGAAACCATGGCCAACGCGCACCGCGCTTTGGCATGGCTCAAGGGGGAATTGGGCGATCAAGCGGGGCATCACATTGCCGCTGTAACTTCAAATGTGGAGGGCGCTGCGGGGCTCGGTATTGCCTCAGACAGGGTCTTCGGGTTTGGAAATTGGGTAGGGGGACGGTTCTCTCTTTGGGGCCCCGTTGGCTTGGCCATTGCACTGGGTTCTGGCAGCAAGGCATTCCTCGATTTGCTCGAGGGGGCCCGGGCCATGGACCAGCACTTCAGGTCGGCAGATGCCGAGCACAATGTGCCGCTGCATTTGGCCTTGGTTGAGATCTGGAATGTCAACTTCATGGGGCATTCGAGCAGGGTGGTTTTGCCTTATGCTCAGCCATTGCACAGGTTGCCGGCTTACCTCCAGCAAGCGGAGATGGAGTCCAATGGAAAAGCCGTGGGAAGGGATGGGCGTCCGTTGGCTTGGGACACCCACCCTGTAGTTTGGGGAGAGCCCGGAACCAATGGTCAGCACGCATTTCACCAGCTGCTTCACCAGGGAACCCAGCGGCACCCGGTAGATTTCATTGCCTTTAAAGAGCCTATGGGGGGCGATGCTCACATGCACCACCTCTTGCTCAACAACGCCATCGCTCAAGCGGAGGCCTTCTGCATGGGCAGGGGCATGGACGCTGTGAAGTTGGAAATGGAAGGCGCGGGCACCGAGCTGTCGGCAATTCAAGCGCTTGCGCCACACCGTTGTTTCTCAGGTGACCGCCCATCTACGTTCATGCTGGGAGATGCTTTGAATGCATTCTCCCTCGGAGCGCTGATTGCAGCGCACGAGCACAAGATTTTCCTCGAAGGCGTTTTTTGGAACATCTACAGTTTCGATCAATGGGGTGTTGAGCTGGGTAAAGTCCTGGCCAAACAACTGGACGAGGGAGGCGACGAAATGTCTTGGACCCCCGGAACTGCAGCCCTGCGCCAGGAGATTCAGTCCGGGCACTGACAAAAATCACCGCGCAAGGTCTCAAAGGTTGGATTCGGTTGGCTTAACTTAACAGCCATGCCAAAAACTACGACCTACCAGCGTTTTTCAATCGCTGCATTCTTGCTCTTCTCAGTGATGACCGCTCAAGCGGAGTTTACTGGATTGTCATACGAAGTGGTGGCCACCACCGACTTGGGTACGACATACCGTGTTTACGCCAACTTTGACGACGCGACCGATATTGCCCAGGCGCTATACGCCGAGTCTCCCTTTGCATTGAGCATCACTTCTTCAGCGGGCTTTTATCAAGATGCCCTTGGCAACGCCACTCCGGAGTCCATCAACCCTGCGCTCTATACCCTGTTCCCAAACCTTGCGTACGACTCGTGGATTACACTCGGACAGGAAGACTCGAACTACCCCAGCAATATTGGTGTCGTAGGAGGTGCAGGATGGAATTCTGGTTTACTCTCATTTGAAAATGGCGACGACTTCTTTGTAAACGATGGTGTTGGAGGCAGCGTATATGTGACGCCGGACCAGGTGCAAGCCCAGCCCGATGGCAATGGCCAGGTCCTCCTGGCACAGTTGACCACATCGGGTGCATGGAACATGACCTGCAACATCCAATGGCGGGACGCGTCATTAGAAGTCTTCCAGGAAACGGCGCTTTCAATAGGCTTGGAGATCACAGAATACCAGGGTCTCTCATACGAGTTGGTGGCCGAGAATACCACAGCCCCAGGTTTCGACACCTACCGGGTGTATGCCAATTTCGATGCTCCGGGTGCTCAGGTTGTCGCCGTTTATGGTTTGCAGGACACTGCCCTGACCATTTCTACGACCGGGTCTTTTTATCAGGATCTGTTGGGAGGACCAACTTCATCGTCGATCAATCCGCTGCTCTACACGTCTTTTGAAGACTTGCCTTATGACTCTTGGGTGACCATTGGAACCGAAGACAACACGGGGTCTGTTGACTACATCGGCGTGGACTTCATTCCTTTCGAAGCTGGAGGGAACCTGGTGGTGGACGACGCCGTTGGAGGCACATGGTACATTCTTCCGAACCTTGAGCCAGCTGCCTTCCCGGACTCTGAGGGCAAAGTATTGCTGGGGCAATTCACCACCGATGGTGTGGTGGACCTCACACTCAACATCCAGTACCGGTCTACCGATGGTGAGAACTTACAAGCGACAGGTCAGTCGTTGACTTTCCCTGTCGTGACCCTCGGCTGTACAGAGGCTGGAGCATGCAACTATGATCCACTCGCTGATTTTGACGATGGCACTTGCGAATTCTTGAGCTGTGCAGGATGCGATGATGTCAATGCCTGCAATTACAATGCACAAGCTGTAATCGTGGACAATTCTTTGTGCACTTACCCGGTTGGCTATCCCAACAACACGGTGGATTGTGATGGGAACTGCCTGAACGATGCCGATGGTGATTTGGTCTGTGACGAAGACGAAGTGCCCGGTTGCACATCATCAGATGCGGACAACTACAATCCGCTGGCAACAGACGACGATGGCTCATGCCAAATTTCAGGGTGCACCGATTCGGAAGCACAGAACTACAATGCCAGTGCCACTGAGGACAACGGCAGCTGTGAGTTCCTGATTGTTGGAACACAGGGCTGCACCTACGGCGACGCTGAGAATTACGATGCTGCTGCGACTTTGGACGATGGCTCCTGCGAGTTTGATTGTTCAGGTGGCGGAAGTTGTGCCTACGATACCGATGACAACGGATTGATTGGATCGGCAGATTTGCTGGTATTCCTCTCGCTCTACGGACAGCCCTGCGGCGACTAATTCTGCTGCAAAACAGCAACTTGTCGCAATTGAGTTGCTTTGGTTTTGTTCCACTATATCGCCAATTCCCAAGGAAATGGTGGTAGAATTATCGCAATTGGTCGATTGCTCTCTTGAAGGTGACGAATATCATCGGCAATTTGGTCTAAAACGCTTATTTTCAGAGTAGAACAATTTATTCAGCATGAAATCTCCATCTGTAACCATCAATGCCGTCCTATGTGGACTGTTCATGGCAGTGACTTCTTCCGTTTGGGGGCAGGCTTGTTCAGATGAGGCTGCATGCAACTACCAGCCTGATGCAGGCCCTTACTGTCTCGAGACTGAAGTCGTGCAGGTGCATGAGGAGGGGGAACTTGCGGGCATGACCACTTACCGGATTTATTTTCTGACCGATACGGCCACGGATTTGATCTCGGCAGTTTTTGGAGATTCAGAATACCCTTTGAGCATTACCACGACAACGTCTTTCTATCAAAATGTGGTGGGAGGAGCGAATCCAAATGCAATCAACCCCATCCTGTTTGGCAACTTCCCAAGTCTTGAGTTTGATTCATGGGTGACCATCGGTATTGAACAAGTCCCTAACGGGTCAATTGGAGAGGGGGCCGTTGAGTTGATTTCAGATGAAGCGCAGCCATGGGACGTTGCCTTTGAGCAAGGAGAAGACTTGATCATCAACTCGAGTGTAGGAGGTGCTTGGTTTTCTACGAACAACCAGACCAATGGTCTGCCTGATGCAGATGGCAGGGTGTTGCTCGGTCAGTTTACCACCGATGGTGAATTGGGTGGTGCCATCAACGTTTCGGTTTTCCCTGCTGGACAACTTGGAGGCAGTGGTGAATTGGGCACTTATTTGGTCGGAGAAGTGTGCGAGTGCACTTACCCTGAGACTTATTATGTAGACAATGATGGTGATGGGTACGGTGCAGAAGCGGTTTTGCTGTGTGATCCAGGAGCTGGATATGCTACCCAAGGAGGCGACTGCAACGACAACACGGCGTTGGCCTTTCCTGGAAATCCTACAGACATCATTGGTGACGGAATCGATGGCAACTGTGATGGTGCTGAATCTTGCTATCGAGATGTAGACAACGATGGTTTTAGATCGGCAGATTCTCTCGACGTCATTGGATCACCGTTCAATTTGGATTGCGCCGAATTTGGAGAGGCGTATTTCTATCAGCCCATTGATTGTGACGATACCAATCCGGAATTGACGGTGCCGGACGAAGATGGGAACTGTCAAATTGATCCACCCTCAGCGGCAGAGCTGTGCTCAGATCCCAGTGCGTGTAACTATGACGAACAGGCATTGTCCGATGAAGACAACTGTGAGTACGTTACCTGTCAAGGCTGTTCCAACCCTGGAGCCTGCAACTACGATCCAACGGCATCTATCCAAACCGAGTTTGTGTGCGAGTACCAGTCGTGTGCTGGATGTTCAGACCCTTCGGCCACCAACTACAATCCGGAGGTGATCATATCCGACGAGTCTCAATGTGTGTACTCAGGTCTCTTGGCCATTGCCCCGGTCACATTGCACTTTGAGTCCAATGCGGGACCAGCCTTGACCTATACCAATGAGGTGTATGCATTGCTGCCCCCAAACACCATCAGGTTGAAGCGCATCATTGGCATCAAGGGAGGGAGTGTCACCTTGAACATTGAGCCGTTCGGTTCATTTTACCAATCCGCAACCTGCGATGTGTGGGAGCCCAGTGACATGGCATTGACTGCGGATGTTGATGGTGTTGAATTCACCAACTTGGACTGCCTTTCTGACTCTTGGTTCACCATAGGAGGTGGAGTGGGTTCAGGGCCTGAGTTGACGCCCTTTGGATTTGATCCTGAATCCCTGGGTACCATGGAGGATTTTGGCAGCGAACAGCTCACAGCAGAAGGCGATTCCATTGGTTGGGAGCTGACCGGGGAAGAAGGGGGAGAGCCGATGAACTATTGCGAGCAACTGTCGAACAGGCCAGGTTGTGCCAATGCGGTGCGCATCGCAAGGGTCACCATGGCGCTGGGCGAGAGTTTCTCGTTCCAAGCGGGATTGACATACTCCGTTACAGGGGAAGGAGAGCGCAGCATTTCAGGCTTTGACATCACTGATGATACAAGCACGGTATCTGACAGCGGTGGAGGTGGTGAGGCGGATTCGGACGATGCCGTGATCAGCGATGGTGTGTCCAACAACATCTATGGCTGCATCGATTCTGGAGCGTGTAACTATGATGCCTCGGCCAATGTTGATTCTGGTGATTGTGAATATGTAAGCTGTCAGGGCTGCACATATCCTGATGCATCCAACTTTGACGGTTCAGCCGCCCAAGATGATGGGACCTGTGAGTTCTCGATTGGATCAGATTGCCCATTTGATTCGACAGGCGATGGGTTGATTGGTGCCGCTGACTTGGTGGACTTCCTTTCTGGATTTGATACCCTCTGCCCCGAATAACATCACGGGTCTTACTGAATTACTTTTGATGCCCTCGGTCACATTGGCCGGGGGCATCTCAATTTAGAAGCGATGAACACCAAGCGGCTTTCCTTCTGGGAGATCTGGAACATGAGTTTCGGGTTCTTAGGTATTCAATTTGGTTTTGCCCTGCAGGGAGGAAACATGTCCCGCATTTTCCAAACATTGGGGGCTTCCAAAGACGACATCCCATTGTTGTGGATCGCGGCTCCACTTACGGGACTGCTTGTGCAGCCGGTCATCGGCTACTTGAGCGACCGCACTTGGCATCCCCGTTGGGGGAGAAGGCGGCCGTTTTTTCTCATTGGTGCAGTGCTCAGTTCGTTGGCTCTCTTTTTCGTGCCTTACAGCTCGGCGCTCTGGATGGCGGCTGGTTTCCTTTGGATTTTGGATGCGAGCATCAACATCAGCATGGAGCCGTTTCGTGCTTTGGTGGCAGACAAGCTTCCTGAAGAACAGCGCAGCTATGGATTCGTGCTGCAGACCTTGATCATTGGAATCGGCACATGGGTCGCATCCAACCTCCCTTGGTTGGTGACCCAATTGGGGGCGTCCAATGAAGCGGTGGCTGGGGAGATTCCTCAGAGCGTCTATGTGTCCTTTGCAGTAGGCGCATTTGTATTCATGGCCAGCATCTTGTACACGGTTTTCACCACCCATGAGGAACCGCCTGTAGACATGGAGGCTTTTCATCGCGAAAAGGAAGACAGCAAAGGGTTGTTCCGTGGCGTCTCGGAGATCACCGCTTTCATCGCGCAGATGCCGAGGGTCATGGCCAAGCTTGGTGCGGTTCAGTTCTTCAGTTGGTTCGCTTTTTTCACGATGTGGTCCTTCGCCACTCCTGCACTGACAGAGCATGTGTTTGGAGCAGAATTGCCCACCGAAGGGGCCGACAATTATGCTGCCCTAAGCGCGGCTTACAATGAAGCTGCCAATGCAGTGTCCAGCGCCATGGGCGTGTATGGTTTGAGCAGCATGGCTTTTGCTTTGGTACTCTCTGTTTGGGCAAGTCGCAGAAGGCTCGACAGGCGTTGGGTGCACCTGGTGAGCTTGGTACTCGGAGGTGTTGGGTTTTTGACGATGGTGCAATGGAACCCTGAGACAGCGGGCAATCTGAAGTTGAGTTTTGCGCTGGTGGGAATTGCCTGGGGAAGCATTTTGAGCATGCCATACGCCATGCTTTCCAGCGCGATTCCAAGCGACCGAATGGGGGTAGGCATGGGGGTGTTTAACATGTTCATCGTCATTCCTCAAATCGTGGCAGCATTGGGGGGCATCAATTGGGCTTACAAGACGTTTTTGGGGCAAGATGTGATTCAAACCATGGTGCTGGCGGGCATCAGTTTGATTTTGGCAGGGGCGTTGAACTTGTGGATCAAACCATCCGATATGATGCAGTCGGAAGGGGGCGAGGGCAGATAAGGTTTTTTGTAAGCGTTATTCTTGACGACTGTCAGGCCATATTCGACGGCCTAATTTGCTTTTGTGAGGGCAAAACCGCTATTCCTGCTTGATAATTTCAACGCTATTCCCCGAATTCAGAGGTTGGTGTACGATGTACACCTTCACGTCCTATATTGCCTGCGATTGGATAACCCAAACTGCAACCACAAAACCATGCGCAACATTTTGCTGCTTTTTATCGCCTTGTTCAGCTTCGGCTATGCACAGGCACAGGATTGCTCCGGAGCTGACCACACGGTGCTCGCGAGTAATTATGCTTACAACCCTTCAGTTCTGACCGTTACAGCGGGAGAAACCATCGCGTTTTTGAACGAGGCCGGATTCCACAATGTGAACGGCGTTTCAAGCACGCTCACGACTTCAACGTGGAACAATCCAGAAACTTTCTCATTGGGAGCCAACAGCGGTTCCGCAGGAGGTGTTTGCATGGGTACCATTACGTTGAATACTCCGGGCACCTACAATTACGATTGTAGCATTGGCTCGCATGCTGCCAGCGGCATGGTGGCTTCCATCATTGTAGAGGCGGCCTCAAGTGCGGTACCTACGGACAATGCTGCAGACCCCACCTTGGATGCGGGAGACGTTGTTTCCATCTACGGAGGTTCTTATGACAACATCGCCAGCAACTACAACCCATTCTGGGGCCAGTCAGGATCTGTCGATACGGACTATGACCCAGGAACGGGCAACTTGGTGTTGCAATACGCCAACTTCAACTACCAGGGAACGGAAGTGGCATCTTCTGATTTGTCTGGCATGACACACCTCCACGTAGACGTGTGGGGTGCTGCAGACAACGACCGCATGCTGAAGGTCACACCCGTCAGTGGTGGGACAGGCGCGAGCGAATTTCTCGTCGAGGTTCCTGTGACACCTGGAGCCTGGAACAGTGTAGACTTGACAAAGGCTGCCTTTGAAGGCATGACCTGGGAGCAGGTCTTCCAGATGAAGTTTGACGGAGCCTTCAATGCAGACGGTTCTGCCAACGGAGCTGGTTGGGACGTTTACCTGGACAACATCTACTTCTGGAACGACGGAACGGGTTCAGGCCCACCTTCTGGCAACACCTACGACGTGACTTTTAACGTCAACACAGCCAACATCACGGTAGGCCCCAACGGCATGTTCGTCGGAGGTGGTGACTACTTCGGTGGCGCACAGGGCAACCCCATGACCGATGCTGATGAAGACGGCATTTGGACTGTGACCA
>JAKMCX010000001.1 GCA_022428285.1 Flavobacteriales bacterium
GAGCTCGACGAACAGAATTTCGGCATCAACACCACCTCCTTTATTTGGGACGTCAGCGACTTGAGTGCGCCGGAGCTCGTGGGCACCTTCGTGTCCACTTCCAGTGCCATTGACCACAACATGTATGTGCGGGACACCTTGGTCTACCAGTCCAACTACAGAGCCGGCCTGCGCATATTGAGCACATCCGACATCGACAATGGCCAATTGGAAGAGGTCGCTTTTTTCGATGTAGACCCCGCCAGCGATGCGGCTCAATTCAGCGGTACATGGTCCAACTACCCGTACTTCCCTTCTGGCATCATCGCCGTCACCCACATGGAAGACGGCTTGTTTTTGCTCCAGCTTTCTGGAGAGATGAGCGACTTGGGTTGCACCGACCCCCTGGCCTGCAACTTTGACCCCACTGCCCTCGAAGACAACGGGTCCTGCCTCGGGTTTAACGAGTGCGGAGGGTGCGAAGGAGAGGAATTGACCTGCATCGGATGCACCGACGAAGCGGCCTGCAACTTCTCTGCACTGGCGACGATTGACGATGATTCTTGCTTCGAAATCGAAGCACCGGTTGCCCAATCTGCCATTCAAACTGTGGACGCCGTCACCTTTACTGCCGAACCTGCAACCCATTGGTTCGAAACCTCCGTCTCCCCCATTCCGTTGTCCATTGGAGCATCGTTCACTTTGGCCTTTGAACCCTTTGACCAATCGGTCTGGGTGGCCCATTCCAATGGCGAGTATGACCAAAATGGTGGCAAGGAAGCCCCTGACTTTAACAGTGGTCAGCACCATACCAACAACGCGAACTGGTTGCTCTTTGACGTCTATGAAGACGTGCTCTTTGAGTCGGTAGAAGTGTATTCCGAAGGCGGTGGCCCGCAGACCATCGACATCGTGAACGCCGACGGATCGACGATTGGGTCTGTGACCCAAGAGTTGGCAGCGGGCCTCAATGTCTTCTTGCTCAACCAAGAGCTGCCTGCTGGAAATGGATACCAAATCCGCTCTGGGAATCAGGAACCGCTGCTCTGGCGCGACGACAACGGCGCAGACGTGAACTACCCCTACGACATCGGCGGACTGGCCAGCATCACCAGCACCACCATCACCGGAGAGAACCAGTACACCTATTACTACTTCTACTACAACTGGAAGATGTCTTCCCTCGATCCTTGCCTCTCAGAGCGGGTAGAATTCACCGTAACGGCAGAGGAAGTCTCGTCCGTCGGGAGCGTGAACGCGGCCAGCGCGCGGACCTTGATCAAAACCACCGACGCACTTGGACGTGAAGTGATTCAACCCCAAAACCAAATCATTTTCCGGATCTATTCGGATGGTTCGGTCGAAAAGCAATGGGTGGGCGACCGCTGGCGCTAGTGCCACCCAGCGCGGGGCCGCAGGCGAATCAATGAAAGCAGGTTTCAATCTGCCCAGCCCCTCAATCTTGGATGCAGCGCACAGAATGCCCGTGCTTTCGAGAGGTGTATGACGAGAATACGCTGTTGGTGGTCCATTTGAGCTCCCGGTAGTAGGCCAATGAACTGTACGGTGTGGAGGCCCACCATTTGCCCCGCTCTCCGGCCAAACTGAAGTAGCCGCCACTGGAGGAGTTTCGAAAACCTCCGGGGAAGCCATTGAATCCACTGGTGTTCAGTCCATTTCCACTGCCTCTCCACCCTGTCGAAGACTTCAAGGCTTCGCCCGCTGTGCTTGTACCTCCCAAGTGACTGGTCAATGCCGTCCATTCTGAATGCGTGGGAACATGCCAACCCGCCGGACACAAACTCCGGTCGTCATTGACCGCATACCAATTGTACAGGCGGCCGTATGCCGCCAAAGACTCCACAGGGTCACAGGCGTCAAAATCCGGCGATTCTGAGTTGCAGCCTGAGTCCTCTCCATAAATGGCCGTTGCACCGAAAGAAGCCGAGTTCCATTGACTGTCGGTGAGTCCGGAAGGAATGGCATCGCCATTGTCATAATGCAAGGCCCGCAGGTTCTCAGCAAACCAGCATTGGTCTCCAATCTGTACCGTGGCATATCCGTAACCGTCGAAGTCCATCAACTCCCCACATGGCAATGGCGGCGGCGGACACGTATAGGCAAAGGTGGTGTCGGCTCCCACTTCGAATGTGAACCAGGTGTCCACTTGGGCGGCATAAACGCTGTCGTACAAGACGGTGATGCTGACAACACTCACTTCGGATGGCCCAGGCCCATTGCACACGCCGCATTCATCAAATACGCCGATGCAGGTATCAATGTCGTCGCAGATCCCATCGCCATCGATGTCGCCTGTGCAGCCGCCATTGCAAATCCCCAAGAAATCGAGGTATGCGCAAGTCTCAGAGGGACTGGCGTCATAATTGCACGCCTCAGGATCGGTACACAGGTCCACGCTGTCCCAAGTCCCGTCGCCATCTGCATCGCTGTCTCCAAACAAGCCGAGCAAATCGAGCAAATCCCCGATGCCCACGACCCCGTCGGCATTCCCATCAAAAGGGTTTGGACATGTCACTTGGGCCGAAAGCACCCCTGTAAACATCACCAAAACCCACAACACTCCTACCTGAAAATGCTTCCGCATCCCTATAAGATAAGGCCGAAACAGCACTGATTAAATTGAATCAGCCGAAATGGGCACTGCATGCCGGCATCTGTGATGGCCCGACAAAAAAGGAAGGCCCGTCAATCGAAAAGGGACTCAATCCTGTGTGGAGCGCTCGTGCAACTTGATGCGGCCCAAGCCCAGTCGGAGGCCTCCTGAGAAACGCAAACCACTTGGCGGTGGAAACAACACCGTGGACTCCACATACGGACCAGGGTAAACATCGTCCGCCAAGGTGCATCCGGCATACCCGTCGAGCACGACACTACCCAGCCGCAATTGGTGTCCAATGTGAAATGATGCGCCAACAGAAGACCAATCGCTGTTGTCAATGAACCCTGTTTCGGTGGTGTATTCGGCAAAGCCAAAGACACCAGAAAGCGAGGCATAGGTCCCACTCAGGGCCTCGCCGGGATAAAACCTGACTTGCGGCTCAACAACAAACCCCTCCTTTCTCACCGTCAAAGGCACATACCAAGGATGGTCCGATTCCAGGAATACTTCCTTGCTCAGATAATCCATCTCGACGGCCACGCTCAGTCTATTTCCGATGGACTTCTCCAAGCCCATCCCGTAGCGTCCTGAGAGCGGGTCGGTCAAGCTGACTTTCAAAATCGACTCACTTTGCGCCAACGCATTTGCGCCAAACACACAAAGGACAGCGGCGAAAGCCACTTGCTTGAAGAGGATCATGGTACTGTAACCTATGGATGTGCGCATTTATTGCCCGACCTGGGCTTTTCACCAAAAATGAGGGCGAACTTGAGAGAATAGCTGGCGTTCAGCGGCATGGGCACAATGTATGGCCCCACGTAGCACATCATGCGCGGCCCAGCCTAACCTTTCATTCGGGCCTTGACTGCGTAGCAATAAGGCAGGTGTTGATTCTCCCTTGACCGGTAGATGTACTGACCAGGTTCTCGCTCCACCATGCCTTCCAAAGGATAGGGTGAATGGTCAAACTCCTCAAAAGACAACATCTCAAGCCCAGCGGATTTCAAACAACGAAAGAGCTCCGACAGGGAGTGGTTCCACCAACAAGATGTGATGGAAGCCCCTTCCCCACCGTCCGTGTAGGTGCCCTGTTCTGTTTCAATGTCGGGTTGGGCGGTGTAGAAATAGGGAACACGGGCCTGTTCATCCAACAGCCACATCAAGGGGTGGAATTCGACCAGTACCAATTCTCCACCCACCTCGAGGTGTTGGGCCACTGTATCGGCCCATTTCTGGAGGTCTGGAATCCAACCAATGACCCCGTAAGAGGCAAAAACCAGGTCAAACTTCTGGCCCAAATCCAAGGCCATCACATCGCTCAAAACAAAGCGGGCGTCCACCTTGATCTCCTGCGAAAGACCCCGCGCAAAGTCGATCGCTTTGTCCGAAAAGTCGACCCCTGTTGCCTTCGCACCCAAGCGGGCCAAAGACAGCGTGTCTTGCCCAAAATGGCACTGAAGGTGCAGGATGGATGTATCCGCGACGTCCCCAAGCAGGTCGATTTCAAACGGCTTGAGTGAAGTCTGTCCTTGCCGGAACCCATCCACGTCATAAAACCCAGACCGAACGTGGATGTCGGTGCGCTGGTTCCAGGCCGCTTTGTTCTTTTCCAGAAATGATGCGAATTCGCTCATGCGTCACAAAGATGGGAAGTCACCTCTAACCTGATTCCAAACATCCTCCACTCCAAATTGGCCCACGGGTGTTTCCCCCTTGTAACTTGAGGGCCATGATCATCCCTGATTCAGCGCCATTGATGCGCCTCGCTTTTGTGTTTTGGCTCGCGGCGGGCACCCTGTTCTCTGCTGGCGCGCAAGAAGAGGCTGAGATGTTCACCATTTACTTGGTTCGCCATTCCGAAAAGGAAAGTGCCACGGAGGACCCTGATCTCACGGTATGCGGGGTGGAACGTTCCGAGAGTTTGCGCGCCTTTTTCGAAAGTGTGCCTTTGGAAGCCGTGTACAGCACCCAATACCGGCGCACCCTCAACACAGCCTTGCCCACCGCCAAAGCCAAAGGGCTTGAAATCGAGGCGTACAATCCTCAGGCCCTTCAAAAAATGGCCGCGCAGCTGCTTCAAAAACAACAAGATGTTTTGGTCGTGGGGCACAGCAACACCACGGGCGTTTTGGCAGGATTGCTCGTCCAAGAGGACATCGGCGCATTTGACGAGTCGATTTACAA
This sequence comes from Flavobacteriales bacterium, assembly GCA_022428285.1. Taxonomy (GTDB): domain Bacteria; phylum Bacteroidota; class Bacteroidia; order Flavobacteriales_D; family Sanyastnellaceae; genus UBA8752. The sequence continues at coordinate 4,784 of JAKMCX010000001.1, forward strand.
TCGGGTATACCAAGTCGTTGTTTCCGAGTCAGGTGGACGGCTTCACGTGATGCACACTGCCTTCCAATGTCCAGAGTAAATCCAAGCATGCGCGCAGGGCAACCCTTCCTTCATTTTACAGGTTTTACATTCCCAAGCCACCCCGTATCCCCTCACCCATTTTTGCCATTGATGCTCCTCCAACGCCTGTCCTTGTTTGCACTGTCCTTGTCCCTTGGCCACCTCGCCACCGCACAAGTCGAGGTTCCCATTGACAACCATTCGGTGAATGTTTTCGGTCAAGTACAACTCTCCATCCAGGGAGATGCGAGCAAGTATTACGTTTTGGAATCCCAACACAGCCCCTCGTTTGAATGGCCCACTTCCATCACCATGGGGGTGAACGGTACGATGGTGATCTCTGAACCCGGAGCGGCCTACCCCGTCGAGAACTACACGGTGTGGGAACATGACATTTCGAACCCTGGCGACACCGATGGCGATGGTGTGGATGACATCACAGAGTACCAGAACATGCCCACAGACGCCCCGTTGAATTATGCGGCGCCGGTGGATTTCGAGGACGGCTCCACCTCCATTCCTGACGCGGAGACCTTTATGAGCTTGGCCACCGTCAACAACGTGGGTTGGGCACCCTTCCTCGACGACCAGCTCTACGTGAAATTCGGCATTTTGGACCGGGACACCCCCGAACCCAAGGTCTACTTCATCAACAGCAACACCCACACGGTTCACTTCGGATTTTGGGGGGCCATCGATGCCGATGTGATCGGAGACGATTCGTCCGGAGAAATCGTCTTCTACCCCACCCAAATCAACCCCAATGGGACCGTCGGCGGGTATGCGTTCAACTTTTCGTTTGGCAACGCCTACGACTTTGAGGACACCCAGCGGACCTACCACCTGCTGCTGGCCAGCATGCCCTTCCTGCAAAACAACATGACCCACTTCATCGGCGAGGGCGATGAGGACGATTACCTCAACAATTACGCAGGAGACTACGACAACTCCGGCATAGAAGTGGTGCTCGAATCTGAGGTGTTTGGCGACGTGGATTACATCCCGCTCCACCAAGCAGAGGGCTACGGGTTCTTCCGTCACATGGAGGTGGACGAAACCCCAGGGTCTCGGGACATTGTGCTCTACGACGCCTTGCCCAATTCTCTGCCACGGGTGGGTGGCATCATGACCTCGGTCATCCAAAC
>JAKMCX010000004.1 GCA_022428285.1 Flavobacteriales bacterium
CGCTATCACTGTGGTTCACCTACGAGGAAGAATCAGCCGATTCAACCGTACTCCTGACGGGAGCATCTGATTTCCTTCGGGCAGACTTCGTCAATGACTCTTTGCAGATCACCATGGGTGAGAATCAAATGAGAATGGAGCCCTTCGACCACAACTGGAATCACCTCATCCTCATCCACGACGAAAAAGACAACAGCGTTGAAGTCTTCCTCAATGGTCGACTTCAGGATTTCATGCTCTTGGATACCACCACCACCCATGGACTGTTCCCAATGAGCATTGGCATGGAGGAGAATGGTGTCAAATGGACCGGCATGCTCGATGATATTGCCGTTTGGGAACGTGCATTGACCTATGGTGAAGCCTCATCACTGCACATGACGGAAGGTGCCCGCTTCAAAGTGGAACCCCTCCCGAACAACGACAACAGGTCCACGATCAGCTTTACGGTATACGACATTCATGAAGCCTATTCCAGCCCGCTTGATGGGGAATTGGCCTTCCAAGAACGCAATGTGCTCTCGGTCACGCACAATGCCATCGAAGACCTGGGGTGCATTGACAGGCAGGCCGCCAACTTCAGGCTCCTCTCCCTGGAAGATTCAAACCCCGACATGCCCTCACCCGAGGACTACGCTGCCCTTTACTGCGCATACGACTCAGCATCCAGCGAAATCTGGGTTCCCAACTACGACAGGGAGAGGTTGCAAGAAGCCATCAACATCAACCTGGACTCCGACAAGGACGGCGTCCCGGACAGTGAGGAATTGAACGGATGTTCAGATCCTGAAGCCTGCAACTATTACGCAGACGCCACCGATAACTACGCGAACTACACCTTCCTGGATTACCTGCACATCAGCGCTTCAGATTCGGCCCGCTTCTACGTCTCCCGCGACACCGTCAGTTGGGACCAGGCCGTTGCAGATGCCGCCACCCTAGGCGGACACATCGCCACTCTGAGCAGCCTGGAAGAAGCGTTCACCATTGCCGAGAGAACGAGTTTCACAACCTTGATTGCCACGGACGTTGCGCAGTCCATCGTCATCGGTGGACACACGTTCGTGCTGTTCGGCGAGGCAGACAGCAGCAGGTACTATCGCTCCACCACGGACACCCTCAACCTGCATGACTGGCAACACCACAGTGGCATACGGTGGGAGCAGATTGTACCCAATCTGTTGACCGTGGATGATGCCGCTGAAAATGCGGCATTGGTTGAATTGATGATTGAGGAAGAAGTGGACAAGATCTGGATCAATGCAAACGACGAGGAGTGGGTCGGCATTGGTGAGGGCAATTGGACGTCAATGAAAGACGGTACACCCATGCCGTACGACAACTTCCAAGTGAACCTGACGGAACTGAATCCCAACTTCATCACCAAGTGGGAAATCAATGACAACCTCTACGATTTCGCACAACTGTGGGCCACCTCCGCAGATTCAGCTTTTGGAACCCATGCGACAACCACCAACCACAGTGTATCCAGCGGTGATTGGGTTCCGATGATGAGAACCGGCGCGGTACAGAAATGGGTGGCTGAAGGGGAATTCAACATCCACGACACCTCCGCCGCCCATTTGATCCTGGAGATGCCCCTGACCTTCTGTGCTCCGGGCTTCAATTTTGCGGTCGCGGACTCGAATGGATTCGCCTCGGCATCGGCGTTGTGTCCCACCAAGGAACAAGCGCGACTCACATTGATTGAGATTCCACTCGGAACAACGGATTGCGCGTATGTTGATCCCGAAGTCCCCTGTGAAGACTGCCTGTACAGCAGGAATTCCCTGGACAAACTCCCCATCAGTTTCGTAGGCCGGACGGACAGCAGCAAGTACTTCATTTCCACGAACACGGTCACAATGGAGGACCTGATCAGCGAAAGGGACTACGATTTCAGTCAATTGACCGAGCACATGGTGCGCATTGACACGGAGGAAGAGAACCAACAGATCGTGTCCTTGCTGAGCCAAGCTGATTTTGCCAATGTGGAGCAAGTGTGGCTTGGAGTGACGGACTCCTTGCAGGATGGAACCTGGCGGCATCTGAGGGACGATTCACCCGTGAACTTCACCAACTGGCATGCGGATGAGACCTTCGACAACAGGAACGACTCTCTGATTTTCGGACACCGTTATGGACAGTACGATTACGCACAGCTCTGGCTGACCCGTGGCGACCGCAGGTGGCACGACGCCAACAGCAACGAGATCATTCCCGAAGCTCCTCTCCCCGGCGACTGGATTGCCATGCCCTCCTATGGTGTCATTTACAGCGGAGCATTCCCTGCCCATGCCCTTTTCGAATTCCCGTTGACGGACCTGGAGATTTTGGCGGGATACGACAACAATGGCAATGAGATTTGCGACCACCGGGAAAAACTGGAGTGCCTGGACGTCTTCTCGGATGTCGCATTGGCCTCATCGGATGGAGCGTTGGCCATGGCATTCAACGGATATGATGAATTCGATCCCGAACTCATCTACCTGCTCGGCTTTGGCACCTATACCCTGTTCGGTGTACCCGTGGAGACGCCCGTCACCATCACAGCCGACCATATGGAATTCATCACCATCACCGGTGACAGCTCCTCAGCCCAGGTAGTACAAGGTCTCAATGGCGAGGACACCTATTACTTCCACGGTGATGTGGAAATTCTGGTTTCGGGAGATTTCGGATCAGGCGGTCTGAACAGCATCGCAGAAGGCGATATGCTGACCAATCGCAGGTTCCAATTCCACTTGCCGAGCCCAGAGAACTCATGCACGGGAATCTGCCTTTCGGATGACAACTTCAACAACGTCTGCGACGAATACGAAGGGTGCATGGAACCCACCGCCTGCAACTACAATCCCACGGCCACCTATGACGACAACTCATGTGTGGATGCCTGGCACTGCACGGGTTGCAGAGACACCCTTGCATGCAATTACAACATCAACGCCACAAAAGATGGTGTCGAAGGTGAATTCTATGTGGAAGGATCTCCGCTCGGCTACATTCCTTACGCGCCCTCAGCACTGGGAGCCGCTGACTATGACATCCCCGTATTCTGCTTGTATACCGACCCGGTGAGCGAATGCGAATACTGCAGTGGCGATGTCGACGGGTCGGGCATCGTTTTGGGTGGAGACACCTTGATCAACGGTGCGGTCTGGTGCGTGGATGAAATCGGGTGTACGGACCCCAGTGCCTGCGACTACAATGCACTGGCCGATCCCCTGAACCCGTATGCGTTGTCGGATTGCGCCCTGTATGCAGC
>JAKMCX010000010.1 GCA_022428285.1 Flavobacteriales bacterium
TGTTTATTTAACACGCGCCGATTCGGTCTTATTGCCTGTAGAGGCAGGATTGGGTTGAGGCGCCGCTCAGTAGGCTGGGTCGAAGTTCATGGCGTTGAGCATGAAGGCCCACTTGTCGGCTTGTTCGTCGAGGATCTTGCTGGTGGGCTTGCCTGCGCCGTGGCCGGCGTTGGTCTCGATGCGGATTAGGACCGGGTCTGTGCCAGTGTGGGCGGCTTGCAGGCGGGCGGCGAACTTGAAGCTGTGGGCCGGGACCACGCGGTCGTCGTGGTCGGCTGTGGTGACCATCGTGGCCGGGTAGTCTGTGCCGTCCTTGAGGTTGTGGAGTGGCGAATAGCCGTGGAGGTTGGCGAAGTGGACTTCGCTGCTGTCCGAACAGCCGTATTCGGGGATCCAGGCCCAGCCGATCGTGAACTTGTGGTAGCGCAGCATGTCCATGACGCCGACTGCGGGAAAGGCCACGCTGGCCAAGTCAGGGCGCTGGGTCATGGTGGCGCCTACGAGCAGGCCGCCGTTGGAGCCGCCGGCGATGGCCAGGCGGTTGTTGGAGGTGTAGCCTTCGGCGATGAGGTATTCGCCCGCGGCGATGAAGTCATCAAAGACGTTTTGCTTGTCGAGCAACATGCCGGCCTCGTGCCAGTCCTCGCCGAATTCTCCTCCTCCGCGCAAGTTGGGCATGGCGTACACGCCGCCTTGCTCGAGCAGAACAATGTTGGAGGTCGAAAAGCTCGGGGTGAGCGAAATGTTGAACCCGCCATAGGCGTAGAGCATGGTGGGACGGTTGCCGTCCATTTCGAGGCCCTTCTTGTGGACGATGAACATCGGGACCATCGTGCCGTCTTTGGAGGGGTAGAAGACCTGCTTGCTCTCGTATCCGGCAGGATCGAAGTCCACCTCGGGCACATAGAAAGGCGTGCTTTCGCCTGTGGCCATTTCATAGCGGAAGATGGAGGTGGGGTAGGTGAATGAGGTGAACGCGTAGAAGAGCTCCGTGGCGTCGTTTTTGCCGCCAAAACCGCCGGTGGAGCCGGTCGCATTGGGCAGGGCGATTTCGCGGGCGTTGCTGCCGTCGAGGTCGTAGCGGATCACCGCGTTGCAAGCGTTGCGCAGGTAGGTGGCGAACAGGTCGCCGCCGGCTGTGCTCACGCCTTCGAGCAGGTGCTCAGACTCGGGGATCACGTCGGTCCAAGCGCTGCGGTCAGAGGGGTTGGCGGGGTCTACGGCCACCAAACGGTACTTGGGGGCGTCGATGTCGGTTTGGAGCAAGAGCTTGCCGCCGAGGTGGTCCACGATGCTGGAGCGGGTGTTGAACCCGTCGACCACCATTTGCCAGTCGGCATTGGGGTCTGTGAGGTCCTTGATGTGGAGGTTGTTGCCGTCTGTTCCGGTGGAGGTGTTGAGGATCAGGTACCGGTTGTCCTCGGTGGCATAGGCAAAGTGGTAGCGGTTGGGTTCGTCGTCGTTGCGGAAGACCAGTCGGTCCTCGCTTTGGGGCGTGCCCAGTTTATGGAAGTACACGCTGTGGAAGGTGTTCTCGGCGCTGAACTCGCTGCCGTCAGGAGCAGGGTAGCGGCTGTAATAGAAGCCGTCGCCCACCCAGCTCGCACCGGAGAACTTGACCCATTCCAGCACGTCGCCGGTTTCTTCGCCCGTTGCCAGGTCCATCACGCGGATCTCCTGCCAGTCGCTGCCGGCTGCGTTGCGCATCACCACGATGTATTTGTCGTCATCGGAGGCGCTGGAGAGGCTGGCCGTGACCGTCCCGTCCTCGCTCAAGGTGTTGGGGTCGAGGAAGACCTGGTCTTCGCCATCGAGCCCTTCGCGAACGTACCATACGCTCTGGTTTTGCAAGCCGTCGTTCTTGCTGATGTAATAGCGGTCGCCAATCTTTCGAGGTGCGCCGACCTTCTCATAGTTGAAGATTTGCTCGTAGCGGTCCCGGATGGCATTGCGGAAGGGAATGCCATCGAGGTGACGGCGGGTGACGGCGTTCTGCGCTTCGACCCAGGCGCCGGTTTCTTCGCTGCGGTCGTCTTCGAGCCAGCGGTAGGCGTCGGTGACCTCGGTGCCAAAGTAGGTGTCCACCACCTCCTCGGTGCGGGTGTCCGGGTAGTCGAAAGCCTTCATGGAGTCAGGTTGGGGGGCTGTGCCGCAGGACGCCAATATGAGCGCTGCTGAGGCGGGGAAAATCAAATTTCGCATGTCGTGAATCGTTTGGCAAATTAGACGACATGAAGCACAGCCACGAAATAGAGTACCGGATTCACGGAGATGACCTCCAAACTGTAGAGGTGGAGTTGGATCCCCAGGAGACCGTCATCGCCGAAGCCGGCGCCATGAACTGGATGGAGGATGACATCGCGTTTGAGACCCGAATGGGGGACGGCTCCAACGCCAATGAAGGGCTGTTGGGCCAACTCTTTGGCGCAGGCAAACGCATGCTCACCGGTGAGGGCCTCTTTATGACGCATTTCACGAACCGGGGGGCATTGAAGCGGAAAGTGGCCTTTGCAGCGCCTTATCCAGGAAAGATTGTTCCGGTGGATCTTGCTGCTTTGGGAGGAGACTTGCTGTGCCAAAAGGACGCCTTCCTCTGTGCGGCTATGGGCACTTCGGTGAGCATGGCGTTCAACAAGAAATTCGGTGCGGGCTTCTTTGGTGGAGAAGGCTTCATCCTTCAAAAGCTCCAGGGCGATGGATTGGCTTTTTTGCATGCCGGTGGTACGGTTGTCAAGCGAGAATTGAACGGCGAGACGCTGCGCGTGGATACAGGGTGTATTGTGGCCTTCGACGCCACAGTGTCCTATGACATCGAGGCTGCGGGAGGTTTGAAGAGCATGCTGTTTGGCGGCGAAGGTTTGTTTTTGGCAACGCTGCGGGGCCATGGTACCGTGTGGCTGCAGAGCCTGCCTTTTAGCCGATTGGCGGACCGCATTCTCATGCATGCGCCTGCTGCGGGGGGTCAATCCAAAGGCGAGGGGAGTGTCCTCGGTGGATTGGGGAGGATGATGGACGGCGTCTGAAATCCGTCTGGCCAAAATCGGCCACGGTGTTTTTTGTAGACGGTCGAAAGCCGGTTTTATCCCTACCTGAGTGCAATTAGTTGCGATGAAATTGTTTTTTTCATCGATTAATGGGTATATTTATGATTGCCCAACCCAGATTGTGCTCACATGAACCGTCTGATTACCCTTCTCTTTTGCCTTTTCTGTGCAGCTTTTGCGCACGGACAGGCCCCCTCTTATGGTCTTTCCGTGGAAGTCTTCGCGGAACACGACGACGGCCTCTTGGCGGGTCAGACCACCTATCGAATCTATATGGACTGCGTCAACGCAGGCGACATTGTGTCGGCTGTGAGTGGAGATGCCATCTTCCCGATGGACCTCTCGACCACGACCTCGTTCTACCAAGACGCCCTCGGAGCGGCGACACCCAACGCAGTGAATCCACTCTTGTTTGGGTTCTTTCCTGATTTGGAATACGACACTTGGGTAACAGTGGGCATTTCGCAGCAACCTAATGGTGCTGCCAACGAAGGTGAGATCAGTACGGTTGAGAGTCCCACCCAAGCATGGGTATTGGGCTTTGAGTCGGGTGGCAATTTGGTGATGGACGATGCGACTGGAGGGGCGTGGTTCGTGACACAGAATTACTCGAACGGTCTCGCGGGCGACGACTTGAAGGTATTGTTGGCACAGGTGACAACGGACGGTGAGATTTCTGGCACATTGCTCGTGCAAGTTTTTGAGAACGGTGTAGGGTCGTCAGACTTGAGGTTCCATTTGAGTTTTGATGGAACGGATGGTTCTGGTGCAGCGGGCTGTACCGATCCAAACGCAGACAACTACAATGCCGGTGCAGCAGAAGATGATGGGTCTTGCTTGTACGGCGGTTGTACCGATGAGGTGGCCTGTAACTATGACTTGAATGCCAACGATGACGATGGCTCATGCACCTATGCAGATCCATTCCGCGATTGCGCTGGAGCGTGCCTTTCAGATGGGGATGGCGATGGCATTTGTGACGAGGAAGAAGTCGACGGCTGCACGGATGATTCGGCCTGGAACTATGCGTCCAATGCGACCGAGGAGGACGGTTCTTGTATCTACTTCAATGCCTGCGGCATAGAGGCCGATGCGGTCATTGAGGCCAGCAGTTTCGATTTTGACCCCAGTGCTTTGACGCTGGATATTGGCGCCACAGTGGTGTGGGTCAATGTGGGTGGATTGCACAACGTCAATGCCACCACAGACCAGCTGACAGGGTTGCCATTTGATAACCCACAGCCCTTTACCATTCCCGCTGTCTTGGGTTCGACCCAAGGCACTTGCTTGGGTTCATTTACGTTTAACGTACCCGGGGTCTATTCCTACAACTCTTCGGTATCGAATCAAGCTTCCTTGGGGATGTTGGGTACGATCACTGTAGGAACGGGAGGATGCGCCGATTCCGAGGCCACCAACTTTGACCCCACGGCTGAATTTGACGACGGAAGCTGCATTTTCTCGGGTTGTACTGACCCCGAAGCCAGCAATTATGACGTGACAGCCCAGATAGACAACGGAAGTTGTTTGTATCCCGGTTGTACCGACACGGCAGCGGCCAACTTTGATTCCTCTGCCAATGACGACGATGGCAGCTGTTTGTATGTCGGTTGTACCGACAGTGCTGCAGGCAATTTCGACCCGCAAGCCAACACGGACGATGGGTCTTGTTTCTACCCTGGATGTACCGATGCTTCTGCATGCAACTATGACGCTTCCGCCGACACCGAAGATGGAAGTTGTCTGGATGCTTTGGCAACGTGGGGCGTGGATTACCTGGACTGCGATGGACTCTGCCTCAATGACACCGACCAAGATGGCGTGTGCGACGAGGATGAGGTCGATGGATGTGATGATGTGACGGCGTGCAATTACAGTGCGCAAGCCACGGAGAATGACGGAACATGCGACTATTGTTCGTGCACGGGCACAGGTGGCGATACCACATGGGTTGCCGGAGATACACTCAGCTTGGCCACGTTTACGGACGATACTGTGGGCTATGCGCTCGATGTGGAATGGGTCAAGACCCACACCTCTGGTGATCTCGCCGGACGCTCTACCTATCGCTTGTATGTGGTGGCCAATGATGCCTCTGATTTGTTGAGCTCATGCTTCGGCAATGCGCTGAACCCTATGGTCATTGAGGCGTCAGAAGGCTTTTATCAAGATGACATTGGAAGCACATTCGGTACCGGCATCAACCCCTTGTTGCTGCCGGTCTTTCCCACGGTGGCGTACGACAGCTGGGTGACCATCGGACTCGACGGGTCCCCCGATGCCGGATACAGCAACATCCAAAGTGCCCAAAGCCCCAACCAGAATTGGGTGGCGTCGTTTGATGCAGGAGGGGAGTTGCGCATGGACGATCCGGTTGGTGGTGCTTGGTTTGTCACCTCATCCAACCTCAACGGCGTTCCCGATGGTGACCTCAGGGTGCTGGTGGCACAGTTCACCACATCTGGTGTGGTCTCTGGTGTTCTGCCGATTCAGTTGTTCCCTCTGGGAGACGGTTCCAATGAGCAGCGCGCAGCATTCACCTTTACCACAGAAGGACTCGGCGAGCCCGAGTTGACCCCAGTGGTCAGTTCTGGAGGCGATGGCGGCAACAATTGTGGCTGTACCGACGCTTCTGCCGACAACTACGATGCGGCGGCTGACTACGAGGATGGCACGTGCCAATTTTTGGGCTGTACCAACCCCAATGCGTTGAATTTCGATAACGGTGCGAATTCCGATGATGGCTCCTGCGTTGTGCCAGGATGTACCAACGAGGATGCGGACAACTACGATCCGGAAGCCAACCAAAATGATGGGACTTGTATCCTTTCGGGTTGCACCTATAGCGATGCCGCCAATTACGACCCCACGGCCAACAACGACGACGGCAGCTGCATCTATTATGGCTGTATCGACCCGGAGGCAGACAACTTTGACCCCACCGCAAACGTGGATGACGGAGGCTGCATGTACCTCGGTTGTACCGATGCTGAAGCCGACAATTTTGATCCTGGAGCCAACCAAAATGACGGCACCTGCGAATACCTCGGTTGTACCGTTCCTGTGGCGGCCAACTTCGATCCCGAAGCCAATGTCGACGATGGAAGCTGTCTGTTCCCTGGTTGCACCAACCCCGAGGCGTCGAACTACGATGCCACGGCCAACCAAGACGATGGATCCTGCATCCTCGAAGGCTGTATGGACGTGACCGCTTCGAACTATGACCCCGATGCCAATGCGGACGACGGCAGCTGCACTTACCCTGGCTGTACCGATGCATCCGCTTCCAATTTCGACCCCGAAGCCAACCTCAACGATGGCACGTGTCTCTTCCCAGGTTGCCTGGACAGCGATGCTGTGAATTACGATCCGGGAGCCAACGTTGACGATGGCCAATGCCAGTACGGCGGTTGTCTCGACCCTGAGGCTGTCAATTACGATGCCACGGCAGACTTGGACAACGGAACCTGTTTGTATGCCGGTTGTACCGATGCAGCTGCTTCCAACTACGACAGCGGTGCCAACCAAGAGGATGGATCTTGTATCTACCTCGGTTGCACCAACGACAATGCCATTAACTATGATGTCATAGCCAATGAGGACGATGGCTCATGCTTGTTTGGGGGATGCCTAGATCCGGGTGCTTGCAACTACGATGCGGGTGCAGATGTGGAGAACGGCAGTTGCGTTTATCCCAATGTGGTGTACGTCGATTGTGACGGAAACTGCCTCAACGATGAGGACGGCGACGGCGTTTGTGACGAAGACGAATTCAGCGGATGTACCGACGAGACCGCTTGCAACTACAGTGCGGGCATGACGGAGGATGACGGAAGCTGTGAATACTGTTCTTGCGCCGCTGACGGTCCAGTTGGATTGAACTCCTTTGATTATGAAACCAATGAGGCAGGATTCGGATTGAGGCTTTCTCGCGTCATGGACCACACGGATGGCGACTTGGCAGGCATGACGACCTGGCGTTTGACGGCCACGTTGAACCATACCGATGACATGCTTTCCAGCGCATACGGCAACGATGAGCTGCCCTTGCAGATTTCTTCGACAGAACCATTCTACCAAAACCCCTTTGGTGGCACTTTCGCCAGTGGTGTGAACCCGTTGTTGTTGCCCAGCTTCCCGGAGTTGGCTTACGACACTTGGGTGACCATTGGCATCGAAGGGACGGCCAATTCTTCTTCTGGTGAAGGAGACATTCAAAGCGCGCAGAGCCCGGGCCAAAACTGGGTCAACGGTTTCGATGCAGGAGGTGAAATCCTCATGAACGATCCTACAGGCGGCGCTTGGTTCGTCACCAATGTCTACAACAATGGCATCGCTGGGGACGACCTCGAAGTATTGCTGGGGCAGTTTACAACAGCCGGAACATTGACAGGAGTGCTGAATTATCAACTGTTTATCGAAGGAGATGGCGCCGATGATGTGCGCGTGACTTCCACCTTCTCTTCTGCGGACTTGGCAGGGCAGGAAGGGCCTGCTTGCGGCTGTTTGGATGAGACGGCCGACAACTTTGATGCGGATGCAGTGTATGACGATGGTTCATGCGAAACAGCAGGCTGTACCGATGCTGCTGCAGACAACTTCAACAGCGCTGCAAATGTGGATGACGGTTCTTGCCTCTTTAGCGGTTGTACCGACCCCGATGCTTTCAACTACGATCCAACAGCCAACAGCGAGGATGGCTCTTGTATTTTCTTTGGGTGCACCCATCCCTTTGCCACCAACTTCGATGCACAGGCCAACTTTGACGATGGCTCTTGTGTGATCCTTGGTTGTACGATTTCTGGCGCCGAGAACTTCAATCCCGAGGCCACCGACAACGATGGGTCCTGCATTTTTGCGGGCTGCACCAACGGGGACGCGAGCAACTACGATCCGCTGGCTTCCATCGACGATGGCTCTTGTGTGGTCCCCGGTTGCACGGACTCCGAAGCGACGAACTACAACCCCGATGCCACCTTCAACAACGGCACATGTGAGTTCCTCGGATGCACAAATCAAGACGCCTGCAACTATGATCCACAGGCCTTGACGGACGATGGAAGTTGCACTTACCCCATTGACATTTACGATTCGGAAGAGTACGACTGCGATGGAAATTGCCTGAATGATACCGATGGTGATGGCATTTGTGATGCCTTCGAGGTTCCAGGTTGTACCGATTTGATGGCCTGCAACTATGTGGGAGCCACCGATGATGATGGTTCTTGTGAATACCTGAGCTGCGCCGGTTGTTCTGACCCTGCGGCCGACAACTACACGGGTTCTCCGCTCATTGTGAACGACGACCTCTGCGAGTACCTGGGTTGTACCAACCCTGCGGCCGACAACTTCGATGCCGATGCCAACCTCGATGATGACAGCTGCTTGTTTAGCGGATGTACCGACCCCGCAGCCGACAACTACGATGTTCAGGCCAACGTGGACACGAACTGCATTTACCTCGGTTGTATCAACCCCGCGGCCGACAACTACGACGCCGACGCCAACACCAACGATGGTTCTTGTGTCTTCACGGGTTGTACGGACCCTGAGGCCGACAACTATGACCCCCAGGCCAATTCAGACTCCAACTGTATCTATCTGGGATGCTTGGACGAATCTGCTTCGAATTACGATGCGGCGGCCAACACCGATGATGGAAGCTGCAGTTATCTCGGGTGCACCGATGCAGAGGCCTGCAACTTTGCGGAAACGGCCAATACAGACGATGGTTCTTGTTTCTACCCGGCTTCTGCCAGCGTGGATTGCAATGGCGATTGCTTGGTAGATACCGATGGCGATCAGGTGTGCAACCCCGATGAAATCGCAGGTTGCTTGGTCCCCGGAGCGTGCAACTACAACCCCGATGCCACCGATGGCGGCGTTGTTTGTGACTACACGGCTTGTGCCGGTTGTACCGATCCGACAGCCGACAATTACGATGCCGGGGCGACGCTGCCCAGCGGCGATTGCGAGTACTTCGGATGCATGGATGAGGCAGCAGACAACTTCTCACCTGGGGCCAATGTCGATGACGGCAGCTGTTCCTATGGAGGTTGCACCGATTCCGAGGCCTACAATTACGATGGAAATGCGTCTTTGGATGATGGCAGCTGTCTGTATGCGGGTTGTGTCGATCCGGATGCCTGCAACTACGACGCGGGTGCCGACACTGATGATGGAACCTGTTCCTACCCTGAGCCCGAGTACAACTGTTTGGGCTATTGCATCTCTGATTACGATGGAGACGGCGTGTGCGACCCCTTCGAAGTTTCTGGATGTACGGCTCCTTCGGCCTGCAACTACGATGCCAACGCCACCGAGAACAATGGCTCTTGCGAGTGGACCTCATGCGTGGGTTGTACCGATGCCGCGGCCGACAACTTCTCGGCCACTGCTTTGACCGATGACGGTTCTTGTGAATTCGGTGGATGCACCGATCCGGTTGCAGTCAACTACGAGACCCAAACCACTTTCAACGATGGATCGTGCTTGTACGGTGGATGCACCGACAACGGAGCCTGTAATTTCACAGCTGGAGCCAACTACGATGACGGCTCTTGTGAATTCCTCTCCTGCGCGGGATGTATGATCACGATTGCGTGTAACTATGATCCGACAGCATTGTTATTCAGTGCAGAAGTCTGTGAGTTCACCTCTTGTTGTGGCGATCCTGCAGCGGACAATTATGACGCGGGCGTTTCTGAATTCCTGGTAGAAGGTTGCCTTTATGGAGGCAATCCACCGTTGGTGAATGAAGCCGGTTGTGACCTGCCCTTTGCCTGCAACTTTGGCGATGAAGTCAACGACTGTGAATTCGAATCTTGCGCGGGCTGTCTCGAAGAAGAGGCCTGCAATTATGTGGCCGATGCGACCCTTGCCATTACCTGTCTGTATCCCGAAGACCTTTACGGGGCTGGATACTTGGATTGTGATGGCGCTTGTTTGAACGACGCCAATGCGAATGGCCTTTGCGATGAGATTGAGCCTTCGGGTTGCACCGATCCCGATGCCTGTAACCTCGACCAGCAAGCGTCCTTTGACGATGGCTCATGCGAGTATCTGAGCTGCGGTGGTTGCACCGTTGCTGCGGCCTGCAACTATGATGCTGCGGCCACATTCAACGATGGGTCTTGTGATTTTGAAACCTGCGTGGGTTGCACCGATGAGGTGGCTTGCAATTATGAGCCCGAGGTGACCATTGAGGATGGAACCTGCATTTATGCCCAGCCTGAATACGATTGTGACGGTGAATGCCTCGAAGACACCGATGCCGATGGCATTTGCGATGCGTTTGACGATCCGGTCTTTGGCTGTGACGATGCGTCGGCCTGCAACTTCGATGACCTGGCGACAGACAACGATGGTTCATGTGATTACTGCTCATGCTTTGTCACGACCTCCGATACCGAAGGGTACGGAGTAGATGTTGAAGTCCACGCTGTAGACGGTGTGCCAGGCTATACCACATACCGCGTCTATGCGACCACTGTTTCTCCCGATGACTTTGTCAGTGCGGTTACCGGATTCTCCGGTGTGCCCCTCGAGGTGCAAACCACTGGAACCTTCTTCCAGAGCAGCATTGGTGGCGTCACTCCTTCGGTGGTTACGGACCTGTTGCTCGGGTTTGTCCCAGATCTGGCTTATGACAGCTGGGTGACGGTTGGATTGGACCGCAAGGCTGATTCTGGAATGGGCGAGGAGGATGCCGCTACGGTATCCGGAGTCTCTCCCAGTTGGACGGTTGGATTCGAGTCGGGTGACGACATCGAAATCAACGACGGTACCGGCGGTGGTTGGTATGTGTTGAGCTCTGCCAGCAATGGCGTCGCTGGAGACGACCAGCGGGTGCTGTTGGGTCAATTCACCACAGACGGTGACTTGAGC
This sequence comes from Flavobacteriales bacterium, assembly GCA_022428285.1. Classification (GTDB taxonomy): domain Bacteria; phylum Bacteroidota; class Bacteroidia; order Flavobacteriales_D; family Sanyastnellaceae; genus UBA8752. The sequence goes on from JAKMCX010000010.1 coordinate 10,932, forward strand.
GGAAGCATGCGGATTCAGGTGTTCCCCAATGGAAATGCCGACATGGACTTGCGTTATGTGGTGACCTTTGGAGCGCCAGATTGCGGTTGTACCGACCCCGATGCATTGAACCCAGACCTCGATGCGGCCTATGACGATGGCAGTTGTGAATACCCCGGTTGTACCGACTCCACCGCAGACAATTTCGATGCGGGGGCCGACGTCGATGACGGAAGCTGCGTGTACAGCGGTTGTACAGACCCTGCGGCCGACAACTACGATCCTCAGGCGACGATTTTTGACGGCAGTTGCATCTTCTTTGGTTGCACCGATCCGCTTGCTGGCAACTACGACAGCTTGGCCAACACCAACGACGGTTCCTGCAGCTATTCCGGCTGTACTTCTCCTGCGGCGTCCAACTTCAACCCCATCGCAAATGTGGACGATGGCTCTTGCCTGTTCGAAGGCTGTACGGATGCAAATGCAGCCAACTATGAGCCCGGCGCCAACAGCGATGATGGGTCGTGTTTGTACCCTGGTTGTACGGACCTCGCTGCCGACAATTATGACGCCCAGGCCAATGTGAACGATGGCAGTTGTGTGTTGTCGGGTTGCACCGATTCGGAAGCCCAGAACTACAATGCCGCCGCCAACAATGAAGACGGCAGCTGTGAATACCCCGGCTGCACGGATGCTGCTGCGGACAACTTCGATGCGGATGCCAACACCGACGATGGGTCATGCCTGTTTGGTGGTTGCACCCAAATGGGAGCCTGTAACTACGACCCCGCGGCCAACGATGACGACGGCAGCTGCACCTTCCCTGAGGACCTCTTTGGGGCAGACAACGTGGACTGCACTGGAGCATGCAACAGCGACGCCGATGGCGACGGTGTGTGCGATGAAGACGAAGTGTTGGGCTGCACGGAAGAAGCGGCTTGCAACTTCTCCGCCGATGCTACCGAAGACGATGGCAGTTGCGAGAACGTGAGTTGCTCTGGATGTACCGATCCTGAAGCCGACAACTACGATGCAGAGGCGACCATTGCCGATGAATCTTGTGTCATCAGCGGTTGTACCTATCCCACAGCGGCCAATTACAATCCTGAAGCCACCGTCGAAAACGGCAGCTGCACATTTGGAGGATGTACCAACCCTGCAGCCATCAACTATAGCGTGTTGGCCGATGTGGACGATGGCAGTTGCATCCTCTTGGGCTGCACCGATGCCGACGCGATCAACTTCGATCCTGCGGCAACGTTGGACGACAATACTTGCCAGGTCTACGGTTGCACCAATCCGCTGGCGGTCAACTTTGCCGCCAATGCGGTGTTGGATGACGGCTCTTGCATCATTGCAGGCTGTACCAACCCATTGGCCATCAACTACAGTGTTTCGGCCACAACAGACAACGGGTCTTGTATTGTGTTGGGTTGTACCAGCCCTGCGGCAGACAATTATGACCCCAACGCGAACATCAACGACGGATCTTGTGTGATCGGCGGATGTACGCTGTCCTTTGCCACGAACTACAACCCGTCGGCGACATACGATGATGGCAGTTGCATCATCTACGGTTGTACCAACCCGTTGGCGCTCAACTACAACTTCTTTGCTACCCAGGACAACGGCACCTGCCTGTTTGCGGGTTGCTTGGACTCCGAAGCAGACAACTACAACCCCGATGCCACTTTCGACAATGGCGACTGTGACTATTTGGGCTGTACCGATGCAGAGGCGTCGAACTTCGATGCTGGAGCCAATACGGACGATGGTTCATGCTTGTACCCTGGATGTACCGATGCTGCGGCCTCCAACTTTGATGCAGGTGCGAACTCCGACGATGGCAGCTGCATATTCTTGGGCTGTACCGATGAATTGGCATGCAACTACGATGCCTCGGCCAACTCCGATG
>JAKMCX010000034.1 GCA_022428285.1 Flavobacteriales bacterium
GTGTACCTGACCCGAGTGGTTAGGGACAGACTTAAAAAGGAGCCAGTACATCGGAGCACAAGGAGAATCCCTTTTCGCAACCATTCTCACCCAATGAGGAAACCGTTCAGGAGAAGCCCCTCCCTCCTCTCTCCTCTCAATCGCCTGGAATGTTCTGGCGTTTTTCCTGTGGCACGATTCCCAAAACGTGCCAGCAAACGTGCCAGCGAGCATCGAAATCGGGCAGTTCGCATAGCTTCGTACCTCATTCAAGTCTAACCCATGACATGCTGCATGCAGCGGTGTTGACCTGAACGGAACAGACCTTCACCTCGGCGAGTTCGGGACATGGCGTGCGCAGTGTACGCGGGGCTTGCAGAGCGAACGAAGGACCTGCGCGAACCATTTGGTAAGGCAGGGGTGAACGAAAAACGACCCCCGTGAGGAGGTCGTTTCGATGTCGGGATAGCAGGACTCGAACCTGCGGTCTCCTGCTCCCAAAGCAGGCGCCTTACCAACTGGGCCATATCCCGAGCGGGCGGCGAAGATACGGCAAGGATGGATAACTGCCTATGAGGCGACCTGCTTATTGAAGTTGCGCAAAACCCAAGTGACCTCGGCGTCATCAGGCGACTTGATTTCCAGCGAAATGTCGTCTTCTGCAGCACGGGATTGGAAGTCCTCGATCACATCGCGCACATCGGCGTCCATCCTCAGCGTTTCAGAGGCGTCCAGAACGACATGTCCGCCTGGCTTGACCCGAGAAAGGGCTTGGCGCAGTCCAGCCTTGTGCAAGAAGGTCATGTCCTCGCTGAGGTTGAAGTGCCAGGTTCCGTTCTTGCCTTCTCCCTCTTCGTAGCGGTAGCCCACAAACGGGTGCTGGTAGTGGTCGAGCAAAATGCTCACGATGGCCACGACCAGACCGATGCCGATGCCCACGAGCAAGTCGGTGAACACGATCGCAATGATGGTCACCATGTAGGGAATGAACTGACGCAGGCCTTTGGCGTACATCTTCTTGAAGGTGGCCGGCTTGGCCAGCTTGTAGCCCACCACAAACAGGATTGCCGCGAGGCTGGCCAATGGAATCAGATTGAGAACCTGTGGAACCAACAGGAACAAAATGAGCAGCCAAGCACCGTGAAGGATGGCGCTCATTTTGGTGGCGTTGCCGGACTGAATGTTGGCTGAGGAGCGCACGATCACCTGGGTGATGGGCAAGCCTCCGATGAGGCCACTTAGGGTGTTTCCGACCCCTTGCGCAATCAACTCGCGGTTGGTGGGCGTGATGCGCTTGTGCGGATCCAGTTTGTCTGTGGCTTCGACGCAGAGCAGCGTTTCCAGGCTCGCCACAATGGCGATGGTCACACCCAAGGTCCACACCGCGCCGTTCCCAATGGCGCTGAAGTCAGGAAGCGTGATCAATGCCCCCCACTCTTCGGGTTGGAGGATGGGCAAATTCACAAGTTGGGCCGTTGTGAGGCCTCCGTCTCCGCGGGTGGCGAGGTGAATGCCAACGCCGGCAAGTACCGCGACCAGAGAGCCCGGCAAGACCTTGGTGAAGCCCTGTTTCTTCATGAAGGGGCTTTCCCACAGGATCAAGATCCCGAGGCCAGCCAAGGCGATGGTGAGCGCGGTGGGCGTGATGTGGTTGAGCCCTTCCAGCATGCCATCCACCCCTTCAACGCCGGCATAGCCCAAGGCGTGAGGGATTTGCTTGAGGAAGATGATGATGCCGATGGCCGACAGCATGCCCTGGATCACGCTCGACGGGAAGTACAGACCAATGACACCGGCCTTGAGGGCGCCCAAAGCGAGCTGCACCAAGCCGCCGATGACCACAGCGAGGAGGAAGACCTCGTAACTGGGCAATGTGTTGATGCCGTTCAGTACGATGACCGCCAAACCGGCGGCTGGACCCGACACGCCAACGGCGCTGCCAGAAATGGGGGCGACCACCAAGCCGCCGAGAATGCCAGCGATGAGGCCAGCCAATGGGGGCGCACCGGAAGCCAAGGCGATGCCGAGGCAAAGGGGCAGTGCGACGAGAAATACAACGAGTGATGCAGGAAGGTCCTGCTTGAGGTGCTTGAACATGGGGGGTGTATTGGGAAAGGGGAAAGCGCCAGGACTGCCCTGGAGCATTGACGGAAGGCTGATCGCCTTCAGGTCAAACCCACTCCGGAGGTTCCCAAATCTTGGCGGCCACCATGGCCTCCCATTCATTGGGAGGCGGCACCTCGTGGAGCGCTTTGCCCTCAGCGGCCAAGCGCAGTCGCTCGCCGTTGACAAAGGCCAGATCCTCCAATGTCTTGTCTTTCTTTTCTTCTGGGCCTTCGCGCTCCTCTTCTTGGCCTTCCTCTGACTCCTCAGAATCGAAATCGAAGACCATCACCGAAAACTCGCTCGTGAACGCCCCACAGGCCTCCACCACCTCCAACGCCATAAACCCGACCAAAAGCAGGCTAAATAACAGGGATGCGGTATTTCGGAGGGACTCCATTGCGGTGACAAAGGAACTTCATTTCTTCATGTTTGTTCACGTCTTGAGGCCTCCTTTCACGTCATTTTGCAAACCTGTTTTCACCGAAGCCCATGGATACCCCTACCCTGCTCCGCCTTGTCCCCGCCCACAGCGAACCTATCGGCGGCCTGCTGACCCAACGCGCTTTCCCGACTTCTGCGCTCCCAGACTTGAATCCGTTCTTGTTTTTGAACCACCACGGACCGCAGACTTACCCGCCCGGCAACGCAGGTCTGCCTTTTGGCCCCCACCCCCACAAAGGCTTTGAAACCCTGACCTTCATCGAAGAAGGCCCGCTGGCCCACCGCGATTCTACCGGTGGATCGCACGTTTCTGGACCAGGTGGCGTGCAGTGGATGACGGCGGGAAGTGGCATCGTCCACACAGAGGTGTCGCCGGACACGTTTCTGCGCGAAGGAGGCCCGACCCACCTGCTCCAACTGTGGATGAACCTGCCCGCATCGCTCAAAGGCGTGTCCCCTTCTTACCATTCACTGGAGCCCCAAGACCTGGCCAAGCTCAGCGGAGACGGTTGGTCTTGGGACATCATCAGCGGACAGGCCGGGCACAGTGGAAGCACTGCCGACGGACCGGTAGCCTCCTTGACAGGACTGTTCACCTCTCGTGTGCACCTTGATGAAGGGGCCCGCTTTGAATGTGCGGTTCCCAAAGGCCGGACCCTGCTGCTCTATACCGTGAAGGGATCCGTGCGCTGTGGATCGACCGAGCTGCACCCCTTTGTTACGCCCGTTTTCGACCGCTCTGGGGGCACATTGTCCCTGGTGGCAGACGCCGAGACCACGCTCATCCTGTGTCACGGCGAACCCATTGACGAGCCCGTGGTGTCTTATGGGCCCTTTGTGATGAACACCGAAGAGGAAATCCGCACAGCTTACTCCGAATACCGAGCCGGCAAGTACGGCACTGTGAATTGACCGCTGGGGCGGAAGCGTTTAGCGGATGGCGGTCACCTGCCCGGTCATTCGGCGGGGCAATCCAAGCTGGGTGTCAATGGTGATGACCCAATTGAACACCTCGTTGCCTGCAAAATGGCTCCCTGAGTTGTAGCCCCCCATCCATCCCTGTTCCGGGTCCTCGGTCACAAACACCAATTCTCCCCAACGGTTGTAGACCTCCATCCGATAGTCCTCGACCTGCTCGACCGGAGAAACCGACGGCAAAAAGAGGTCGTTCACCCCATCGTTGTCGGGGGTGAAACCCGAGGGGACATAGACCTGAACTTCTCCGATGACCTCCACCTCACGGCAGCTTTCATCGGCGCATCCAAAGGGAGAAGTCGCGACCAGACACACCTCGTAGGTATCTCCGAAATAGGGCGCAAAAGTGTAGCCGACCTGGGCGCCGCTGCCCACTGGACTGTCATTGACCCACCAATCCAGTGTGGGGGCTGTCCCCTCGACCTGCGCGTTCAATTCCACCTCGCGTTGCCGCGTGGTGGGCTGCTCTGGGAACATGCTGAACGCCGCATCGGGCACTTCGAGCCCGACCACGGAAGCCTGGACCGTTGTCGAGCACTGGAGGTCTGCATCTCCCGCTGTGACCGCACAACTGATCGGCCAGGCGCCCTCTTGGACCTCTTCGGACCAAGCCTGCGACTGTGACTGTCCTCCGGCCCACGTCCACACTGTGGAAAGGACGGTGCCCGCGTAACCTGAAATGTCGGCTTGCAACTCCGGGGCGAAGGGAGCGCAGTCCATCACAAGGGAATCCGACAAGGCCACCTGAGGCAAGGGGTCGATGCGCACGTTGAAGGCCAGTGTATCGGAACAGCCTGCAGCATTGGTCACAGACAGGGAAGCGGCAATGTTGCCCAGCGCACCATCGGGCAACTCCCAAACGGGCCCCACAGCCCCGCCCAGACCCGAAGACCAATGGCAGGTCAATGTCCCCTCGCCGGTGGCTGCTTCTTGCACCGCAATGGCGTCTCCAGCACACCACAATGTATCGGAAGAGACCAGGGCTTGAGGAGCGGCGTACACTTCTGCAAAGGCCACACTGTCATTGGCACACACAGCTCCAGTCTCATGTGTTTGCACACCAATTAATTGAATGGTCTGAACTCCTGCACTGGTTGATATTTCTAAGGGTAAATCACTTCCATTGAGGCTAAACTCTTCTCCTGACCACACCCATGTGTACAGCAATCCAGGCGCTGATTGGGCCGCCCAATCGACCGGAATGGGCGCACTTTCGCAGACGGGCTCCATATAAAAACCGACCGCAGGCAAGGAATGTACTTCGACCGATGTGGCCAAGGTGTCGGCGCACCCTTGTGCGGTCACCACGGCCATCTCGAGGCTGTAAAGTCCTGTCTCGGGAACCCCGAAAGAGGCTTGCTCACCGCTGGCTGCCGTGACACCTGAGGCTCCTTCCCACAGCCATGTCGTCGTCAGCTCTTCCGCTGTCTCCACAACACTGCTGCCCTCAAATGCTGCGGCATCGCCTGTGCAGATGCCGCTGACGGCGTCCCACATTGCGGTCGGGTTGGGCCACACCTGTGCCGTTGCCATGTGGCTGTCCGAACAAACATGGCCCGAGGCGAAGGTGGTCGACAGTGTGACCCCCAGCATTTGTGGCCCATACACTGCGGAGACCATGGGATTGAAGGTTCCATCGGTCACTGTGGTGGCGTTGCCATTCCACGTCCAAGCTGCGCTGGTGTTCACATCCGCTTCTTCGACCAGTGCGACCGGCATGGGCACACCCGCGCACACGTCTGCTGCGTTGAAATCCCCGCTCGGTGTCGGATGCGCGGTGAAATCCCCCTGAAGCTGGGCGGTACATCCGCCGTTTCCTTCCACTGAAAGGGTCACAGCATACACGCCAGGAACTGGCATTCCAGCATCAAATGTTCCTCCAATGCCCTGTACTGAGTCCCCTGCTTGAACCCAAGTCCAAACCGAGGTTAGCGGCACCGCCCCCATCACCTGAGAGGCCGACGTGATGGTCAAAGGCAACCCGCTGCAGCCTTCTGCGGGAAGGTCCCAGTAGGCTTCGGGCATGGCGTGGATCTGAACCTCCTCGGTGGCTTGGCTCACGCACGTTGCGCTGCCTGCCGACAGCGTCACATTGAGCGATACCGACTGCATGCCCGGAAGCGCAGTGAGTGCCTGCGGCAGGGTCCCTGCAATGGGGTCAATGGGCGCTCCATTCCAGGTCCAACTGGAGTCGATCACCGCCACTCCATCGGGAGCCGGTCCAAGCGCTAAGGGCAGCACTTGACCCATGCACGCCCCAACCGGCAGTTCGAATGCGGCATCTGGGGCGGAAACCACCTCTACAACAGCGGCCGTTTCAGAGGTGCAACCGCCGGTGGCAGAGACTTCCAGTACAAGGGAATACGGTCCGTTGTCCACCGCTGAAAAATCCAAGGTGGATGGCACAGCACCGCCTCCAATGGCGACATCACCCAACGCCCATTCAAAGGACAGGGGCGCTGCAACGCTGCCTCCTGCGCCCATGTAAACCCCTGTATCGCCCGCACACAAATGGGTGGGGCCTGCGATGCTGGCCTGAGGGGTCTCATGCACCACAGTGGTGGCGCTGTCCAATGCCGTGCACGATACGCCCGTGGGGTAATCCATGGTCAATTCCAAGGCGATGGTGGGGTTTCCAGCCGCCACCGATACCGCCAAGGGCAAGGTGTCCGACAGCACCTCAAGGGGCACGCCATTCCAGCTCCATGTTTCTCCGCCAAAGAACATCCCGGTTGCGCCCTCAGAAGTCCATGTGAGCGGGGCTCCAGAGCATGCTTCCGAAAGTGAAAAGGCCGCATCAGGCACAGGGTGAACTTCAAAAACCCCTTGTGACGAGGCCTCGCATCCCGCGGGTCCTGTGACGGTGAGTGCGACATCGTGTAGCCCTACCGAAAGCCCCTGAAGGTCCACGGCATTGGCGGAGCTGGAAGCGGTCGAGTTGTCGATGCTCCACACCATGCTCATGGGCAGCCCCTGCGGATGGATGCAGGCCTCTACCCAATTCACAGCTTCGCCTGCGCAAGCGGCTTGAGGCCCTGTGAAATTCACTTCGGGGTAGGCTTGGACCTCCAGCGTTTCGGAATGTTGGTCCACGCATTGATTGGGGCCTTCTCCCAGCGTTACGGTCACCCCAACCTCTTGGGGACCAAATGCAGAGGTCAAGGCAGCGTTGAATGCGCCAGCCTCATTGGCGATGGGCTGTCCGTTGAGGGTCCATTCCAGCGCGCCAGGTGTTGCGACACCGGGCACCGATACGGTGTCTCCGGTGCAGACTGTTGTGGGGAGGATGAAGTCGGCCTGGGGCGCGGTATACACCGTCACGGAGTCGGCCGCAGTGGAAGTGCAGCCCTCGGGGGTGGTGGCCGTGAGGGTGACCGCATAGGTGCCGGGGGCTGGGGATGGCAACACCATGGAGGTGGCGCCGCCCCATGGCGCGGGGCCGCTGCCGCTGTCCAGCGACCAGTCCAAGGTCAGCGGGGTGCCCCCATCGACCGCCGTGGCGTCTGAGAAGGCCGCGTCGGGACCCGAGCAGAAGTCAGAAGGGGCTGCGATGCCGGCCACAGGTTGCGCGTAGACGGGAACCGTAGCCAGGTGATCGGACGTGCAGGTGATGCCCGGGTGGGCCAGCGACAGGCTCAATGTGGCCGTCTGAAGGCCCGCCGAAGAAGAGAATGCCGCGGGAAGCCAAGTGAGGTCGGTCACCGCCATCGGCGCGCCGTTCCAAGACCATGTCGCGTCCGACAGCGCATAGCCCGCAGGGTCGGACAGCGTGAGCGGAACGGCGGTGCCGGAGCACACCGGCTCCAAAGTGAAGGCCGCATCTGGGGTCGCCCCCACAAACAGGCTGGCAGAAAGCGAGTCGCTGCAGCCCGCCGAGGTCGTCACCGTGAGCGACATGCCGTAATCGCCGGGAACGGGCGTGCCGAAATCGTACAACACCCCTGCCGAGGGCCCTGGAGCGCCAGCGTAGAGCGGCGTCCATGTCTTGGTCAGTGCAGAGGCTGTGGGGTTGATGCTGTTGTCGGCCCACACCACAGCCGTGCCCGAACAGGCCAGCTCTGGACCGGCAAAGCCCGCCACAGGAAGGGGCGCAACCTCCAAGACCGCGGTCGCCGTGTCGCTGCAGCCGCCGATGGCCACCGCATGCTGCACCTCAACCGTGCCCGATGCCGAAGTCAGCGACGGCGGATAGGTGCCGCCAGAAACCAACAGTGGAACGCCGTTGACCGTCCACGTGCCCAGGCCGGCCATGGTGGCGGCCACGCCGATGGGGCTGCCCGAACAGGCCAGCTCTGGACCGGCAAAGCCCGCCACCGGAAGGGGCGCGACCTCCAACACCGCGGTCGCCGTGTCGCTGCAGCCGCCGATGGCCACCGCATGCTGCACCTCAACCGTGCCCGATGC
>JAKMCX010000069.1 GCA_022428285.1 Flavobacteriales bacterium
TGTCCTGCTGACACTGTGCTCATAGCGGACGAGAACTGCAGCGCGAACACCGATCCTGTTGCCCTCGGCATCCCCGTCATTACCGCTTCCGACAACTGCACGGGCATGCCCGCTGTGTCCATGTCGCACAGCGATGCAGATACAGTGAGCACATGTGAAGGGCACCTGTCCTTCACCCGGACTTGGACGGCAACCGCCACCGATGACTGTGGCAACCAAACCACACAAAGTTGTGAGCAGACGGTTTCCATTGAAGATCAAACGGCCCCTGTTTTCTCTGGAGAATCCATCGTGACCATGGCTTGTGATGCCTACCTCGCAGATGAACTGTACGCCATTGAGGCCTCCGACAACTGCAGCGCAGCCACCATTGCCATCCTGGCCAACAATCCGGTCAGCGGTCCTTGTGCAGGCGCCGTTCTGCGGATGTATGAAGCCACCGACGACTGCGGCAACGCCGCCACCTTCGAACAGATCATCAACTTCACCGACACGGTCGCACCTGAGGTGACCATCTCTTGTCCCGCCGGTGATTCATTGGCCGTGGATGCAGACTGCTTGGCAGATGTTTCTGTAGAAATTCTCGGCACGGCCACAGGGTCCGCCTTGGACAACTGTGACGCAAACCCAACAGTCTCCATCAGCCACAGCGATGTGTATACCGACCTCTGTGCCGGAAGCCAGTTGCTGGAGCGCACATGGACCGCTGTTGCCACAGACCATTGCAACAACGCTGACTCTGTGACCTGCGTCCAGACCATCTTGATTCAAGACTTGACGGCACCCGAAGTGTCCATCAGCTGTCCCGCAGACGTGACCGTGGAAGCGGACGCCCTGTGCCAAGCTTCCACCCTGCCCTCCATCACTGGAGAGCCCACATCTGAAGCCAGCGACAACTGCGGCGGACCGGTCGAAGTCAGCATCAGCCATGCCGACCACGATACTGTACCCGGATGCGGCAACACCTATGCTTTCACCCGCACATGGACAGCAACAGCCACCGATGACTGCGGCAATGTTGGGATGACCTCCTGTGATCAATTGATCACGTTGGAAGATGTCACCGCTCCTGACTGGGGCAATTCCATCCTCTACACCTACGCAGCCTGTGAAGACTTGCTCGACCCGGAGGACCCCACACTGGTGCCCATCGAAGCAACCGACAATTGCTCGGACGTGACCTATACCATCGCAGCGATGCAGTTGTCTGGAGGATGCCCAGGCACCTATGAGCGCATTTGGACGGCCACCGATGCCTGCGGAAAGAGCAGCTCCTTTGGTCAGTATGTGTCGCTCTACGACATCATAGCTCCTGAGATCACCTGCCCTGCCGACACGGCCTTGGTGCTGGACGCATCCTGCGCTGCCGACCTGTCCACAGCGCTGTTGGGCGACGCAACCGCGGACGACAACTGCTCATCTCAAGATGACATCACCATCACGTTTACAGATGGTGAGGCCACCATGGACTGTGTGGGTGACGATGACAGCCCCGAAGGCAGCCGCACCATCCTGCGCACCTTCACGGCCGAAGATTTCTGTGAGAACACGACCAGCTGCACCCAAACGATCACCCTGCTCGACACCCTCGCCCCAGTGGGAACGGTTTTGGCAGACACCATCGCTTGCGCTGCATTTGACAGCACTGTTGAATACGGCAGCGCCTCTGGTACTGACAATTGCGACAGCGATGTGGCATACACCTGGGTAGAAGATGGCGTCGTGAGCACCACTTGCCAAGGCAGCTATGAAGTCCAACGGACCTACACCTTTGTGGACGATTGCGGCAACGCCAGTACAACCATTCAGTTGCTGACCATTGTGGATGAAACCGCACCTGAGGTGACCGGCGAGATGAACATCAGCATTGCATGCGATGCATACGGAGATGACGATTCAGACCCCAACAACATCCTGATCTCAGCTACTGACGATTGTGGCGATGTCACCATCACGTTTGTGGACATGCCGTTTAGCGGTGGCTGCGTGCAGCCGTTCTCCACGCTGATGCGCGAATACACGGTGACGGACGACTGCGAGAACACAAGCTCGTTCACTCAGTTCATCGAGCTGATCGACACTGTGGCCCCCAGCCTCAACATCACCTGTCCAACCGACGCTTCGCTGTTCTCTGATGCAGATTGCTTGGTCGACTCCGACACCAGCAATACTGGCATCCCGAGCATTGAAGTTTCGGACAATTGCAGCGCCTCCATCGACATCGACATCGCATTTGAAGATGGCCCATTGGATACGCTATGCGCAGGATCCTACACCTTCACCAGGACCTTTACGGTAACGGCAGAGGACAACTGCGACAACAGCACGACTGCCAGCTGCACCCAGGCCATTTCGATCAGCGACACCCTCGCACCAATGATCAGCTGTGCCGGTGACTTGACGGTCGAATGTGACGGAAATGGCAATGCAGCCGAATTGACGGCTTGGTTGGCTTCCACCACAGCAACCGACAACTGCGGAGATGCTACAATCACCCATGACTATTCGGCACTCTCGGACAGCTGCGGTGCCACGGGCGATGCCACGGTAACCTTCACAGCCACCGACGACTGCGGCAATGCCGCCTCTTGTTCGGCTACGTTTACCATCACCGATACCCAAGCTCCAGAGGTCACTGCGGAATCTGCCGACTTGACCGTTCAGTGTGATGGTCAAGGCAATACAACGGACCTCGATGCTTGGATCGACGCTCAAGGAGGTGCCCTCGCCGAAGACGCCTGCTCAGATGTGACGTGGTCCAATGACTTCACTGCACTCGAAGCCGGATGCGGCGCCACAGGCTCTGCCAGCGTGACGTTCACCGCCACGGACGATTGCGGCAATGCATCTGCTACCACGGCTG
>JAKMCX010000081.1 GCA_022428285.1 Flavobacteriales bacterium
CCCAGGCCGACGGCAACGTAGACCAGAGCGAAGTCGAGGTCATCCGCCAGATCGCGGGCTGGATGGGCATCAGTGCCAAGGACAGCAAGAGCATCGAGGCCAGCTTCTACACCGACGTGGCCTCCCACTATGCCGTCCTGGAGGTTGCAGAGTCCGCCAGCGACAGCGAAGTCAAAAAGGCCTTCCGGCGCATGGCCGTCAAGTTCCACCCTGACAAGGTACGCGACATGGGCGCCGAGTACCAAAAGCAAGCCCGCACCCGCTTCGACCGCATCACCGAAGCCTACGAGGCCATCAAAAAACAGCGCGGCATCAAGTGATCCGTCCAAGTGGCGAGTGCGCGGCAAACGCGCCGACCACCAAGCCGCAGAGGCAGCAAAAAAGCCCCGCTCAACAGCGGGGCTTTTTCTTCAGATTTCATCCTCCGGATGAAATCCAAAACCAGACCGGTCGGCCTGCGGCCTCCAAAGTTTCAAAGTGTCAACCCTCCTTCGCTTCGCTCAATCGGCATCCCTTAGACACCTGACCGAGAAGCCGAAGCGTGGAACGTGGTTGGTCCGGAAGATGACTGGATTGTAGGCGTTCAAGTACCGGTACCAAGCAAGGCCGCTACTGGGCGAAGAACTCCACCAGTAGCCGTAGTCCCCGTCATCGTAGAAGTCGCCAAAGTTGGTGCGGAAGCCGCCCGGAAGGGCCGAAAACCCAAAGTCGTCCGTGCCGTTGCCGTTTTCAACGATCAAGGAATACCAGCCTGATGTCGACTTCAAAGCTGTGCCTTCAGTGCCACTGTGGCCGTTGGCACCCACGTAAGTTTCCAATGCCGTCCACTCTTCATCGGTTGGCACATGCCATCCCGTTGGGCACAGCTCCGCAGCATCCGTAGCAGCATACCAGTTGTACATCCGGCCGTAGGTCGCAACGTTGCTTGCATCGTTGTAATAATCACAGCGCGCACCCGTGCTCAATCCTTCCCATGCAGTATCGTCGGTCACCTCCGGTATAGGCGTGCCATCAGCATACACCGTCGTGCGCAGGTTCTCCGCAAACCAGCATTGGTCACCGATCTGAATTGTTGAATAGCTGTAACCATCCATGGCGATGAGGTCAACGCAGTATTCGCATGCGGCGTCGTTGGTGCTGGTGGGGTTGTAGTTCATGGCGTCGGGGTCGTTGCAGCCGTCGCAATCGCCGAAGGTGCACAGGGCAGAGAAATTGACTGTGGCCTGCGCATTGAAGTTGCACGCAAACGGATCGGTGCAGCCCACCACAACCAATGTCGAGCAGCTACCGTCGTCCGTGTTCGCAGAGGCGTTGTACTCAGTGTAGGCCGGATCTGTGCAGCCCTCCACAACCAATGTCGAGCAGCTGCCGTCGTTCGTGTTCGCAGAGGCGTTGTACTCAGTGAAGGCCGAGATCGTGCAGCCTTCCACAACCAATGTCGAGCAGCTGCCGTCGTCGGTGTTGGCGCTCGAGTCATATTCAGTGTAAGCTGGATCCGTACAGCCTTGAACAAAGGTGTATGTTGTTCCATTGCTGAGGTGAACCTTGTAAGAACCATCGGGCTGAAGGATGATGCTATCGACCGTGAAATTCAAATACGCCGCAGACAGCTCTTGAATGTTGAACAGGTCACAATCGTCTTGTGACAAAAGGGGGACCGATGCCGTGAGCATCAGCACTGAAAGCAAGAAGCGCATTTGGTTTGGTTCAAGTGAGCTGTCTCTTCAGACATACTAATTACAAGGTAACGGCAACACCCTCATTCGGATTCGTGAAATCTGCATACTTTGTGTGCGTGTGCAAGGGGGGAATACTGGCCAACGACGAGGTCGAGAAAGCCATGAAAAAACAGCGGATCAAGTGATCAGGATTGCTGGCTGAACCACTCGCGGGTCTCCTCGTCTTCGCTGTAGATGAAGCACCCCTTCATGCCGCGTGTCATCAAGGTGCGATAGGTGTTCTTGATCAGATCGTCCAGCAATGACAGGGTGTCTTCACGGTTCTGGCGTGCCATCTTCTTCCACCCAAAAACAGAACGGTCGTTTTTGGAGCGTGCCTCTGGCACTGTGACCACACGTCCATTTCGAACGAGCAAGTCCGGGCCAATGATCACTCCGATGTAGTCCAGCTCAAGGCCTTGACAAGTGTGGATGCACCCCACTTGATCAATGCTCTCGGGCTTGGTGATCCAAAGGCTGCCATCTTCCATCAGGTTCCACTGCGCCGAATATCCATCCAGAACTATGTCGTTTTGAGCCGGGTGTTTTTTTGAATTCCAATCCCAACAGTAACCTGCGACAATGCGTGCGCTGTTGCCGTTGTTTTTAGCACGTATCCATCGGTCCAATGCTACAGCACTTTCGGCAACTCCGAATTCATAACCTACGCCCGACAAAGAGGAGACGGCTGTTTGGCGAACGTCCAACATGTTGTCTAGCCATGCCAAGTATCCGTCCGATCCATTGCACCTGAATTGGGAAGGCAAATCGCAGACCTCAACCTCTGCATTTTCTGCGGATGCCCAATCCCGAATCTCCGCCTCGCTGCCTTTGTCCTTCAAGTGAATGCGTTGCCGTTCATCCAAAAAGAATATGCTCGTTCGAGCGGAACGGATGATTTCTGCAATCTGATTTTCACCCAAATTGCTGTAGAGACCTGACTTCTCATTGAGCCTGTGGGCTTCATCGACGATCAAGGCATCATAGGTGTTCGGGCCAGTGGTGATGAACTGACCTGAGCCCCGGAACAGTGCCGTGATTTGGGATTTTCTGAAAGTCCCGGTGAGCTTGCTCTCATATACTGCCCTCGGAGCAGCATTCTTGGAGACGTAGGCCGCATTCCATCCCTTCACCAAGGCATCGGAAAGCAGGTTGATCGCGACGACCGACTTGCCCGTCCCGGGACCACCACGGACAATGAGCACTTGCTTCTTGGCTCCGGGGCCTGTTGCCTTTTGCATCGCACGCATGGCCAAGCCATGGGCCACTTTTTGCTCGTCAAGCAGCACAAACTCGCGCTTGCCTTTGAGCATGCCCTTGACCGAATCTGCGAGTTTCTTGGATGGGCGGATGCGGCCATTCTCAATGGCGTACATCGTCTTGCCTGCATCGCCACACTTCACATGCTGCCGCAAAAACTGAAGCAGCCGCTCTGCATCCTCTTTGAAAAAAATGGGGGCCTTGGAAGTGTGCGGCGCATAAAACGCATCGGTCAAGACGCCGTCATCGGTGTAGTTGTGCAAATAGGCACAAGGGTGAAGCCCGATGGAATCTGTCTCCACGGCCTCATTGAAGTATTCGAGGTAGGCCGCATACGACCATGCTTGGTACGACGGATGCTGAGTCTGGTGAAGACCACCACCGAGCGCTGTTCGCACCACCCCGTCGATGTCGGTCGCCTGGGCAGAGTCCCATTGTTTCAATTCCACAATGCACACATTGGGCTGCCCTTCGCCATCCAATCCGCTGAGCACAAAGTCGATGCGCTTGTTGCTCATGGGCAACTGACATTCGATGGCCACATGGGCGTCTTCGGGAAGCTCACGGTCTGCGAGCATCGTGGCCCCCACCCGGCTGAGCGAATTCTGCCAAGAGCGCTGTTCAGATTCTCCTACCCTGTGTCCTAGGTGTTCTTTGACCGCATCTGCCACCAAGGTGTCGATGCGATTGAACCCCACATCCTGCTTGAAGCCTTGCAGCGAGTTCTGGTAAACCAGCATCAGAGCTCGGTATATTTTGCAGCTGTCCCTTTGGCTTTGTCGACAGGGTACTTCTTGGCGTTGGCTTTGACCTTGTCCAACACGATCTGCTCAGGATCCAAACCAAAGGCTTCTGCCATCAGCAAAGCATAGGCGAATACATCTGCCAGTTCTTCCTTTACCCGGTTGATGTCCACGTCGCGAGAGCCTTCTGTCGACTTCCAAAGGAAGACCTCGTTTAACTCCGCCGCTTCGATGCCCAATGCCGACGCCAGATTCTTCGGATCGTGAAACTGCTTCCAATCTCGGGCATCACGGAATTCAATCAGGGCTTTGGTCGCTTCTCGCATGGCACAATCTATTGCTGGAGTTGTCAAGTTCGGTCGAACCACCTGTTCCGCCAAAGCTCAAATGGGCTAGGTAAAAAGAAAGCGGCCCCGAGTGGGGCCGCTTTCGTTTTGGGTCGGCAGAGCCGATGTAGTGTCGATCAGTTGCGGACGACGGGGAGGCGCCATTGGCCGGTGCCGTCGGTGAGGCGGACGGTGTAGTGGCCGGGTGCCAATGAGGTGAGGTCGAGCTGGCGCTGGCCGGAGGTCTGGCCGCTCCAGTTGGTGGACTGCACGGTGCGGCCCTGGAGGTCCAGGATGGCGACGTTGAGGTCGAGGACGTTGGCGCCGAGGTCGAGGTCGAGCGTCAGGGCGCCGGCCGTGGGGTTCGGGTAGGCGTCGATGCTGCTCAGGCCTGCGATCTGTCCCACGCTGGACGGGTTGGTCACGGTGACCGTCAGCGGCACGCGCTCGGAGGCGCAGCCCACGGCGTCGACCGACACTGTCCAATCGTAGAAGAAGTAGTAGTAGTTCTGGCTGTTGGCGCC
>JAKMCX010000091.1 GCA_022428285.1 Flavobacteriales bacterium
CACCGTCAATGTGAACGTCCCCTCTTCAAGTGCCGTTCCACTCAGGCTGCAGCACAGCTGTCCATTCTGTCCAACTGCATCGTTGACTTGCAATCCCGACGAGATGCCCGTTGGGATGCCGTCAATACCGGTGATGGTGTAGTCGACAATATCATAGTCGTTCCCATCCAGCGGATAGGTGGTCGGGATGTTCAAAATCAAGTCGCGATCCCATCCCAATCCATATTGAAGGGAAGTCGCAGAAGCCGGGTAAATGCCAGCCACAATCTGGTTCCACACCCCATCACCAATGGCGGAACAGTTGAATAGCCCATAGTTGCAACTTACCCCTGCGTTCTCCGGCTGCAACTGCTCTCCGTTGTATTGCCAATCGCCACAAATCCCTTGCTCCAAACAGTTCTGACTGATGTCCACATAGCGCATCAATCGGATTCTGTTGGGACTCCCCTTAGATTGGTCAAAGTAGCAATAGGAGGGGTCGCCTGGATCCCAGTAATAAGCGCTAGTTGAAGTGCGCTGAGAACTGGTCCAGTAGTCGTAACTGCTGCTTAGCCCTGAGTTCCATCCCGGACAGGTGTACGCATAATAGTATTCTGCCGGTGTTGGAAGAAACCAGTCTGTAAAACCATCTACGGTTGCTTGGTAGGCTGTATTGGCTGCATCCGGGTTGTCCACACAACCGTTGGTCACAATTGCCTGTGTATTCGCTTCTCCTTGATACAAAGCACATTGTTCATCCGCAGGTGCAATTGTGGTTCCGTAACAACCCCAAGTGTACGTTTGACCTCCGTTGTAGTCAGTTTCGTCACATACCAAAGCCTTCCCCTCATTCTCATCCACGTGCACAATTACACCACCTTGATAACTGATACCCCTCAAGTCTTGCCATAGAACACCCCCATTTAAAAGTTCGCCAATACAATACCCGTCGCCTAAAAGCAGGGGCAGGTCATAGTTGCAGGTGCCGTCGTTGATGGTGGCGTCCGGGTTGTAGTTGTCCGCATAGATGGCGGTGCAGCCGAGAACGTCTTGGGCATGTGACACTTGTGCAGAGGCGGCAGCTATGAGCAAGAGGATGAAGAGTCTAGGCTTCATGGTGATTGGTTTGGTTCACCCGCAATTTAACCCGATTTGTAGGTCCATCTCAGCCACAGACAAACTACGGTGATTGCAGTCTTGGCAAAGGGTCAAAGAAATCGAGATTAGCGGCTTAGCGCAGTCTCGTCCAGCAACGAGCCCAAATCGAGAGTGCCCCAGCCCAAGCGGGTGAGGACTTTGATATTATCCAACCAACACTACTTCGCGCCTCCTATCTTCCGGGCATGAAGTCCGGCTTGATTTTGATTTGTGCGGTTGTTTTGGGGCCTGCCATTTGCGCTCAGACCTACAGGGTGGACGTTCCGAATCCGTTCAAAACTCCGGATTACTTGGCCATGAACTTACAAGGAGATCAGTGCGGTTTCGCCTCTAAATTTTGGAGTGAGTTCGAGCGGGCAGGATTCAATGTGGTGACCCATCAACAGGCTGCCAGGTTCATGGAACCTCCTGCAGTTGAAACAGATGAGCGGGATGTTTTGGTGGACATTCATCAGCTCTTGACCAACGCGCTCAAGGTGGACCCCACTATACTCCCCATGAAGGAGAACAAGTTGGTGCGGTACCTCAGGGAGTCAGGCATCAAAGACGGCGTTATTGAAGGGATTCGAGAAGGGGTAAAGCAAAGCGTGTTTGTTGCCCTTCCTGGAAAGAATATTGCGCTTAATCCCGATGCAGATACACCGCAGCGCCCGGTGTCCAAAGAGGGCCCTTGGACGCCGCCACAGGTGTATACATTCACCTTTAACTACACCTATCGCAACTCCGTGCGATGCGGCTTTACGGCCACTGAATTGAGGGCGGCTATCAATGACCAAGAGACTGGCGAGACCATGTGTTCGGTGCGTTTTGATCAACCAAGCTTGGCAGGTCGCTGTCCTTCTGACATCGCGTATGAATTGGTGCAGAGGATTAAAAATGGAGCCCATTACGAGTTGGACGTAAACCTGGGGCCTTCGCCCAATGCGGCCAAAACCATCGCTGCTATTGGCGAGTCAGGCTTTGATTGTAAAAGGGTGTCGAGCAAACAATGGGTCGAGCGATTGGGCGCAGAATTGCTGAGCAAATACACATTGGTGGACCGCCAAGAGATGGACCACTTGATTGAGGAGCAAACTAAAAACATGGCAGAAGGGGCGTTCGAAGATTCTGAGCTCATTGAGGCAGGCATGCTGCTGGGAGCCGAAGCCATGTTGTTTGGTACATTGGGATGTCGCTCGGGCAAAACCATCGCAGATGTGAAGCTGGTGAGCACATCAACGGGGGCAGCACTGTGGACCGCCCATGGCGAAAACGCAGATCCCAATACCATGGCCAAATACGTGCTGCATGAGCTGCATGCTTTGGACGAACAACCTTGACCCAAGAGAAGCTGATCAACCACATGACGCATAGAGTTTTGAGTACCCTTGCGGCCCTGTTTGTGGGCGCATTTTCCGTCCATGCACAGTCCGACTGCGACGGTGAACGCTACCGATACACTTCGGCCTTTGACAATGTCTCCGTTTCCGAGGACCATGTCTATGGCAGCAACTTGGGCGCATTGGGCGAAAACACGGAGTTGGTGTTTGATTTTTATGAAGCCGTGGGCAATGCAGAGGCGGAACGTCCTTTGCTGATCATGGCCCACGGGGGATTTTTCCTTGCGGGGTCCAACGATGGCATGGAGGTGGTGCCCCTGTGCGAGGATTTCGCGCGCATGGGGTACGCTGTGGCCAGCATTTCATACCGACTGGGCATTGCGCCTTCATTTGACCTCGAGAACGAACTTGTCCAAGCCGTGTGGCGCGGGGTGCACGACAGCCGCGCTGTGGTGCGGTATTTCCGCAAATCGGTGGAAGAGGAAGGCAACCCCTGGGGAATCGATGTCGACCGCATTTTCATAGGCGGCGTATCGGCTGGAGGATTCGTTGCGCTGCATCACGCCTACGTGGACCAAGACTCTGAGATTCCAAACAACATTGACGAGAGCCAGCCGGGCATGGGCGGCGGATTGGAAGGCGATTCAGGCAACCCCGGATACTCTTCCGATGTGGCGGGCGTCTTCAACATTTGTGGCGCGTTGCGCGATGCCGATTGGATTGCCCCAGGAGATGTGCCGCTTGTGTCTGTGCACGGCGACGCAGATGCCACGGTGCCTTATGGAACGGACATGGTTTCCCTGCTGGGGTTTCCTGTGATTGAAGTGGACGGAAGCGCCTCCATTCACGACCACGCAGAAGACATTGGACTGACCCATTGCTTCGCTTCTATTGAGGGAGGTGGCCATGTTGCCCACCTCGGCAATGCCGACAACTACGACCTGACGCTGTCGACCGTAGCCGGCGCGTTGTCCTCTTGGATCTGCGATTCCTATGCGAATCAATGCGGCGAATATGACTACACCAGCGACATCACAGAGCAATCCTCGCCGTTGGTTCAGATGTACCCCAATCCGACATCGCACAGCCATGTCACCCTGGCCTGTGACGGTGCTTTAGGATCGAACTGGGAAGCCCGCGTTTTTGATGGTCAAGGTCGAGAGGTGCTGGTTCAGAAGGCACAGGGCCCCAAGGCGACCTTGGACCTGAGCAGCTTGACCCATGGGCTCTATGTGGTCCAGGTCGAGGAATGGGGGTGGAGAGAGCGGTTGGTGGTGCACTGAAGCTGAGTCCAAGTGCGCACCATGGCGCTGGCCCATGCAGATCAACGCAATGCGCTCCGGCCCATTGCCGGAGGCCAACCTATCCGGTGGGCCAAGGTCTCCAATGTGTCGCAGCCGAGATCACTCGGAATGGGCGCGACGTTCCAAGAGGGGGCGTTGGGGTCTGCACAGCGCCAGCCCAACGAGACTTGGGCATTGGGGTGGGACAGCTGCCAGCCCTGTTCAGTCTGCGTCAAGACCGCCTCTTCCAAGGGAGCCGCGGAGACGGTGGCAGAGAAGTGCTCCACCATCTCTGATTCGTCCCATTGGCCCCAGTCTTGCTCGGCGAATTCTTGGTTCAACAGTCCTCTGAGGCTGTCCAATGTGGGCTGAAACCCTACTTCAGTTGCCTTGTTGTGGGTGCACCACGGATCGGCCAAAACATCGAACAGTTCCCATTCAGCCACCGCGGCCGAGGGGCTAACATTGGCCTCTCCGTTTTGAATCTCAAATTGGGCGGCCATGGCCTTCATTGTTGCCATTTGATTGCGGAACGCAATCCCGGTGCTCAACCCTGGGGTTTGGAGTTGGTTGTGCGTGAGCCGCCAACGCCGCGTACGGATGCTCCGCTTGCGGTGCAGCTCAGAATCAAAGCGGTCACCGGCCCCAAAGACAGCAGCATGGCCTGTTGATTCAGGGGTGATCGGCATGCCTGACAGGGCCGAGGGGACCTCGATTCCAAAATACGCGAGGGCCATGGGCGCCAAATCGAGAAAGGAAAAAAGCCCATGGTGCCGGGGCTCCGAGCCCATGTACTTGGACCACTTTACCACGAAGGGCACATGAAGCCCCGCATCGCTCACCGACCGCTTGAAGCCGGGAAACGGACCGCCGTGATCGCTGGTAAACACAATGGTGGTTTGGTCATAGAGCCCGTCCGCTTTGAGCTCAGTCACTAGGGCGCCCACCATGCTGTCCACCGTCATGAGGTTGCAGTAATTGGTGGCCAGATCGGCGCGCACTGCCGGGTCGTCTGGCAGCATGGGGGGCACCTGGACCTGGTCGGGCGTCACGGGACACGGGCGTTCTGAACGGGCCCAGACTTGAGATTCATGGCAGGCAAACAGATTGAACACAGAAAAGAAAGGCGCGCCATGTGGCCTGTTGCGCCAATGCGCAGTGGGAGAGGAGTCGTCCCAAGCCAATGGTGGCGTCTCAAAGTTGTAGTCCTCTTTGGAGCGGTTGGTGCAATACACCCTGCGCTGGCGCAAGTACTCGGTGAAGGCCCTGACCCCATCGGGCGCAGGCGCAGAATAAAATGGCAGGCCAGAGTGGGGGTTGGCCCTCTTGGCTTTGCCATAGGCCCTCATGTGTTGGGTTCCCATGGCCGTGGGCATCAAGCCTGTGAGGATGCTGCTGCGCGAAGGGGCACATACCGGGGATACAGCAAACATGTTGTCGAACACCGTCCCCTCTGCCGCCAACGCGGCGATGGCGGGCATGGCCACGGTTGAATCGCCATACTCCGGAAAGAACAGCCCTTGGTCCTCGCACACGATCCACACCATGGAGGGCCCATCGTGCTGGGCCGACTGCTGCACCGGATGACACCCCATAGACAGCAGCACCAACACCATTCCGATGCCAAGCCACAGCTGTAAAGGCGAAACCCAATTGCGCGTTGAGGGGCTGTTCACGTCCAACATGATGCCTGCAATTAAAGGCAAGAAGACAGAGCGAACACCATTATTGTTGATTGCACCTAAGATGTTGGTGCACAGCAAACAAAGGCCGGGAGTCTCTACTAAGACTCTTGTTTTCAGTTTGTTTGGAAGTTGAGGTCAAGTGATGGGGATGCTGGTTTGTAGGGGGTAGTTTGCGGGTTCATAAACCCTTCCAAAACATGAGGATTTTACCCCTTTTCGCTTTCGCCGTGCTTGCCAGCTGCAGCCAGGCTCCTGCATCATCAGACGCTGCATCGGCCAACGCCACCTACAAAGCCAACTTGGCCACAGCCCAAGCCGCCAACCAAGCGCACATTGACGCTGATTACGAC
>JAKMCX010000195.1 GCA_022428285.1 Flavobacteriales bacterium
CCAATGGCCTGGCCGAGTGATGGCGACTGCGTGCCACTTGTGACCCGTCCGATGGGGTGTCCCTCTGCATCTACAATGGCGTAATCCTTTCGGGGAATTCCGCGCTCTGTCAAATTGAAACCGACCAACTTTTGCCCTGGACCGCTTTCACGGACAGCGGCCAAAGCGGGCTGACCTCGGAATTCTGTTTTCCATCCCACCGTCCACGACAGTCCTGCTTCTACAGGGTTGTGGTCGGGGCCGATGTCGTTGCCATGCAAACAAAACCCCTTTTCGAGGCGCAAGGTGTCCCGTGCACCAAGGCCACAAGGAAGAAGTCCTAAAGACCCACCCGCAGCCATCAAGCTCCGCCAAATCTCCGCTGCATTTTCCGCAGGAACGTAAAGCTCAAATCCACGCTCACCGGTATATCCCGTTGCCCCCACGATGACCTCTGTGCCATGAATGGCCATGGTGCGGTGGTGGTAATATTTGAGGTCTGAAAGGTCCATGCCTGCAGCCTGCATGACCCCGTCCGAGAGGGGACCCTGCAAAGCGAGCAATGCTGTCCGTTCACTCGCATCCTCAAACTGCACATCCTCTGTCAAAGTCTCCCTGACGAGGGCCACGACCTCAGCACGGTTCGATGCGTTGACCACCAGCATATAACGGTCTTCATACCCGTAGACCAGCAGGTCTTCTACAATGCCGCCTTCTTCATTCAGCAAACAGGTGTACAAAGCCCTTCCGGGAGCCGCCTTTTCTATGTCACCCGCCAGCAGATGCTGCAGGTATTTCTTGGCACCAGCCCCAGAAAACCAGAGCTCTCCCATGTGGCTGACATCAAACAAACCCGCCGCATTGCGCACAGCCTCGTGCTCGGCGCGCAACCCCGTGTATTGAACGGGCATTTCGAACCCGGCAAAAGGAACCATCCTCGCGCCAGCGGCTACATGCACATCATAAAGTGGCGTCTTGGCCAAGGCCTCAATGACATTCTCCATGCGCCAAAAGTAGGGGCAGGGACGGCTGGACTTTTCCAATCCCATGCCGATTTATGAGCCGCTTTGTTCGCGCATGGCGATCTTGTGCCTGTGAACAGAACCGTCATCATAGCAGACCGCGCCATGACCGCCATGGAACGCATCATCCATCACCTTCAAGGCGCTTCGCTCATTGGCGCCGAAAAGTCAAAGGACGAAATCCTATCTGTGGTCCGCTCCTTGGGCCGCAACGCCGCACCAAATGGCGCGCGAAAGGCCAGGTTCGATGCAAAATTTGGTGACGTGCGGAGTGTTTTGGCCCACAACCACCGCATTTACTACCTCGTCGAAGAGGCCCGCATTGTCATTCTGGATGTGATCCTGGACGCGGAAATCCACTCTGTGGAATCGGCATAACCCCGGCGCCTGCCTCTGGACCAAGGTGCAGCAAGAGGTCCAAAATCCCCAAGGATTCAAAGGGGATGCTCCGCTGCCTGTCTTGCCACACATGCGACCAATTGCAACTGCGGCCTGCCGCAAAAGACGCCACCAAAGACGGCAAATCCACAGATTCTGTATCAGGGTATTCCGCAGCAGAGACGTCCGTAGGTACAGGGATGTCAAGCCATGAAGAGGCCCAGACTATGGAGGCCCGGTTCCATGCTCCAAGGGTACCGGGACCATCCTCAAACAGTCCGCGGAGCTCATCTTCCATTTCCTCAAAAAAAGGCGCCCTGCCATAGGCCGTTTTAATGGCTTGCCAAGCCTTGCGGTCGTGATCGCCCCCCATGCGGTTGGTCTCGTCCTGGGCACGGGGACGCCCACCGCGCCTTTCTACCGGAATGGTCATCTCCATTGGTCCGGTCGACTGCATCAAGGTGTACCTGTTGCGAAAAGTCCGCTTGGGGTAATGTTCCAAACCATCCAAGGCCACTTGCCCTGACGCGGCCAAACTCCACCAAGGGATGGGTGGAAAAGGACAGAGGGGGAGGCGGTAAACCTTCAGCGTCACTTCACCGACTTGAACATGCGGTCCCAGCGGATGCCGGAGGTGCCATGTTGCTCATCGTTCATCTTGCTAAACCAAGTAAACGAAGCCTTGCCCACAACATGATCTTCTGGCACAAAACCCCAATAGCGGCTGTCTGCCGATGAATGGCGGTTGTCTCCCATGAGCCAGAAATAGCCTTGGGCAAAGGTGTAAGAAGTGGCTGGAACGCCATCGATCAGAACTTCTCCGTTCCGCTCTTCGAGGGTATGGCCTTCATACGCTGTGATGGCACGCCTGTAGAGCGTGACGTTGCGTGGTGTAAGCTCTACAGTCTCGCCCGCTTCGGGAAGATGGATGGGGCCATAGTTGTCCAGGTCCCAAGTCGCAAAGTCAAACTTGTTGGTGTTGGGGTACATGTCCAACGTCCCACGCCGAGAGGAAGAATCAAAGATTTGAATCTCTGCCACCATGTTTTGGGACTCGAGCAAGGCCGCCTCATCCTCGCGAAGGGCCATGAAGTAAGTGCCCCCACCGCCTTTGCCTTGGATGTCGATGTCGGTGAGGCCAAGGCGGTCGCGAATGATGCGCAGGTCGGCTTCGCGCTTGAGGCGTACGAGGTAGTTGAATTGCAAACCAGGGGGGCTTTCGACTTCTTGTCCGTCGATGACCAACTTGCGGTCCACGATGGCCAAATCCTCGCCAGGCAAGCCCACACAACGCTTGACATAGTGTTCCTTTTTGTCGACTGGGCGCGGCTTGATGCCATGGGTCCGGGCCCAATCCTTGCGCGCCATTTCGTTGAAACGGCTCCGGTCCGCTTCATACGCCACTGGATCTCCTCCGGCAAAACCCAAGGCCCGTTGTCGGATCAAAGCATGGTAATCGTGGCCGGCCAGATAGGCGTCTACAATGACCGAGTCACCATTGGGGAAGTTGAATACCACGGCATCATAACGGTCCACTGAACCAAAGCCTGGGAGGCGCTGATAGGGCAGCTTCACCCACTCCAGATAGCTGTTTCTCAAGGCCGTGCCCGGGATCGCATTGTGCACAAAGGGCAGTGAAAGCGGGGTCTCAGGCAACTTGGCACCATAGCTCATCTTGCTCACCACGAGGTAATCTCCCACGAGCATGCTGTCCTCCATGGATGCCGTCGGTATGGTGAACGCCTCGAAGACGTAACCGCGGATCAAAGAAGCGACCACCGTGGCCCACAAAATGGCCTCCGACCATTCGCGCCTCCACGATTTCTTGACGTTGGTCCAATCGCGGGGCCCTACAAAAGCAGCGTCGTCTGCAAAGGCCAGCCAAGGCAATGCGCCCCAAGGCAGCGCCCCAAAAAACCACTGCAGGGGAGTGGAACGCTTCCCAAACGCAATGCCCAGCTCCACGTGCAGTATGGTGGCCATCAAGAGGTTCGGCCCAGGAAACAAAAGGGGGAGCATCCATTGCTTGGGCCTGTTGAGCATGTTCAACAACACCCAGTAATTGAGTCCGGGAACACATCCATGCCAAGGGGTCAAACCCGCCCGCGCGAACAACTTCGGCAGCGTGACCATGTGAAACAATGGAAGGGCGAGAAGCAGAATCAGAGGGAGGCTCATGGGACTGGAAAGAACGCTAAAGACAGGGTGCAATATCAACCCCAAACGTCGTTCATGCCGAAAATCTTATTGCAAGGATCACTTCGATGGACCAACCACTCGGCCGCCTCAACCGCACCCTGCGCAAAGCCGCGCCGGTTGTGCGCACTGTGCACCAAGCTCATGCTGTCAATCTCACTGCGCCATTCCACCTGATGGGTGCCGGGTACACCCGCCAAACGCTGCGCGGTTACCCCCACCTCATTCCATCCCATTTCGTGGAGATCGTCTGCCACCGCAAGCGCTGTACCACTGGGGGCGTCCACCTTTCCGGTGTGGTGCACTTCATGAACCGACGGCTGAAATTCAGCGTGGCCCTGCATCTCCTCTGCAACGGCCTTGAGCGCCTTGCGAAAGAGGTAGACCCCTTTTGAAAAGTTCGGAGCCCACACCAACGGGTGTCCTGCTTGAACGGTAGCAGCCTCCACTTCGGGACGGTAATCCGTCCATCCAGTGGTCCCACTCACCAAAGGAATGCCGCGGTCTCGGCAGGCGGCCATCACCGAAACCACACTGGTTGGAGCCGTGAATTCCACCGCTACATCAGCTTCCGGCCAATCATCCAAAACCACATCTGCTCGGCCCATCACCGCCACAACCTCGTGGCCCCGGAACAGTGCCGATTCCTGCACGGCTGTCCCCATCCTTCCGCGGCCTATGATCAATACCCGGAGTTTATCGCTGACCTTGGACTTCATCGTATCCTAGA
>JAKMCX010000126.1 GCA_022428285.1 Flavobacteriales bacterium
CCATCGACCACAGTGAACCCCACCCGCTCGCGCAAATCGGGATCCAAAAAGTCAAACTTCTTCCAGTCTCCGTCTGCGTAGACCACAAAATCCAACGAGTCCCCCAATTGAATTTCGGTCTGCAACACCCCCGCAAAAGACCGGTTCGCCTTGCCTCCTGGCACGACTAGAATGTTGCGGCGGACGTCTGTCAAGGAGTCCCGCAAGGTTCCCAGACCGCGAGATGCCACCTCGACTTCGCTCATCACCAGCAAGCTGTCCAAGGCAGCGTGTTTGGCCCATGCGTCTCGAAATGCCGATTCGGCCTGGATGTTTCGGATGTCGCCGGTTGCCAGGAGCAAAACTTGCTCGCCTCGGTGGTGTTCAGCCACATGAGCGGCCAACATCTCCATCCGCTGCTCCACTTGGGGGTAGGGCATCAAAACATTCGGTCTTTCGATGGCCAGACGCGTCCCCAAATCGGTCAGGGCGACATGGACGGCGCCCCCCATCCCGGGCCACTCGCGGACCTCAAAAAACTGAGAGCGCTTGAGCGGTCCCAAAGCAATGTGGACAGGCCCGCCAAGGGCGTCCAGGTCCTGCGGGGCGCACAATAAATTGCCAGAAGTGTCCCGGCCTGTATCCAAAAAGCGGACTTCAAGGTGCGCTCCGACACGCTGGTTGTCATCGAGCGCCAAACGGATGCCCGCAGCACAATCGCTTGCGATTTCCCGCAAACGGGCCTCTTGTCGGCTCAAACTGTCACGCCCAGAGAAAAACGGCAAAAAGACGGCCACGCGCACGGTATCCATGGACCAGATAGGCGGCACAGGCCTCGGCCTTGGCACAGAGTCTCCGGGCACCTGTACCACCGCCGCGCCCGCCTCTTCCATCACTGGAACCGCTGGCACCGCTGCGCTCGGCAAGCTGTCCTTCTCCGCCCCGTTGGAGGGGGAAACGCTCCCCTGTTCTGAACCTTGCTCTTCTGGCACTTCAGGAATGCGAAGCACATCTCCTTTACGGATGCCGCCTTCTGCCCAAGGATTCAAGGTGTACAATGCGTTTAAGTCCACCCCATAGGACCTGGCAATCCCATAAGCGGTCTCCTTTCGCAATACCGTATGGGTTGTTTGTGTCTGTGCCTTTACCTGAACGAGGAGCAACAAGACACCCAACAAGCAGGTCAGTCGTTGGAGGAGGCGCATCATTCCCATTCTATGGTAGCTGGCGGCTTGGAAGAAATGTCATAGACGACCCTGTTGATCCCCCTGACTTTGTTGATGATGGCATTGGAAACCTCGGCCAAGAAGGCGTGTGGAAAGTCAACCCAGTCGGCCGTCATTCCGTCGGTTGAGGTCACAGCGCGCAGCGCTACGGCTTGCTCATAGGTCCGTTCATCCCCCATCACACCCACGCTTTGCACGGGCAACAGGATGGTCCCGGCCTGCCAAACACGGTCATAGTGGCCGTGCTCTCGCAGCTTGTCGGTCCAGATGCGATCGGCATTCTGAAGTAAATCCACCTTTTCTGGGGTGACTTCTCCCAGGATGCGAATCCCCAGTCCTGGGCCCGGAAAAGGATGCCGGCCTAGCAACTCCTGAGACATGCCCATTTCGCGTCCCACGCGGCGCACCTCATCCTTGAACAGCATGCGCAGTGGCTCAACCACTTGCAACTTCATGTAATCGGGAAGCCCCCCCACGTTGTGGTGGGACTTGATGGTCGCGCTCGGACCTCCAGTGGCTGAAACGCTCTCAATGACATCAGGATAGATGGTGCCTTGGCCCAGCCATTTTACGCCATCGAGCAGACCGCTCTCGTGGTCAAATACATCGATGAAAGTGGCTCCAATCGCCTTGCGCTTGCCTTCGGGATCTGAAACGCCGGAAAGCGCTTCATAAAACCGATCAGCCGCCCGCACCCCCTTGACGTTGAGCCCAAGGCCTTCGTAGCCCTTCATCACCTCCTCGAATTCGTGCTTCCGCAGCAATCCATTGTCGACGAAAATGCAAAACAGGCGGTCCCCAATGGCCCTATGGAGCAACATGGCTGCGACACTGGAGTCTACCCCTCCACTCAAACCGAGCACCACCCGGTCCTCGCCCAGCTGCTCCTTGAGCTCCTCGACGGTGGAGTCTACAAAGTGCGCAGGTGTCCAATCAGCTGCGCAGCCGCAGATTCCATGGACGTAATTGCGCAAGAGCATTAGCCCTTCTTCACTGTGGTAGACTTCTGGGTGGAACTGAATGCCCCAAGTAGGCTCCTCTTGGAACGAGAATCCAGCAAACGTCACGTCATGGGTTGAACAGGTCACGCGGGCTTTGTCGCCCACCGATTGGATCGTATCGCCATGGCTCATCCAGACTTGCTTGCCCTCGGTCATCCCTTCAAACAAGCGGTCCGAAGTGTCGATGTGGTTCAGGTGGGCGCGTCCATATTCCCGGCTGTCGCTCGCCTCAACGCGTCCACCACTGTCTTGGGCCAGCCATTGCGCCCCAAAACAAACGCCAAGCACGGGCCACCGCCCCCTGACGCCCTCCAAATCAGGAGCAGGCGCATTGTCCTCCCTCACGCTGTGTGGACTGCCCGAAAGGATCACCCCTTTCCATACCCGTCCGAGCGCATCGTCTGCGGGCGCAGTGTCCAGCAAGGACCTCCAATTTCCGTTCCACGGCTTGATTTCCGCGTAGGTGTTGAGCTCCCTGACCCGACGGGCAATGAGCTGGGTGTATTGAGAACCAAAGTCAAGAATCAGAATGCTGTCCATTGCGGGCGCGATATGGGCACGAAATTACGCCTGTGTTTCCGGCCTTTCACATGAACGCATCCACCGGAGGACTGTTGTTTTGCACCGTTGTTAAACGCTTACCATGCTCTTCACCCCAGACACCCCTTCTGCCCTTCCGCTTTTGCCCGGACTGCAACAGCGCAAATTGGTCCTCGCCAGCGCCTCCCCCAGGCGCAAACAGCTCATTGGGATGCTGGGCATCCCTTTTGAAATCCGCCCCATTGGAGCGGATGAAATTTACCCTGAAAGCATTGCCGGCCCGGACATTCCTCGGTTTTTGAGCGAACTCAAGGCCCGTGCTGCCGCACCCGGATTGACCAGCGAAGAAATTCTCATCACAAGCGATACCGTCGTGCAGTTGGAGGGCGACACTTTGGAAAAACCAGGATCACCAGAAGAAGCCATGGACATGATCCGCAGGCTGTCCGGAAAAACCCATGAGGTCACCACAGCGTTTACCATTGTGGATGGCAGCGCTCCTGACATGCTGAAAACAGACCATGATACCGTCAAGGTGTCTTTTCTACACCTCTCGGATGAATTCATCCAGCATTACGTCAGTCACCACCAACCATTCGACAAAGCTGGCGCGTATGGCGCTCAAGATTTAATCGGGGCCTGCGGCATTCATACTCTTGAAGGGAGCTTTTACACCGTCATGGGCCTTCCGATGCACAAAATTTTTTCAACGCTGCAAGCCCTTGATTAACAGAGCAATCGGCCGAGCCCTGATTTATTCCGTTCACTTTTTTTACAATTATCTTGAACAAGACCTCTCCTCTTCGGTTTTGGTGTGTACGTTGAACACGTTCAAAACCATACACAACAAATGAA
>JAKMCX010000135.1 GCA_022428285.1 Flavobacteriales bacterium
GCATCCTTGGAAGGGTATTGGAATAGCTGCTTTCGCTGGCCGCTGGTATGTAGTACGTAATGTAATGTACCCGCGGTCAATTTCATTGACCCAAAATCTTGAAGTTTAGCAGCCGGCGGCGGCGGGCGCACATTCCGCCCTCCCAGACATCTGCCGCAAATTCATCAATCCCAACATCTTCTCGAGAACGGCCCGGTCCGTGTACTTGGTCATGATGTCGGCTGGATTGTCAGCCCCCAGCACTTTGTGCAGCGTGACTGCACCGGTGCGTACCTTTTCTTGGCACCATAAATCAGTCACATCAAGATGTCTGATTTTACCGAGGCCTCTGCGTCTGCATATTCCCAATGCAGCGGTGGCATCAGTGTGCACTCGGATGCTCACGTGAAATCCGAGGTCCCGAGCGATGCTCTGGAGACCCAATCCTTGTGCAATCCCAGCGCCAATGCCGTGCAATTCGGCCTCGCCCGACGATAGGGCGATTGTTGTCTGGGTTTTGGACCAGTGCTTAACATTGGACCCATGGTACAGACAAACGCCCCCAGACGTGGATCTTCGCGATTCCTTGCAACCCGCGAAGTCCGTATCCACGTATATGTCGATGGCGTCCTCAGCATCGGCGCTGCCCCATTTGTAGTCGTAGACTAGTCGGGGTTTACCGACAAGGTACCGAGCGACTCGCTTGAGTCGAGCATAGGAATTTCGTGTGGGCACAGCAAATTCCCTACACAGTTCCTTGCCGGAGTAGCCTATATCAGACCTGTCTTGGGCCAAGAAATTTGCCCTAGCAGACAGTGCCCGATAATTCGTGGCATCTTCTGGACTGAGAGTATAGGCCGTCGAGACCTTCTCCATACTCTTTACCGCTTTAGCTCCCATCCTTTTCGCCCCAGTCTTCTTGTTAGGCGGCGTGCGGTTAGCCATGACAACATTGGAAGTGCGAAAGATGTGGTCCTCAGGATCTGCTTTTGCTGCCAATGACACAACCGATGGCGAGCTAAATTCTTCATTCAATGGGCATGTGACAGACTCAGTGACCAACGCCTTCACATGTTTCATACCATTGACAGCGCTCAACCTCTTGAGCAATGATCTTCTGTACAACCGAGCTTCATGCTTGCTTGCTTGATTGTGGATCTTGGCACACCTCGCCCTCATCACCAATCCGGACTTTGAAGTAAATGGGTCAGAGTGTGCGGAAGCTTGTTTCCAACCTTCTGAGGTCGCAGCAAGAAATCGAGGAGGACACCCATAGATCTCGGAATATGCAGGAACTTCATATATCTTTGGAGTGTCACAGAATATAATTCTGCGATCAGATCTTTTCGACTTGGTCTTGGCTTCCGGGGCAAGAGCCGCTTTGCTCTCATCGGTTCTGCCGAGCATAGGCCCATCAAGCGCACGGTTTGACCCCCTTTCACCAAGTCCAACCAGCCCATAAGTCTTCTCCTCCTGATGCTCATGTTCATCATGTTTCTGCGCCTCATAATCCGGCTGCGGATCCTTTACGCCAGGCGTGAGGACCGAGTTAGCCTCTGTGAGGCCCAAGGACCCTGACAGAAGATCAACATGTCTCGGGTCGGCTTCGTACACCAAGCCGTCTTTGGTGAGTGTCACAATCCTATTTAGGATGCGAATCTGCTGCGGCCCCTCGCAGTTCTCACCAATCCTGCCACGAATCTTCAGCTCAAAGTGGTTGGCAAGGGTTTTCTCGAACCAATCGATGTCCTGTTTCACGCCCATGGTCGTAAAATCGTCTCCATGAACCACAAGATGGAGATTTCTACTAGGGTGGTGAAAACAACAAGGACTGGCTGTGCCCGAGATGAAACCAATCTCCTCCAAAGCTCCCCTATATGTGTCTTCCCATATGGCACCTGCATCACGAGTACCATAGGCGCACCTAACCAGCTTCCCAACCAGGTTGTTAGGGATGCCAAGTTCCTTTGGGAATTGGATGAACACAGGTCGCTTTGGAATTCCGTTGAAATATGCCTTTCGGATATCAACGAAACTCAGCTGCAAGGGTTCGCCACCGCGTTGGCGTTCCTTTGCATATCGGGCAAAGAGGAACTTCTTTGCTTCCAGTGGAGGCGTCGATGCGAAGAAGCTATCTTGCTTTCCAGTCTTATTGACTTCGCATGCCACTAACCTGGCTCGGATGTCAGGTTCAGCTTCGTCACCTTTGTTGCAGAGCACCCATCTCGACCTGACGAATACGTGGCCCTCCACCTTCTGCATGCCATCTCTGGACTCAACTTCCCACACCTTCTCATTGAAGTAGTTTAACTCCTCCATGATTGCAGCTCTCACCAAGTGTGGGTCAAGGACTTCGCCAGTATACTCATCCACATATCTGGCTCGGAAATTCTCAGGCTGATATCCAATAGGTAGTACTCCTCCACTGACTCTTTTAACCGATGATGTCGGGACATCGGTAGGTAGGTCGCCTGGAGGTATCGTACCAGCTGAATCTGTCACAGCCT
The DNA here is from genome assembly GCA_022428285.1 of Flavobacteriales bacterium. Taxonomy (GTDB): domain Bacteria; phylum Bacteroidota; class Bacteroidia; order Flavobacteriales_D; family Sanyastnellaceae; genus UBA8752. The sequence continues at coordinate 2,487 of JAKMCX010000135.1, forward strand.
GGACTGTATCTGCAATACCCAAAATGCTGTTGAGTCGCTGTCGATCGGCATCTCGGGTTGCCTGAATCCCGGAAAGAATGGCCTTTATCAAGGGTAGAGGATAGAATGCAGCATCCTTCGCTCTACCGCCAACCAGGTGTTGGTGCTGATGAGACTTGTCACACCGCTTGGAAAGTTTGGCCTGCATATGGACTGAATTCGTCATGAACCTAGTCGGCTTCATTGCAGGTAACCTTTCCCCATTACTCCCAGATGGAGTCGTGAGGCCATACATGCACTGGTGTGCAACAACAGTGTGGACAGATGTATCACTGGCTAAAGAGGCGATGCAATCTTCTCGCCAAGACAGAGCAGAGGCAGGATGTTCGTGTAGAAAGTACTTGCCCTTGGCCATCTGCTTTCTGTACAATCTTGCCACAAAGTTGAGGTGGGTGCGTCCCTCCTCTATAGCAGCCCGGACCTTCACCTTGTCCATCTTGGGGTAGTTCATACCCACGTTCCATATAGAGAACGCTGTGCATGGAGGCGATCCAATGAGCCAGTCGGGATTCTCAATGTCGATGAGTTCTCTAGCAAGGCGCCTATCAGACCTCTTGGTAAAGTCCCAAGAAGAACCATCAGGCTTTCGAGTCCGGATATCAAGAGCACCAATCCCTTTTAGGCCAAGATCTCGTCGCGCCTGATTTGCACAGTCAACAATAGCACCACCTCCATAAACTTCCATGAAGGTAGCTGGCGCATGGCCACGCATAGCACAAACTCGCTGCTTTGCCTCCAAAGGATCTGCACCAACCATCACAAGATAGTCAACCATAGACGTGTCTTCGTCGGCTTCGGTCGGGTTCTCATCGTCCATCGGAAAGAGGTCGAATATGTCCTCGAAATCAACCTTTTCCCCAGACAAGTCAGGAGCATCGTTGTGGGCGCCGGGATCCCATCTT
>JAKMCX010000156.1 GCA_022428285.1 Flavobacteriales bacterium
GGTGTTACACCGAACGGCATTCAGCCACCATTGTTTGGGACTTTCCCGAACCTCCAATACGATTCGTGGGTGACCATCGGTTTGTCATCCGCACCTGAGTCCTCCATTGGTGAAGCTTCAGTGACCACGGTTCAGGGATCGTCCAATCCATGGGCGGCCAACTTTGACCCAGGCTTTGGCGCTGCAGGTGGAGACATTGTGATCAACGACGCTGTGGGAGGCAGCTGGTTTGCATTGAACGGCGATGCCAATGGCATTGCGGCCAACAGCGATGACCAGCAGGTCCTCATAGCACAGCTCACCACCAGTGGTGACGTGGAAGGCAACTTCTACGTGCAGGTGTTCGAAAACGGCATTGGATCCAACGCCCTGTTCTTCAACTTCAACATTGGCGACGCTTGTGTGGCTCCCGACGACGACTGCCTGTTCCCCGAGGACTTTTACGGCGTGGACTATGTGGACTGCGACGGCAACTGCCTCAACGATTCAGACGAAGACGGCGTGTGTGACGAGGACGAGATCGGAGGATGTACAGATGAGATGGCTTTGAACTATGACTCTGGAGCTACAGACGACGATGGCACTTGTGCTTATCCTGCAGCCAGTGTTTTTGACATCATTGAGGCGAGTGCAGCGCACACTGTGCTCGAGAGTTTGATCATTGCAGCTGGACTGGATGAAACCCTGACCAACGATGGTGCTTGGACGGTCTTCGCACCCACGGATGCAGCCGTCGACGCTTTGCCAGATGCGATTGTCGACTATGTATTGTCCAACCCAGCTGCGCTGACAGAGGTGTTGACCTATCACGTTGCAGCTGATTCTGTGACGAGCGACATGCTCAGCGATGGCCTCGCGGTTGAAATGCTCAACGGCCAGACCGCCACAATCTCCATCACCGCTGATGGAATCTTCATCAACGATGCAGAAATCATCATTGCGGACTTGATTGCTGAGAACGGCGTGGTCCACGTCATCGACGCGGTCATTGTTCCTGCAATTTCTGGCTGCACAGAATTGGTCTCTTGCAACTACAATCCCTTGGCTGCCACGGACGATGGATCTTGTGAAACAGAGAGCTGTACCGGTTGTTTGAACGAAATGGCCTGCAACTTCGACAGTACAGCCACCATCAATGATGCTCCGAGTTGTTTGTTCCCAGCGGACCTTTACGGTGTCGACTATGTGGACTGCGCAGGAGACTGTATCAGCGACATCGATGAAGACGGCATTTGTGATGAAGCAGAAGTGGATGGTTGCATTTATGAAGACGCCTGCAACTATGACGCCACAGCCACAGAAGACGATGGCAGTTGCGACTACGAAAGCTGCGCGGGTTGTACCGACGACATGGCATGCAACTACGATGAGACCGCCACCATCAATGATGGCTGCCTCTTCCCAGTAGACCTCTATGGTTCACCATACGTGGATTGTGATGGTGTCTGTCTCAATGATTCAGACCAAGATGGCATCTGTAATGAAGATGAGATTGTAGGTTGCTTGGATCAAGGTGCTTGCAACTACGACCCGAACGCCACGGATTACGATGTGACATTGTGTGATTACAGCTGCTTGGGTTGCACCGATGAAACCGCTGCGAACTTCGACCCGTCAGCGACCATTGACGATGAGAGTTGCCAATACTGCGCCCTGGCCATTGATTCAGCAGTGACTGTTGTTGATTTGCTCTGCGCTGGAGATGCCAATGGTAGCATTTCAATTGAAGGGTCTACTGGAGGATTTGGATCGGTGGTCTATGCTTTGGAAGGCGACCCGTTCCAAAACAACCTCACCTTTGATCAGCTCGCTGGAGGTTCTTACAAAGTGATCGCCATGGACTCCTTGATGTGCACAGACACATTGACTGCATTTGTGAACGAGCCTTCACCCATTGTGCTGCTCGCCTTCGCCACTGACCCATTGTGTAACGGCGGAACGGACGGAGCCATTTTGGCAACTGCAGAAGGCGGCACCGGTGACATCACCTATGAGTTGGGTGGAGAAACCAGCGCCGATGGCAACTTTGAAGGCTTGGACGCCGGTCCATACACCGTTGTCGCAACCGACGCCAATGGCTGTGAGACCGACATCGCTGCAGAGGTGGCCGATCCAGAAGCGATCGTCATCACCGTGGACGAAGCTACCGATCCTGACGGAGCACCAAACGGAGAGATTTCAGTTTCTGTAGAAGGTGGAACAGGCGATCTGACTTTCGCTTGGGATGGCCCCAATGGCCCTTATGATACAGAGGACATTGCCGGACTCGAAGACGGAACCTATGCGTTGACCGTCACAGACGAAAACGGTTGTTCCGAAGTAGAGGTGGTCACCTTGACCACCATCGGATTGACAGAAGTCACAGGAGCGCTGACTGTTTCATTCATGCCGAACCCCACAAATGGTCAGCTGATCATGGAGTTGGGACAAGCTGTGAACGACGCCATCCTCGAAGTCTTTGATGGCGCTGGACGCCGTGTCTTCCGCCAAGAGGCGCTGAGCATCGGAAGCCGCATGCCTTTGGACTTTGGAAGCTTGGCCGATGGAGTTTACCAAGTACGCATTACTGTGGAAGAAGCGACCGCTACCCAGCGTGTTGTGGTACGCCACTGACCTCCGAACCTGCAAGTGATTGTAAAACGCCGGCCTTTGGGCCGGCGTTTTCATTTTAATAACCCGCAAAGAATGCGGAAATTGGACATGATGAGTATCCCATCCATTCTACCCGGCACCTTCACGAAACTGAACATGAGCCGCGCCCTCGTTCTTCCCTTTTTTCTCCTCTTTATACAAGGAGCCCAAGCTCAATCTTGCGCTCCGCAGGATACCGTGGGCATTCAGCTGTTTTTGGGAGCGGATACGGTTTCTCTGCAGCTTCAAGTCGACACTTCCGCCACCATGGGGTTTGATGTCGGGGTGGACAGCCTTTGCGGGCCCGACAGCATTTCGCCTTGGGCTTGTTTGTCTCTGGACACGACTTACACCGTGGCTTCCATTCCGCCCAACGGCGAGGCCACCTTGGAGTTTGACATTTTGGTTCAAGCCGACACTTCGGCGCCCGTGGTCATGTTCGACTTAGGGGAGTGGCCGCTGTTGTCGGCATCGGCATGGTGGACAGCAGGTGGGGACACAACGGAGGTGGACCTCTTGATGGAGTCTACGTTCACCCTTGCCGCTGATTCAGCGGTCACCATTGTGCACTGCACGTGGACGCCGAATTGCGCGGTTTTTGGCTGCATGGACACAGAGGCCTGCAATTATGATGAATCAGCTACCGAAGACGACGGTTCATGTGAGTATCCCTTTTTCTGTTTTGACTGTGATGGCGGATGCCTTTGCGATGAAGACGAAGACGGGGTCTGCGACCCCTTCGAGTTTCCCGGCTGCACCGATCCAGAGGCCTGCAATTTTGCGCCGGTTTACACAGAAGAAGATGGCAGCTGCTTTTATGCGCAACCAGGGTTTGACTGTGCGGGATTCTGTCTGCCTATGGTCAACGATGAATGCGGGTTTGCCGATCCCATCGCCTGTGGCCAAATCGTTTCGGCCTCTACGGTATGTGCGGACACGACCGAGAGCGATTTCTGTGACCAGTACAACATTGGTCAGTACTACCACGGTGGGCTGTGGTACACCATCATGGGCACGGGAGACACCCTCAGGGCAACGATGTGCTTCGAGGATACCGAATACGACACCTATTTGAGCGTCTATGATGGCGACTGTGGCAACCTCGATTGCATCGCGGGCAACGACGACCAAGACGAAACGAATTTCTTCGCGGAGCCTTGCTTCGAGAATTTCTTGTCCTCTTCGGTGAATTGGGAAAGCGAAGAAGGAGTGGAGTACTTCCTGCATGTGAGCGGATCCAATGCGGTGACGCCTGCGGTGGGCGGTTTTGATTTCGTGCTTGTTTGCGACGGGGTCGAAGTAGGAGCGTGTTTGGATTCTCTCGCCTGCAACTTCAATCCTTTTGGCACCTTCGAAGATGGATCGTGCGACTATACAACTTGCGCAGGTTGCGGACTCCCTGCCTCGTGCAACTTTGACAGCACAGCCGTGATCAACGATTTGACGCTGTGTGATTTCAGTTGTTACGGTTGCACCGACATCACGGCGTGCAATTTCAACCCTGATGCTACGATTGAAAGTGGCCTGTGTGAGTACACATCTTGCGCGGGTTGTTTGGATCCCGAAGCATGCAACTTCGACGTCAACGCTACGATTGACGGAGAGAATTGCGAATTCACATCCTGCGTGGGGTGCACGGATCCAAGCGCATCCAACTACAATCCCGGCGCCACTGAGGAAGATGGAAGCTGCACCTATTGCGATTTGGTGTTGTCACCACCAGAGGTCACCAATGAGTCTTGTTTTCAAACCGGTGATGGGGCCGCCATTGTGGCCGTGGATTCGGCTTTGACCGATTCAGTCTTATTTGGGCTGACGGCCCCAGGATTCGCAGAATCGGGTCTTTGGACCGGGGGGACCTTTGCGAACCTGCCTCCAGGCGATTATTTGCTCGAGGTATTTGATGGCGATTCTTCTTGCAGTGCAGTGGAGGTCTTCACCATTGATGCGGCTCCGGACCCCGCCTTGTTCTTGGTGGCATCTTCACCGGCATGCGCCGAAGGAAATGATGGGAGTGTCTCGGCATTTGTGGCCGGGAACGTCATGGCGACGTCGTATCAATTGAATGGAGATCCGGCCAGCATCGATGGCAATTTCCTCGGCTTGTTCGCGGGCGAATATTTCGTGGACGTGACCGTACTGACCACAGGCGGATTTACTTGTACCGATACCGCCAGCATTGTTGTGGTCGATCCCGAAGGCATGGTCGTGACCATCGATGAAATCGGCGGAGCCAATCCAGGAGAAGAAAACGGGGAGGTTTCCGTCACCGTGACCGGTGGGGTGGAGCCCTACACCTTTGAATGGACAGGCCCAACTGGATCTACTGGTGCAGAAGATCCCGACGATCTCGGATCAGGGGATTGGACCTTGGAAGTGACCGGTGATGACGGCTGTTCTACCACGGTGGTGGTGTCTGTACCTGTGGGCATCAAAGAGTGGAGAAGCCCGCGGTTTGCCGTGGTGCCCAACCCCACCCGAGACGCCTACAAGGTGCAGTTTGCGCGGCCATTCCAAGGCGTCCTTGAATTGACCGATGTCGCGGGCCGTCGATTGGACCTCCAGATTGTGGAGTCCAGCATCGTGCACGGCACGCTGTCGGGAAGACCAGCGGGTGTCTACCTGCTGAGGGCCATGGACCAGCAGGGCAGTGGCGCTGTAATCCGCTTGGTCAAGCAGGGCGAATAAAGCAGGGCCTCAGAGATCGGATGCCTTGTATTCCCGTTCCCAAATGACCGCCCCTTGGGCGTCATGGGTGCGGATGGTCATAATGCGTTCCTTTCGCAAACCGGTCACTTCGAGGGTTCCGAAGTTGCGCGTTCCGACCATGGTCCCTGGCACACGCCGTGTGTTGGGTTCCTCGCTGTGATCATAAGTGCCGCTGGTCAAAGCGCTGCACGTAAAGTCGATGACCTTTTTGCCATTCGGCCCCTCCAATTCGGTAAGCTCTGAATTGTGACGGTCACCCGAGAGGAAAACGACACCGCGGATGTCTTCTTGAGCAATGCGGTCCAAAATGCCATCCCGCTCCTCGGGATACAATGCCATGTTTTCGTAGCCTGCGAAATCCGACAGGAACTGGCCGCCAACTGCGATGACTTTGAACGGGGCGCGGCTGTATTGCAGGGCTTGGATGAGCCAGTCCACCTGCTCTGGGCCCAACACTTGTGAGGGCTGGGTCACATTGTCATGGTTGACGCGAAAAGAGCGGTTGTCGAGCAAGAAAAAGTCGACGTCGTGGTACTTAAAGGTGGTCGTGATCCCTTGGTGCTGCATGTCAGGAAGTCCCTGTGAAGGGTTGGCCCAGAATTCACCAAACGTTTGGGCTGCCCAGTCTTTGTGGACCCAGCTTCCATCGGAATTGTCCGGACCGTAATCGTGGTCGTCCCACATGGCATAATGGGGGCAAGTGCCGAGCAACTTTTGCAGTTCAGGCAAGCGCCGCAGATGGCTGTACCGGTGCTGCATTCCCGAGCGTGAGTAAAAGTCCACCTCTCGGAAATAGACGTTGTCACCCAGCCAAAGCATCAGATCGGGATCAAGCGCAGCAATGCCATCAAAAATTTCATATCCTCCACCATATGGGCGGCCGGGGCGGTCAAATTCCGGCTCATTGATGAATGCACAAGACCCTAAGGCCACAGTGAATGGAGGCGGATCAAACCGGTATTGCCACAAGGGCTGGGTGGTGAAGCGCTGAAGCAAGGTGTCAATTCCTTGGACCACGCGCTCGCCATCCACCAGCACTTGAAAGCGATAATCGGTTCCCGGCTGCAGGTCGCCAAGGTCAAACGTGGCGGTGTTGGCCTGGGCCTTCGAAACCACCTGTTCGGCCGCCAACGTGACTTCAGTGGGTGCATTTCCCATGGAGTCCGCCCAGCAGACGATGGTCGCAGTCGCTGGGGCTTGGGTCTGAATCCAGATCCTCGCGTCCCGCAATCCCACATGTCCGACCATGGGCTGACACGTCAATTGGGCAGCACAAGGCGCCGTCAAGGACAACAGAAAAAAGGAGAGGAGCAACTGAGGGGCGATACACTTCATGAGAAAGGGTTGGCCCCGAAGTTCGGAACCAACCCTCAAATGCGTAGAGCAGGAAAATAAAACAGCAGATTGATAGAAGAATCAGTCGATGGTGTAATCCACGCCCTCAATGGCGGGGCCTACTTTCACCATGTATTGGATGCCGGCCATCTCCACACGGATCATTTTGTAGACTTCTTTGCTCGTGGGCAATCGAAGGTTAAATGTCAAGCCATCGAATCCGTCGGGATAACGGGACTTGATCAGGGAGCGGATGGGTTGGTCGAGCTTCTCATAGCTCACAATGCGTCGGTTGGACATAGGGCAACAGTTTGGAATCGACTTCGGATACTGTCTCGGATTCCAAAAGGTTTCATCCCACCTCAATTGTCCCCATTCCTGAAGGATGCACTTCTGGGCAGTCGTATATTCACTTTGCAAACCAAAGGCCATGCGCGACCTGATTGACCAAATCCGCAAAAACACCCCAGCAGGCTTTGATTTCGAGTGGCTCGGGAAGTTCGTCAGGAACATTGATTGCACTTCCTTGGACCTGACGGGATTGGTCCCGGAATTCGATGCGAATTCGGGGAATTATGCGCGGAATATTTTGCTGATGGAGCCTTTTGAGGTGGTCATTTTGCACTGGCCTCCTGGCGTGGAGAGTGCCATCCATCACCACGAAGGCTTTTGGGGATATGTGCTGTGTGTCGAAGGGGAAGTAGAAAATGTGGAGTACACCTTCGATGCGGAAACGCAAGAATTGAGAGAACGCAGCGCCCTGTGCGTCAAGGCCGGCGGCGTCTTGCCAGAGCCAGATGGCACCATTCACAAAATTGTGAACCCCAGTTCAGACCAGCCTTTGGTTACCGTGCATTTTTATGCGCCAGCCCTGGAGGACCTGGACGGTATGGTGCTCTACGATGCCGAACGCTGTTGGCGTGGAGAGTTGAATGAGAAAGCCACGACAGCTTCCTTCAATCAAGACGAGCAAGGGTTTCGAAGTTTGCAAAAGGACGCGTTTTCATTTGTCCCCCTCAATGCGACGCCAGGCAATGAGACCCACAGGCTGTACCCCCTGATCCCCAAGCCATCCAATGGGGAGATTTTGGATTCCATTTCCCGGTATTATGCCGAGCAGGCCGCGAGCTACGACGACCTCGATGGTGCCAGCATGAAGCGCAGCCGTTACACCGCAAGGATCGACGAAATCTTGGCGGCAGACCTGAAAGAGATTCAGCCAGAGCGTGTCTTGCACATTGCTTGTGGAACTGGACGCCGCGCGTTGGGGATTCGAGATGCTTCACAGGTAAATTACACCGTGGAAGGGGTCGACATCAGTGCATCTATGGTCGAGCAAGCCCGTCAGCGGGGTGTTCAAGCCCGCATTGGTGTGTGGAATGAATGTGGGGCAGACAGGGGTGCCTACGATGCTGTGACTTTCCTCTATGCGTTTGGACACATTCCATCAGAAAAGGAGCGCAGAGAGAGTTTGGACAAGGTGTTTTCGGCCTTGAAACCAGGAGGGCGTTTTTATTTCGATGTGTTCAACTTGGACAATGCCAACGAGTGGGGGCCCGAAGCCCTCCGAACTTTTAAGGAACTGAAGCTGAGTGAGGAAGGGTATGAGCAGGGTGACTTGTTCTACAAACGTCACAACGGCACTTCGGTGTCATTTCTGCATTATTTCACCCAAGATGGGATCACAGATATGGTCGAAGCCTGCGGATTTGATATTTCGGGAATTCACCGGATTGGGTATGTAGAAAAGTGTGGGAAGTCACTGGCCCTCGGAGAAGAGGGAGGCAACTTCTTGATCATCGCAGAAAAACCCCATTGACAAAACAACCTTGGCCCAAAGCAGTTGGATTGACATGACGGATTTCGAGGACAGAAAAGCATACGACAAAGGCAGCCTGCAGGATTTGGAGCAATCCGATGTCATCGGGCTTTTAACGGAGTGGCTTCAACAGGCCAAGGCTTCTGATCCCACAGATTACAATGCCATGACGTTGTCGACTGTGGGCCATGACGGCCACCCCAACGCCCGCATCGTGTTGCTGCGTTCACTTGAGGAAAATGAGAAGGGCTGGTCTGTGGCCTTTTACACCAACTACAGGAGCACAAAAGGACAAGAGTTGACGGCCCATCCTCATGCCGCTGCCACGTTTTTTTGGAGTGCGCTTGAGCGGCAGCTTCGAATCAGGGGCAGGGTGGTCCAGATGACGCCCGCCGAATCAGACCGCTATTTCGCGTCCCGACCTCGGGAAAGTCAAATTGGAGCATGGGCATCGTCCCAAAGCGAGAAGGTGGAGAGCCGCGCAGCCCTGCAAACTTTGTGGGATGAGCAGAACAAGGCGCACAAAGAAGATGTGCCGCGCCCGCCCCACTGGGGAGGTTTTCTGCTGCACATCGAGCAGATCGAATTTTGGCAAGGCCGTCCCGGAAGGATGCACGATCGGATCAGCGCCCAGCTTCTTGGCCAAGGGTGGCAAATCAGCCGGTTACAACCCTGAACAGTTCTTGATTGCTGTGTTGCTGTAAAGGCCGCAATCAGTCCACGTGCAGAACCAATCCCTTGAGGTAGCGGGCTTCCGGGTGACCGGCCCGCGTAGGATGGTCTGCAGGCTGTCCCAATCGCCTCAGAATGCGCACCTGCCTGCCAGACTCAACTGCAGCGGCCACAATGGTGTCTTCAAAAAGCTGTGCATCCACGACTTGTGAGCAACTAAAAGTCCAGAGTAAACCGGCTTTGGGCATCTTCTTGAGTGCTTCCGCGTTGAGCCTCTTGTAGCCTTGGACAGCCTTGTGCCGTGCAGCGCGGCTTTTGGCATAGGCCGGGGGGTCCAATACCACCACTGGGGGCAGGGTTTCGCATTGACGCAGGTAGCTCAATACGTCGCCTTGTATGCCTTCGTGTTGATTGGCAAAGCCATTGATCTCGGCATGATGACAGGCTGCTTTGACCGCTTTTTCAGAGGCGTCGAGGCTGATCACATGCGGACTTCCTCCTTGGAGTGCTGCCACACTGAATCCCCCGGTATAACTGAACGCGTTGAGCACTGCGCGGTCTTTGACGCACTGCATCAAAAGCCAGCGGTTGTCGCGCTGGTCCAGGAAAAAGCCCGTCTTCTGGCCGTCAATCGGAGACACTTTGTAGCGCAGGCCGTGCTCATGCACTTCGCTCACGGCTTCTGGGTTCTCATGGCCCTCTGCGGACCACACTATGCCGTCTTCAACCTGCTCGTCTACACCGGGAAGCTTGGCAATGAGCGCAGCGCTTTTGTTGACAATCATGTTCAAGGATGCCCCCAGACTGGCCTGTAAACCAGCCGACAACTCGGGCCAAGCGCGGTGCATGCCCATAGAATGGGTTTGCACCACGGCCATCCCTGCATACCAATCCACAACCAGTCCTGAGAGTCCGTCTCCTTCTCCATGGACCAAGCGACAGCAGTCGGTTTCTGCCCCAGTCCCTGGCCCCAATCCCACGGATTGACGCACCGCCAAACATTCGGCCATCCTCTCGGCCCACCAATCCGAATCGGGTGGTGCATGGAGCGATCCGGAAGCGATGATCCTCACCGCTATAGATCCCGCACCCCAATGGCCCCAGCCCAAGGCTTGACCCTTGGAAGAAATGACGCACACCCAATCTCCGGGAGCCGGCGCATCGTCATCGACTTCAATCCGCTGGATGGCACCGGAAAACACCCAGGGATGCCCGCGTAAAAGGCTTTTTTCCTTTCCGGGATGAAGGTGCACAAACGGGAAAGCTTGGGGTGACTCCGACATGGGAGCAAGGTAGCGCCGCGGCGCGGGCTTCAGGTCGGTTGTTTGACTTTGAATACCGTTCCGTCTTTCCATGTCACGCTTCCTTGGGCGCGCCATTTCTCCAGCACATTTCGGACGTCTTCTCGGTAAGAGACCGGAACGAGGCGCTGCAGTTCCACAAATGAAATCCGCTCCCCAATCCAGGCTGCAATTTCCACTTCTGTGGGCGGCGAGGGAGGCAGACACCGGTCGCAAATGCCACAAGGGGGGGCTGTTTCTGAATCGAAGAGCGATTCCAGAAACTGGGCGCGACAGCCCTCGGTGTGCAGGTAACCTTGCATGAAGTCCCAACGCTGCTCAGTGTCTTGAATGCGGTCCTCGAGGATGGCCGCAGGTAGTCTGGCTGATTTCACAGCGGGACGCGCCGATGTGAATTGAACTGCGACGCGCTCTGATGGAAGCGCTGCAGCGATGAGGGACAACTCGGCGAGCCTTTTGAGGTGCTGCAAGCCCGACTTTTCTGAACAACCCAATTCCGCAAAGACGGCGGCACTGTCCAAGCGCCAGTTGGGTCGTTTTTCCCTGCCGTGGCGGGCGAGCAGGGCATGAAGCATGCGTCCTTCGGCGCCAACATCAGGCGGATTTTCCCGCAATGATTCAGGATCTTGGAGCCATTTCATTTCGATGGCCTGGAACACAGGGTGACATTCGAGCCAACCGGCACGCTCCATCAGGTCCAAAGACTTCCGCGCCTGTTGCAATGAACAGCCCGTTTTACGAGCGAGGGGAGCGACCCACACTTCTTGTGGAGACTCCATGAGCGCTCCTTGGGCCAGGGCCAGCTGATTGGAAAGGGATTGAAGGACACCCCGAATGGTCTCGGGGTCGGGCCATTGCCGCGATACATGGCGCACTGCGTCCTCCAAAGCCGGAGCATCCACAAACAAAACGGCTTCTGCGGGTTGTCCATCGCGTCCAGCCCGGCCTGCTTCTTGGATGTAGCCCTCGGGAGATTCTGGAATATGGGCGTGGGCAATGTGCCGCACATCGGCTTTGTCGATGCCCATACCGAATGCAGTGGTACAGGCCAAAATGCGCAAGGACCCGGCAATCCACTGGGACTGATGGTGGTCACGGTCGGAACGGGTCATTCCCGCATGGTAGGGCGCCGCTGAGAAGCCGTGCGCCTGCAGCATGGCTGCCATGGATTCTGCCTCGCGACGTGTGCGGACATACAGTATGGAGGAGCCTTGGGTCTGGTGTCCCCAATCCACAACTGCAGCATGGCGGTCGGGGACGTTTCGGACAGAAAAAGCAAGGTTGGGCCTGCGCATCCCGACCCTAATCCGGGAGGGGTTTGCCATACCGAGCAAGCGCTCGATGTCTCCGGCGACCTTTTCAGTGGCCGTCGCAGTCAACGCAATCCAACCCGCACGGGGATGCAAACTCCTCAGCTGACCCAAGTGGAGGTAGTCGGCCCTAAACGCGTGGCCCCATTGGCTGACACAGTGGGCTTCATCGACAGCGATGGTGCGCACATCCATGGCTTTGCACGCTGCCTGAAAGTGGGGTTGGGACAACCTTTCGGGCGCCACAAAAAGAAACCCGCCAGGCCCAAAACGCGCGTTGTCCAAAATGCGCTCAGCTTCTTCCTTGCGCATTCCAGCAGTGAGGGCGTCTGCGGTGATTCCGCGTTTCCTCAGTCCTTGGACTTGGTCGGCCATCAATGCGACCAATGGACTGATGACCAAGCAGACGCCACCGCGGACCAATCCCGGGATTTGATAGCAAATCGACTTGCCTCCTCCGGTGGGGAGAATGGCCAAAGTGTTCCCGCCTGATGCGCCAGAGAGAACCACGGGCACTTGCGAAGGACGAAAGGCAGAGAATCCCCAACGTTCGCGCAGCACCTGTTCCAGGGTGGCCAAAGTGGGAGGGGATGTGTCTGCCGGTGTCATTTCCTTGTAAATGGAGGTGTGGTCGCGGTGAACGGCTCTAACTTTCGGCGCTCAAACCGGGGAACGTTCCCCATGCAAACCACCGAAAGATGCTCGTAGCTGGCAATTGGAAAAGCAACAAGTCATTCAACGAGGCAAAGGAATTTGCCAACGCCATCGCCGCCATGCCTCAGGCTCCTGCGGGCGTGGAGGTCATGATTGCACCACCGGCGCCATATCTGGCGGCCATGGGTGACGCTCAACCTCCATTTCGACTGGGTTCCCAAAACGTCTCAGCCACAGGTTCTGGGGCTCACACAGGTGAATTTACCGCAGAAATGTTGGCGGGATGCGGCGTACAAGATGTGATCGTAGGCCACAGTGAACGCCGCGATGGGTACGGTGACGATGACAAAGTGGTGGCCGAAAAGGTGAGCCGTGTGCTGGATGCAGGCCTGCGGGTGATTTTCTGTTGTGGCGAGAGCCTGCAAGACCGTCAGTCAGACGTCCACTTTGACAAGGTGTTGAGGCAAATGGAGTCGGCCGTTCTGCATCTACCCGCAGAAGTGATGGACCGCGTTGTGGTCGCATATGAGCCGATTTGGGCCATTGGAACAGGCCTGACTGCCACAGAAGAACAGGCACAGGAAATGCACGCCGCCATCCGAGGTTGGTTGCGCGAAGCATTTGATGACGCCACGGCAAAATCCATTCCCCTGCTTTACGGAGGAAGTTGCAAGCCGGCCAATGCCGATGCACTGTTTGCCTGTGAGGACGTCGATGGCGGATTGATCGGTGGCGCTGCTCTGGACCCCGATTCGTTTAGGGCTCTTGTGGAGGCCGCGGGCCGCGTGAGTGCCCTGCGCATGCAGGCTGGAGCTGAAGCGTCATAAATGGCCTGGACCCGGATTCACCTGCGGTGTGAGCCCGCCGCGCCTGGCCATGAGATTGCCACGGCTTGGCTGGCAGATGCGGGTTGTAGCATGTTTGAAGAAGCCGTGGACGGCCTGCATGCTTTCGCCAAAAAGGAAGAGCTCAATGTGGCCCTTGCAGAGGTGATTCATGAGGACCTCAAGCCACTGGGGCTTCAGACCTGGTTGTATTCGGAAGTAGAAGAGGAGAATTGGAATGCCAAATGGGAAGCAGATTACCCTGAGGTGACCATTGGAACCAGCATTCGGGTAAAGGCGCCTTTCCATCCATTGGAGACCCCTTCGAAGTACGACGCGACTTTGACGGTCCAACCTCGGATGGCATTCGGCACAGGACACCACGGCACCACCTTTGGCATACTCGCAGAAATGGTCGGCCTACAATGGTCGAACACCAAGGTCCTCGACATGGGGTGTGGCTCCGGCGTGTTGGGCATTTATGCTGCCCACAGGGGAGCTGAAGCAGTCATGGCCATAGACATCGATCCGTGGAGTGTGAGGAACACCCGAGAAAACCTCTCGCTCAATGGGATGAACGTGTCGGATTCATTTGAGGTGCGAGAAGGAGGGGCTGACCAGCTTGGTGACGTTGACAACGGGTACTTTGATGTGGTCATCGCAAACATCAACCGCAACATTCTCCTCGAAGACATGGACGCTTATTGCCGGGTCCTGGGGACGCCGGGAACCTTGATGTTGAGTGGGTTCATGGAGCCGGACATTGGTGCATTGGAAGATGCCGCGGGAAAACACGGTCTTCAGTTGACAGACACCCGTTCCGAATCAGAGTGGCGGATCCTTACCCTTCGAAGGTAAAACTGATGACAAAGCTGCGGGTGCGCAGCTCATCAAAGGCAGCGCTGAACGGCGTGTCATCTTGAATGAGCACGTTGCGCAATCCAAACTCGGTCTTGAGCTCCACGGAAAACTTGAAGAAGGGCAGAAAGAAATCAGCGCCTGCTCCAAAGTCCAGACTGGAATTGTTCTTGGCCAATTTGAGGATGTAGCCGTCTTGCAGGCTTTGGTTCACATCGGCTTGAGACTGCATGTCCCTGCTGATTTTACCGCCAAAAAGGGCATAAGGAGCGAAGTTTCCTATGCGCTGTGTTCTGAGCTTCACCAACAGAGGAAAGTCCAAGAAGACGCTTTCGGTGCGCACCGATATGGGGGTCGTGGTACCATTCGGGTTCCTGAACCTGTACAGCATGCCACGGTCCTGAAAGCTCAACCCAGGGATAAACCGGATGCGAATGGTCTCGTTCACATTGAGCGATGCGAGGAGGGCCAGGTTGAAACCTGAAAGGGCGTTGTTCTCAACGCTCAGTAGGCTGTCAGTGAACGTGTAGTCTGGCCTCAGCTTGAAGTTGAAGCTGCTTGTGTTTCCGCTCAGTAGAAATCCAAAGTGGTAAGAACGGTAGTCAAATTTGGCCAGGTTTTTCTTGGCTGTTTGACCCTGTGCGGCCAATCCACAGAGCATCACAATTCCAACTGTGAACAGCCGCAATGGCGATGAAAAGCGGTGTGCGTGCCCCCTCATTGTGCGCTTAACGCCTTTGGATGGGGCATATTGCTGGTGGGGGGTCATGACTTGAACCATTGTCCCAAAAATGAGGTAAACAAAACAGTGGACATGGCCGCTGCGATCCACATGAGCAAACTGGCGGTAAAATGCCACAGGGGATCAAATTGAAAACGCAGACTGGCCTTGGCCCGCTCTCTTGCGGTTTCCACATCCATCATGGCCAATTGAGGATCGTCTTTTTGCAAAGCAGCAAATGAAGCTTCATCGGCCAGAGACCGGTCGATAAAGACCTCGCGTTCAAGCATCCTCAACGATGTAGCCTCAGCGCAAACCACATGGTGGTATGCCACCGTGCTGGATGCTGCCAGCAGTGCATAGAGTACAGTGGGGCGCAAAGAGGACTTGAAACGGGCAATGAAAGAACCACCTCCAATAATTTGAAAGCCAGCAATTAAGGCCACTGACATGGTCAGGCCAAAGTGGGTAAACACTCCGATGGAAATGCCGGTTTCAAACGCCACCATTCCAGTGGTCCCCAGCCTTACAGCCCACCATATGGCGATGGCCATCAGGGGAAGCCATTGAATCAATGTGCGCTTTGCGCCCAAGGCTTCAGCCATTCATGGTGATCAAAAACTCCTCGTTGGAATCGGTTCTGCTCATCCGGTCTTTCAGGAACTCCATCGCTTCAATGGGGTTCATGTCGGACAGGTGCTTTCTCAAGACCCAAATGCGCTGGAGCAATTCCTTGTGCATCAACAGGTCTTCGCGGCGGGTACCAGAAGAAAGGATGTCGATGGCAGGGTAGATGCGGCGGTTGGAGATGCGGCGGTCAAGCTGCAATTCCATGTTGCCTGTTCCTTTGAATTCCTCGAAAATGACCTCGTCCATCTTGGATCCGGTTTCGGTCAATGCAGTAGCAATGATGCTCAAAGAACCTCCATTCTCGATGTTTCTGGCCGCACCAAAGAAACGCTTGGGCTTCTGCAGGGCGTTGGATTCGACACCACCTGAGAGCACCTTGCCAGAGCCAGGAGCAACGGTGTTGTAAGCACGGGCAAGGCGGGTAATCGAGTCGAGGAGGATGCAGACATCATGGCCACACTCGACCATGCGCTTGGACTTCTCGAGTACGATTTCGGCAATCTTGACGTGGCGGTCTGCGGGCTCATCGAATGTAGAAGCGATGACTTCCGCATTGACGCTGCGCTTCATGTCGGTGACCTCCTCGGGACGCTCGTCGATCAGCAAAATGATCAAGTAGGTCTCGGGGTGGTTTTCTGCAATGGCGTTGGCCACGTCCTTGAGGAGGGTGGTCTTTCCTGTTTTGGGCTGCGAAACAATCATGCCGCGCTGTCCCTTCCCGATGGGCGAGAAGAGGTCCATGACGCGGGTGGAAATGTTGCCGTTTTTGCCAGCGAGCTTAAAGGCCTCCTGAGGAAACAGGGGAGTCAGGTATTTGAAAGGAACCCGGTCCCTGACCCATGAAGGGTCCCTGCCGTTGACTTTGAGCACCTCCACCATGGGGTAATACTTGTCGCCTTTGCGCGGCGGGCGGATGGTGCACACCACGTTGTCTCCAGTCTGGAGTCCGGCGGCTTTGATTTGCTTGTTGCTGACATAAACGTCGTCAGGACTGTTCAAGTAGTTGTAGTCTGCGCTGCGCAGGTAGCCGAAACCCTCTGGCATGACCTCGAGGACACCCTCTGCCTGAGCGATGCCATCAAAGTTGAAGCCATGCTCTTCGGGCTCTCCCAATCGATCGCGGTCACGTCCACGACGGTCTCCACGGTCATTGCGGTCATTGCGGTCCTTGCGGTCTCCGCGGTCTCCGCGGTCATTGCGGTTGCGGTCACGTCCGCGGCGGTCTCCCCGGTCGTTGCGGTCTCCGCGGTCGTTGCGGCGGTTTCCGCGGTCGTTCTGTTCTCCGTCTTTGTTGGACTTTTCACCGTCCTTGTTGGATGTGTCGGATGACTTTTCGGCGCTGTCGCTCCGATCGTTGTCTCCACCTTTTTGACGGTTGCCCCGGGATTGGTTGCGTCCACCGCGGTCTCCATCCTCGGATTTGTTGTTGCGCCGCCCTTTGTTGCGGTTTTCTGACGGAGCCGATTCGTCAGACCCTCCTTCTTCTGAGGCCTGTTCTTTTTTGGCAGCAGCACGTTGACGGCCGCGGCCAGAGCCAGCGGACTTCTTGTCAGCGTCTTTTTTCTCGCCATCGCCGTCGGCCTTGGCCTTCGCGCTGGTTGTGACCGCTTGCTCATCCAGAATGGCGTAGACCAATTCTTGCTTTTTGAGCTTGTCTGTCCTGGCAATATTCAGCTCCTTGGCAATGTCCCGGAGCTCAGCAACCTTGCGGCTGTTCAAATCAATGATGTCGTACATGTGGGGGTCCCACTTGCGTGGGCAACTCTGTGTTCAAATTTCCCTGAGGGGAGCCCGAAGGCTTTGCACCGCTGCGGTGCGTTACAAGTTTACAACATCTTTCTCGGACCTCAAGCCCGCCTCACTTCAGTCCCAATTCCACCACCTCGGGAGCTCGGATTTTGCCGGACTCCAAGTCAAACCGCAACAGCGTGCGCACCTTGTGAAACCCCTGAACCCCTGCAGCGCCGGGATTGAGGTGAATGCCACCCCAAGTTTTGACACTCTGTACCAGCAGCAGGTGGGAGTGACCGCACACAAAAATGTCCGGCTTGTGTGCGTCTAGACCGCTGCGGATGCCTTTTGCGTAGCGACCCGGTCGGCCACCAATGTGCGTCATCCAGATGCGGCATCCTTCGCGATCGAGGTGCTGGTGTTCGGGAAAGGTTCGGCGCATGAGGTGGTCATCGATGTTGCCGTGAACCGCCACCAAGGGCGCCACTGTTGCCAGCGCGTCTGTGACCTTAAAATCACCAATGTCGCCTGCGTGCCATACTTCGTCGCAGGAGGACAAGTGATGCAAGATCCGGTCGTCGATGTGGCCGTGGGTATCGCTGATGAGTCCAATTCGCACGCGACAAATTTCGTTGCTGTTGTGCGATTGGCCCCATCTTGGCGTTCTCCTTAAGCACAAACTTTCCCCATGATTCGATTGCGCGCTGCACTCATGTTGTTGTTGGTCTTTGTTGGTCCCCATTGGGGCTTCACCCAGCCGGCTCCTCGGTTTCATTCGGAGAGCAAAAAGGCCATCAAACTCTACCGCAGGGCGATGGAGGCCAGCCGGGCCGCTATGGTGCCGGGAGCCGCTTCAGATACAGACGCTGCCATGAGAGAAGTGGAGGAGGACCTGCGCAAGGCTTTGGAGATCGATCCGAATTTTGCAGAAGCCGAACGCGTCCTGGCGGCCATGTCATTTGACCAGGGAGATTTTGAAGCGTCAAAGGGCCATTACGCTCACTATTTGTCCCGTTTTGGCGCCGATTGGATTCGGGACCACTTTTCTTGGGCAGAGGCGGCGCGTTTTGCGCTGGATCCTGGGGGCATGAAAGCGGCCATGAGGGCGATGACACAAATTCCAGGGGTCGGCGAGGGCCCCGATTTGGATGCCATCGCAGCTGTGCTCAAGGATGCAGAATTCATGGAGGGCGCTTTGGCCCATCCCGTTCCGTTGAACAGCCAGGCCTTGCCTTCGCCGGTATCAACAGGCCAAGACGAGTACTTCCCCAGTGTATGGCTCGCGGGAGATGGCCTTGTATTTACCCGCAGGGTAGAAGACGAGCGGTGGCGCCAAGGGCAGGAGGATTTGTACGTCACCCAAAGAGAAGGCACGGGTTGGGCCACCCCCCAACCGTTGCGGGGGTTGAACACCTCTATGAACGAGGGTGCAGCAGCGTTGTCAGGAGATGGGATGACCATTTGCTACACCGTATGCCGCGATGCAGACCGCGCAGGTGAAGGGCCGCACAAAGGCAGCTGTGATTTGTATGTCGCCCAGCGCAACGGACAAGAGTGGGGCAGGCCCGTGAATTTGAGCGCCGTCAATACCGCCGGGTGGGAGAGCCAACCTTGTCTCAGCCCCGACGGTCAGCAGTTGTATTTCACGCGGGGATCGGGCCGCGCTGGACGGCGCAAATACGACCTGTTCACATCGCGCCGGATGGCAGATGGCCAGTGGGGAACGGCCTTCCGAATGGGGGGAGAAATCAACTCCAACGGGAAGGAAATGCGGCCTTTCATCCATCCCGATGGACGGCATTTTTATTTCACCTCTGACGGCAGGGCCGGCATGGGAGGCATGGACCTTTATGTCTGCACGCTGCAAGACAATGGAAAATGGGGAAGTCCGGCAAACCTGGGGTGGCCCATCAACACGCCCGAAGATGAAAGCGGCTTGGTGGTGTCTTCGGATGGCGTGACGGGTTTTTTCAGCCGGTCCACAGGCGGGCAATTGGACTTGCATGAGCTCACCTTGCCGGCGAATGTGGCCGCCAATGCCACCTCTGCCATGGAAGGCCGTTTGAGTTCGGCTTCGGGCGTTCCGCTTCAATCTGCCCGCATCCGACTCGTAGACAGCGACAGCGGAACCCCTTTTGCGGAGGCCATTGCAGCGTCGGACGGAAGCTATCATGTTCCAGTGCCCTTGGACCGGTCTTTTGTGGTGATGGCAGAAGCCACAGGCCACATGTTGCTGTCAGAGCGCATCGACCAAGGCGAATTGCAAGGCCGTGTGGTCCGAGACTTTGAGCTTGCGCCACTGAAGGCAGGCAGTGAAGCGGTCTTGAATAACGTCTTTTTCGAAAGTGGCAGCGCCAATTTGAGTCCGGCCTCCAATGTTGAGTTGGAGCGGGTTGGACTTTGGCTGGCAGCGCAACCCAACCTTGTGATGGAAGTCGGTGGACACACCGACGACGTGGGTTCTAAATCCGAGAACTTGGCGCTTTCCGTCTTGCGGGCGGAAGCGGTCAAAACCGCGTTAGAAGCTGCCGGCGTTTCTGCAGAACAGCTGGTCGCAAAGGGGTACGGTCAATCCAAGCCCGCAGCCACCGGAACTTCTGAGGAGGCCAGAAAGCAAAACCGGCGCACCACGTTAACGGTGCTGCCGGTGCGCTAACGTCAGTGGACCAGCAAATCGGCCGCTCCGATGGCGGTCCAAACGATGTAACGGCCTGTCGAGAAGCCGCTGATGTCGAGGTCAAACTGCACCGAAGGAACCGTTCCTTCAAACACCACACGGCCTGTCATGTCGCGGATGACCAATGGCCCTCCAACTGCGCCGTCCGTAGCAAAAATAGAGGCGCTGTTGCGCGCAGGGACGGGCTGAATCAACAGGGGCTTGACCACTGGCGTCGGCACCAAGGAAGGGCCAGAGGTGCTGAACTCCTTGATGATGTTGGGCGGATTGCCGGGATAGGATTGACCATTGAAGGCGAGGTAAAAGGCCCCTGTGTAAGGGTTCACCGCCACATCCCGAATGCGCTGGTTAAAGCTGCCAAAGAAGGCTTCTTGGCTGTCGGCTGTGAGTCCGTCCTCGGAGAGTTCGATCATGATCAACCGGCCGGGAAGGGGGTCATTGAATCCACTCATGACGCCCATCATGATTTTTCCTTGGAATTCAGGGATGGCTTCGTGGGTGTAGTACTCCAAACCGTTCAGTGCGATGCAAGGCGTCCATGCCAGAAGCGGCTCGGCAACGTCCCATTCTTGGCAGAATGCAGTTTCTGAAGGAGCGTTACAAGCACCCTGAACGTTGGGCCAACCATAGTTGCGGCCAGCCTCCACAAGGTTGAACTCGTCGTCTTGGTTCTGGCCGTGCTCTGAGGCGTAAATCAATCCGTTGGGTCCAATGCACAAGCCCTGCGCGTTCCGGTTGCCCCAAGTGTAGACATAGCTCTCTGGACCAAAGGGGTTGTCTTCTGGAATGGAGCCGTCGGGGTTGATGCGGAGGATCTTGCCGTTGAGGCTTTCCAGGTCCTGGCTGTTGTCGGTGTCACCCGCATCGCCAGTGGTCATCAGCATGGTGTTGTCGGGCAGCCAAAGCAGCCGACTGCCGTTGTGGATTTGCGCACCGGGCAACGTCAGTAGCTCCTGCTCGTTGACCAATTCTGTTCCGTTCCATTCAAACACACTCAGGTGCTCGGAAACGCTGTTTTGACCATTGCAGTAAACCACCCATACACGGGGGTCTTCTGGGAAGTCTGGGTGTTGCACCATGCCGAGTAGGCCAGGTTCGCCAGAACCGTTAAAGGTCACATTCAGATCGAGCACAGTCGTGTAATCCCCGGATGAAGGGTCGATTCGAATCACCCTTCCTTTGCGTTCGCTGCACCACAACATGTCGTCTCCACCCCATACCAATTCCCAAGGAATTTGGCTGTCCGATACCAAGTCGGTTGCGAAGAGGGTGGTGTTTCCTACAGTAAATGTGTCCTGGGAAAATGCCTGAACGGGCAGCAACATGGCTACCACCAGTCCCATCAAAAACAAAGCTTTATTCATGGTGCAAGGATAGGGTGCGCCATGCGATTAGTCAGGCTCAGAGGCTGCCGGAATAGGCGAGGGCAGTGTAGGGGGCAATTTGACGGCCAAGGGGCTTACCAAGAATGCATTCGGCCTGCTCTGCGTTGGGAATGTCCACAGGGACGCCGCTTTGATTGAAGAACACCGTGGTCGTCTCGTCCAAATATTGGCGTGTGATCTTGAGCAGCTGTGGTGCGGGAGACGTCAGTTGTGTCTGGCCATACATCATGCTCATGCGGCTCCGGCGCAAGGCCACCCATCTCGAGGCCATTTCTCGCGTTCTTTTTTCTTCGAGGTCCAGGCCGTCAAAGCGCACCATGCGCCGGTTGTCCGGATCGTTGCCACCGACATCGGCATATTCGTCTCCTTGGTAAATGCACGGCACCCCTGGCATGCTCATATTGAATGCAGTCAGCATGCGCATGGCCTGGTGTCCGCGCAGGCCATCTCTGCGAATGTCGCGGGTCCATCCGGCCAGCTTGTGGTCTTCCTCCCAGCGCACAGTCCCCTCAGCCAAAGAAGCAAACCGAGGGCGGTCTTGGTTGCCTGTGATCGTCCCCATGAGGTGGTGCGCACCATAGTGGTCTAACCCCTCCTGAGCGACCTGAATAAGGTCTTCAAATCCGGCGTTCTCCTTGCCAAATGCCACGATGGCCTTGTCGTACAAATTGAAGTCGAATTGCGCGTCTAAAAGACCCGACCCCAGATAACTTCCGATCAATTCGGCACTGCCATAGGTCTCCCCAATCTGATAGACCCGCCGGTTTGTGCCGTCGGTATGCTGTTTGATTTTTCGCGTCAGGAGGCGCCAAAAAGACAAGGGAATGTGCTTGGTGGCATCATGACGGAAGCCATCAATTTCGCTGTTCAATACCCACCATGCCGCACTGTCTGACATGGCTTCTGCGACATCCTCACGTTCTAAGTTCAGGGTGGGCATGAACGTATCAAACCACGTTGTCAAACGCTCATCGTCCCAGAGCTGGGTGTTTTCTCGCCCATCGGGCAGATACAGGCTGGTCGCCCAATCTGGGTGCGCTTTGTACAAGGGATGGGCTTCGTGGACATGGTTCGCTACATAATCCAGCAGGAAATTCATGTCTTTGTCGTGCGCGGCATCAACGAGTCCATCAAAAACAGAGCGGGTGCCAAAGCGGGGATCGATTTCGGTATTGGAAATGGGCCAGTACCCATGATACCCGCTGAAACGGCTGGTGACATCTGTACTGGGGTCTTGCCAGTAGCCATAGGCGGAATCGGGATTGGTGGTAATGGGGCTGATCCACAATGCGGTGACCCCGAGGTCGTCGAAGTATCCCTCATCCAAGGCCTTGCGAATGCCCGCCAAGTCGCCGCCTTGGTCATTGGCAGGGGGCAGGATAGAAGGGTCGTCCACAGGGCTGTCGTTGCCCTGGTCTCCATTGCGGAAACGGTCAACCAGCATGAAATAAAGCACCTGGCTTTCCCAATCTTGCCGGGTCAGTTGATCGGGGGAGGCGATGGGGATGCCATCCATGAGCGGGATGCGGACCTCGTGGCTCGGTTGGCCGGCGCCGCTGGCCCAGAGCCGCAAATTGGTCCTGCCAGATCCGTAAGCCCTTGCTGGGATGCGCACGACCCCTGTTCCATTGTCACCAATGACCGTCGAAGCGTAAAGGTGGTCCTCCCACCATCCCCATACCCGAGCGCCTGGCGTTCCGAGCAAGCGAACATCGTGTACTTGGTTGCCTCCGAATCCTATGGCGGCCAGTTCCAGTTTTTCGCCGCTGCCTTCGATGGTCAGGATGGAGTTGAATCCACCAAATCCATTGTCCACCTTTTCGGGATTGGCGGGATCGGGCATTTCGACGCCATCGGCGACCAGCTGATAGGGGTGGTGTCCTTCGGGTAAGGAGAGCTCGGTCTGCCAGCGTCCATCTGAACCGAGGGTCAAAGGATGGCTGCTGCGCGACCAACCGTTAAAAGCGCCCATGATGTATACCTGCTCGTATGTCTGGTCGCTGGCCGGCATGGTATAGGTGATGCTGCGCTGCACGGAGGCAAAGACCGGAACGTGCGCTGAACGGCCACCGAGCCTCAGCTCCAATGCGCCGAATCCCTGTTCGGGTTGGCCTTGAATCCAAACGCCTTGCTGACCGCCGACAGCAGAGAGTTCCTGCTGTTTTCCTCCGCCCCATTCAGGAATCCAAAACACCTCCTCTGGGAGCGTTTCTGGACAAAAGTCCGAGAGGGGAATCCAAGTGGAGTCCGGCGCGAGTCTCAGCGGCATTGCCATTCCTGGGATGACCTCAGCCAAAATCGGCGTCGGTGTGTCAGGGGTGTTGCAAGCGGCCAAGGTCAATGCCGTGATACAGAACAAAAGGAGCGGATGGCGCATCATGAAGGCACAATATCAGAAACGCCCGGGACGTGGCCGGGCGTTTCGAGGAGTTGCAGGGTAAAGAGGCTGAAATGGGCGCTTATTCGCACAGCAACAGTCCCAAGCTGTTGGCTGGGGGCGGGCCCGTAAAGTTGTAGCCAGGTGTGGTGACGTACCAACGAACCCCGTTTTGCAAGGGTTCACCGGTGTAAGGACTTTGATCGATGTTGCTCAGCGTACCGAGAAAGAAGTCCTCGGGCACAAAGGTGAAAGAGAAGAACCCCGGTTTTCCATCCACGGGATCCATGCGCAACTCCGGCACCGTTCCCGCGTCAAAAGGGGTGGAGGCCACACCATCGTCACCGTAGGTGTACAATGTGAAGGCGTCTGTTCTGGCCGTCAGGTGCAGGTAGACCTCGTCGAGGTTCTGCAGGTCGGGGTTGGTTTCTTGGTTGTTGTCGTACGTGAAGGTCACAAAGTCGTCGCCTTCTCTGATTTCGGGGAAGATGCACATTCGGCCATTGCAGAGCTGGGGCACAATGCCCACGGACAGGTCTTCTGTTTTGGCCTCTCCGCCGAATTCCTCTTCGTAGGCATATCCGCTGTCGAACTTGGCCAAACAGGATATGCCCCGTGTAAAGAAGGTGGGGCCATCTACACCAAAGTATTCGGTGGGGATGAAGCTCATGCTGTAGAGCTTCTCGCTCACCTTCGTCATGAGCTGGTGGTCGTCGCTGTCGCCCCAATCGCCATTGCCGGCGACGGGTGCCGATGGATTCCAAGCCCAGAGGTAAACGTCCTCATCGGGATAGGCATCGAGCATCTCGCTCAAGCGCTGGTCTTGGCATTGGGTCAGGTCGATGTACAGCGTGCATTCTGAGTCAGCTGCAGTGGGGGAGGGCAAAACGTAAGCAGCCTGCCCAAACGAAAGGGAACAGGTGCTGGTCAGCAGCATGGCCAAGCCCGTGGTGATGCGGTTCATTGCGGGATGCGGTTGAAGGTGAACGTGTAGACCACGGTTTCGATGAGGGCGCCGCCTTCGCCACAAGTGCGGCGGTATTCGATCGCCATCTGATCATCATAAGGGCGCACGGTGGTGCCGAGGTTGTACTGAAGGGTATCCGAGGGCCCCATCAGCATTAGAAACGTGGGGAATGCGGGGTCGTCAAATGACCATGTACCGCCTTCACCGAAGTACTCCCGGCCAATCTCCTGTTGGATGGAATACGTGTCGTCCTCCCCAAAGGTCATGCGCATGGGTGTGACGCCCTCTTGAATGTACAGGGCGCTCAAGTCGCGCGTTTCCTTCACGGGATTGTTCAGGTCTTGCTGGGCAAAGGAAGCGAGCTCCCAAGTGCCGAGGAATCCGGCGCGCTTGTCGACAGGGTCGCCGAGTTCGCCTCCTATTTCTGGCTTGCAACCCGCAAGGCCCGCCAAAAAAGCCATGGCCAGCAGCGGTATGATTGAATGTTGCTTCATTTCAATGCGGTTTCTGATGTTCACAAGCAGCCTCCTTCGTCGTTGAGGACGAAGCCAGCAGCAGTGGTAGATGAATTCGGGAATTGGAGCAATGAGCCGGGGCAGTCCCATGGCGCACCGCGCACGGTCTCAGGTTCCCCCATGACGCCGCGCAGTTTGACTTGATCCATCTCCCATCCTTCGCACAAGGTCTCTTTGCGGTATTCCTCGCGCGCAGCGGTGAGCACAGCATCGGCATCGACGCCTGCTGGCAGGTCATTCAAGTCTGCGCCGAATGCGCGGTCGCGGATGGCATTGACGTCGCCAATGGCGGTGGCCAGGTTGCCGCCATTCGTGGCGATGGCCATGGCCCTCAAGAGGTGAAGCCCAGTCAAGTGAATGACCGGGACGTTGAAGAATTGCTTGTCGTCGAACCGGGTCACCTTGTGGACAACGCCATTGGATTCGACCCAGTTTCCGCGGTCGTCTGCAGCGTTCAGCTGAAACAAATCGTTGATGCCACCGCTAAAGGTGAGCTGCGGATTGGCGTTGTTGTCCTGTCGGAAGTTGTCTCGGAATGCCGAACTGCGGTCGTTGAGCAGGCTGTCACCGTCCACAGCGAAATAGCCGCCGGTGATGCCGAACACCGTTTCTGGATTGATGTTGTCGCCTGCCAAAGTGCTGTCGCTTCCCGCTTCATAACGATCGAGGTCATCGTCGAGTTGGAACAAACCGCTGTTGATCACGCGTTCTGCCTCGGTCTGTGCCGCATTCCAGTCTTGGCGCAAGAAGTGGATGTGGGCCAGAAATCCACTGGCCGCCATGCTGCTGGCATAAGGGCCGTTCTCATTGGGAAGGTTGGACTTGGCAAATTCGAGGTCTTCGATGATCTGCGCATAGACCTCGGCGACAGAAGCGCGTGGACTGGGAGGTGCCACGGCATCGGTGCGCAGCGGTATGCCCAGGTGGCCATTGTCTGCTGTGTATCCATAGGGGTAGGCCCACATCTTGACCAGGTACCAGTGGCACACGGCACGGACAAACCGGGATTCGGCCTCCAACCTCACCCGTGTGGCGTCGTCCAAATCGTCCACCAAACCGAAGCTCTCGACCACCACGTTGGCCCTGTAAATGGCATAGTAGAAGTCGGTGTAGAGCCCGCCAGTGGTGGGGGTAAAGAAATTGGTTTCGCGGTTCCAAACAGCCGTGTAGTCCAAGCTTGAGTAAGGACGGGCCATGTTGCCAGTCAGCAATTCCGCAATGCTCTGTTGCCGCCCATTCAGGACATTGGCCAAGACATCGTAGTTGGAATTCAGCATCCGCTGCAGGTCGTCCGAATTGTTGATGGCATCCTCTGCCAGGATCACATCACCGGGTTCGAATTCCAGCATTCGGTCACAACTGGACAACACCAATGTGCATCCTACAAAACAGCCGAGAAGGCGGAGGGAGTTCATTTTCGTCAGCATGGCGGATCAGAATGACATGTTGATACCGAGGGTGAAGGCCCGCTCTTGGGGAGGCGTGAGGTAGGTCACGTTTGGACTCATATTCCGGTCTTGGGCGTTCTCAAAGTCGCGCACAACCTCTGGGTCCAGTCCGGGAAAGCTGGTCAGGGTAAACAGGTTGGTGACACTGGCGTTGACCCGCAGGTTGCGGATGGCGTGCTTGCCTGTCCCCAAACTTGGGATGGTATAGCCCAGCGTGAGGTTGCGCAAGCGCAAATAACTCGCGTCAAACACAAACAGACTGGTGTTCCACCAAGGGAATCCACTGGGCAGGCCATAGGTGGTTTCATCCAAGGTCAGGCGGGGGAAAGTGGCTTCATCACCGGGCTGTCTCCAGCGGTCGAGGATCTCGGTGCGCATGTTCCAACTGGTGACCACCCCGAGCTGCCGCTTGGAAGAGCTGTCAAAGATTTTGGCGCCGTAGCTAAAGGTGGCCAAGGCGCGCAAATCCCAGTTCTTCCAACGGAAAGTATTGGTCATGCCCCCCACAAAGTCAGGGAGGCCGTCGCCCACGTATTGACGCTCGCTGTTGTCATAATCGAACGTTTCGTTCCCGGCGCGGTCCAGGTAGACAGGAAGGCCTGTCTCGGCATCGACATGAGAGAACATCATGAGGTAGAAGCTCCCGACTGGACTTCCGGTGATGACCCGGCTGTCGTTGGTGCCGCCACTGACCGCATCCGGTGTGTAGTTGCCAATGCTCTTGAGCTCGTTGTAGTTCCGGGCCACGTTGAGCTCCGTCGTCCACTGAAACCCGCCAATCAGGTTGCGGCTTTTCACGCTCAGCTCCACACCTCGGTTGAGGATGGTCGCCACATTGTCCCAACGGTTGGTGAATCCAGTACTCGGAGGGGTCGAGACGTTCATAATGACGTCCTGCGACAGCTTGTTGTAATAGGCGATTTCCGTGGTGACCCTGTCGTTCCACAATCCCACTTCGATGGAGGCGTCGACCGTGCGGGAGGTCTCCCAACGGAGGTTGGGGTTGGCAGGCTGCAGGGGAAATAAAATCGGCTCTCCGTTGTAGAGGATGCCGTTATCGGGGGCACTGTATGTGCCAAAGCGGGCGTAGTCCGGTAAGGCGGCATTGCCGGTCTTGCCCCAGCTGGTGCGTGCCTTCAAAAAGCTCAGTGTTCCGCTTTCGAACCAGGGTTCATCGCTGACGACCCAACCGGCACTCAAGGAGGGGAAGAATCCGTAGCGGTAATTCCGGCCAAAGCGGCTGGAGCCATCTACCCGCGCAGTTCCTTGGAAGAAATAGCGGTCTTTCAAGGTGTAGTTCGCACGTCCGAAGTAGGAGAGGAAACTGTGTTGAGAAGGGTTGTTGACGGTGGTTTGCCCGTTGGCGACTTCAAGCAAGCTGTCGTTGTCGAAAATCGGCCCGGTCACATCGCCAAACCCAATGCCGTAACCATAGCTGTCTGTCCGCTGAAATTCGGAGCCGGCCAGCAATCCAAGCGAGCTGAACTCGGTCAAGTCCATCTTGTAATCAGCCGTCAAGCTGTAGTTCCAATTCAGCACATAGTTGGCGTAGCGGTTGGCATTGCCCAAGTCGCTGGTCAAGAAAATGCTCGGCGGGTTGTAGATGTCTTCCCGCACGTGCATGTAGTCGAAGCCGCCAGAACCCTTGATGAACAGGTTGTCCATGGGGGTGAGGATCAGGCTCGCGTTGTTGATGGAGCGGTTTTCGGTGGTGATCCACGTCTTGCTTTCGCGCACGGCGACGGGATTCTTTGTTCCTCCCCATTCGTCCTGGTACAGGTAGTAATCCCCCGGAAGCCCGCTGATGGTGCCGTCG
This sequence comes from Flavobacteriales bacterium, assembly GCA_022428285.1. Lineage (GTDB taxonomy): Bacteria > Bacteroidota > Bacteroidia > Flavobacteriales_D > Sanyastnellaceae > UBA8752. Next base: position 28,381 of record JAKMCX010000156.1, read on the forward strand.
GCGTTGAACAACGTATCGGAACGGTAGACCGGATAGTACGGCAAGGCGTTGGACATCGCATCACCCAAGCCGCCAGACCAAGCGGCATCGATGCGGTTGTTGATGCCTTGGCTCACACTCGAAGACACCATGATTTTGGCCCAGTCGGCAGGTTCAAAGTCCGCATTGAGGCGGCCGCTCACACGCTCGTAGCTGTTGCCAATGAGGTAGCTGCCGTTGTCGTCATAGCTCACGCCGGCGTACAAATTGTAATCCTCGCCGCCTTTGCGCGCACCAAAGCTGTAATTGTGCTTGACGCCAGTTCCAATGGTCTCATCCACCCAATCGGTGTCGGTCATCATGGCCTGTTCAAACGCAGCCTTGCGCGACTCTGGGCTGTCTCCGGCAGAGGTGAATCCGGGCAGCCAGACGTATCCGGTGCCGCCGTCGTTCTCCCAAGCTTCTTGACGCAGGGTCAAGTATTGCTCGGTATTCAGCATGTTGGGGAGGGAGGCTGGGTTGGAGAAGCCAGCGCTGCTGCTGAATTCGTAGGACGTGCCCGCCTGACCCCGTTTGGTGGTGATCAAGATGACACCATTGGCGCCACGGGATCCGTAAATGCCCGTTGCGGCCGCATCCTTGAGGATCTCCACCGATTCGATGTCGTTGGGGTTGATGGTGGCCAGCGGGTTGTTGTTCATGGCACCGCTGTTGCCGCGCAGGAAATAATTCTGTGTGATGGGAATGCCATCGACCACATAGAGCGGGTCGCCCGCTGCAGAAACCGAAGCCACGCCCCTCACACGGATGAGACTGCCTGCACCGGCAACCCCAGAGCTTTGGCTGACTTGCACTCCTGCGGCTTGGCCTTGCAATGCCGCTTCGAAACTCGGTGTGCGCACCGCGGTGATTTCCTTGGAGTCAATTTGGGCGATCGACCCGGTGACTTCTTTTCTGCGTTGAACCCCATAGCCGATGACCACCACGTCGTCCATCATGACAGCGTCGGTCTCGAGCGATACATTCAACGAGCGGGTCTGGCCGGCGGCCAGCGTCACCTTGCGGGTGACCTTGACATAGCCCACAAAGCTGAAACTCAACGTGTGTTCGCCCTCGCCCAAGGACAGGCTGTAGCGCCCATCGATATCGCTTGAAACGCCGCGCGCGCCGCCATTGGCCACGATGGTGGCTCCAGGCATTGGCCCACCGTCTTCGTCAGTGACCACACCCGTGATGGTCTGGGCAGCCAGGCCACAAGACCACACTACGGCCGCAAGCGTCAAAAGACTTGAAATAGTTCGGTTCATGAATCGCTTTGATAAGGCTCCAATCCAGGAGTGGGTCAAATTTACTTCTGCTGTGTGAAAAGGACACGTTGATGGTCCCATCACGCGTCAATCCCGGTTCAGCCAATACGCTGAGGTACTGGAGTTGCCATGCGTAAGCCGCACAACGTAGGGGCCTGCAGGCAAAGTGTCAGGCAGCGGAATGGAAGCCCTTCCAACCGCGCATTCAAAAGAAGCCACGCGACGGCCAGTGAGGTCAAAGACCGCAACATGCCCCGTTGATTTGAGCGGAGTGCCCAGTGTGAGATGGGGAGAAGAGCTCGGGTTGGGCACCACCAGGAAGTCAGAGGGGCGCTGTGCCTCGTCGATGGCCAAGATGTTGTCCGGCGTATCCAAAGCCACATCGGTCCAGAGGTGGTACTCGCCAGGGCCAAAATCAAACGCAGCGTCCAAGTCAGACACCTCCAATGATGCACCGGTGAAGTAGTCGTACCACGTTCCCGTGTGTTGGAATCCCGGAGTCATGGACAAATCCGTCACTTGGAAGTTTCCAGCGATGACCACATTCATGTCCTCGCCATTCAATTGAAGCCGCTTGCCAAACCCCCAGACATCCCAGTTGAAATCGCTGGTCTGAAATACAGGGTAGTCGCGCTTGAGGGCCGACAAAGCTGACATGACCTGATATACGCGATAACGGGCAGGCATTTCGCGGTAATCCCACCGGACAGGCTTGGCCGCGACGCGACAATCTTCGCTGACTGTGACCCCATCGCTGCACGTGTTGATGGAGTAGTCGTAGCCCAATTCACCAAACTGCCAGATCATTTTGGGGCCGGGGAGGGGGAGGCTGAAACAAGAGGCCAGTTCCATGCGCCCCAACGCGGTTTCGAAGTCGGTGATGCTGTATCCACCGTTGCCGTTGCCGAATTGCAGGTTCTTGTACATGAGGCGCTCCTCGTCGTGGCTTTCCATGTAACTCACCGACCGCGGGTGGTTCCAGCCGCGCTCTTGCCAGCTCGCCCACGCGAGGTTGGACGCATAACCCATGGCACCCTCTTGATAGTCGTGGGTCACATTGGCCCAGGTCATGAACCCCAGGTCGCTCAATGCCTTCTCTTCATTGTTGTCGGTCCAATGCTCGAGGATCATGTAAAAGCCCGGGTCCTGCGACCACACATGGTTGCCGTAGTCTGACCACAGGTTGATCCTGTCTTGGTCATAGCTGCCCCCAGTTCCGTTCCAAGTGAATCCCTGTGAAAGGTCCCATCGGTAACCGTCCACGTGAAACTCTTCGCGCCAAAAGTCCATGACGCGCTTGGTGAAGTCTTGCGTGGCCGTCGCCTGGTGGTCGTAGTCAAAGAAGAAGTCAACCCCATTGGCAGGTGCAACGGTGTTGAAGAAAGGGTTGTCCGCAGCCGGGGCATTGTTCTGCCACCACATGAGAATCTGTGGATTGGGCCAGTCGCTGTGGTTCATCACCATGTCCAAAATCACAGCAATGCCGCGCTCGTGACAGGCATTGATCAATTCTTGAAGCTTGGCTTTGGGGCCATAGGCTTTGTCCACAGCGAAGTAAAAGGAGGGGTTGTAGCCCCAGCTGTCATTTCCGTTGAATTCGTTGACCGGCATCAATTCCAAAGCCGTGATGTTCAAGCCCGCCAGGTAATCCAGGGTGTCAATGATGAAGTCAAAGGTGCGCTCATCGCTGAAGTCACGCACGAGCAATTCGTAGATGACCAGGTTTTCTTGGGCAGGACGCTCAAAGTCACCGTCGGTCCAATCAAAACCAGGTCCGCCAGTTTGAAAAACACTCACAGGAGCCTGATTGGTCAAGCCTGTGGGATAGTCTATCAGAAACGGGTAGGTAGACTCAGAGATCCACGGATCATTCCAGTAATCCAGTTGCTTTTCTGCATAGGGGTCGGGGTACCGTTCGTCATTGGGCATGACGTGGTACTGGTAGCGGTATTCTTGGGTGGGGTTCAGCCCTGAAAGCTCAATCCAGAAACGGTTGCCATCTGGCGTCACATTCATCAAATAGTCCTCTTGGATTTCCCAATTCGTGAGGTCACCGATGAAGAATACGTGGCCCTTTCCTGGAGCGAAGAGTTGAAGGACCAGCGTGGATCCATCTTCCGACGGGTTCAATCCGTCCTGCGTTCCCTCTGGAGCTTCTGCAACATTGGGGGTGTCTGGAAGCACCAGGATTTCAGTGCTGATCACGGCCGTGCTGCTGCCGTTGTCTGCGTGGAACTCCACAACCTGCGTTCCGGGGACAGAGGGCACAAAGTTGTGGCTGAGTTGAACTGCGTCGTCAGCAGAAGCGAGGGTGTCGCCGTTGCTGATAAAACTCAAAGCGGCGGATTCTGATGCCGTTGCTTGAAGCGCAAAGTCTTGTCCCATGACCGCAATCGAACTGCTGGCCTGGGGTTGCAAAAAAACCGCAGAGAAACTGCCGTCGTTCAGCGGCAAGAAAATGTCTCCACCATCGGAGTCGCGGCCTACAGCCGAGCCACTTCCGTTGCGAAAGACCATCGCCAATTGCTCTGCGGTCACGTTTGAAGGCAATCCAAAGAAGTCGGCTATGGTTTGCCCTCCAAAGTCATAGCTCCACAAATCAGAACCGACATAATCCATGACCCAAGCGGGGTCCGTGCTGGCCCACGGCATGTTGACGAACTGCCAATCTGTAGGAGAAGAACTTTCAGAGGTGATCAGTCCCGTGTGAATGTAGACGGGAATGACACCGGCGAGCTCTCCATTGCCTTGGGTGGCGTCGTAATACAGGGTCACCGTTTCATCTGCCGACGGAAATGGCGGGTCTGTCCACACCACTTGAGCGCCAAGAAAAACGGGAAATGCAGCCAAAATGGCGGCAAATAGAACACGATAGGACATGAAATTTACTTTGGGATAAGCCGACAACACGGTGTCGAATTTACACCTCAATCCTGTCTGCGGTAGGTGTACAGTTGTGCGGGCTTGTGCAGCACACCGGCTTGCTTTTCATCGAGGGGCACGACTTCGGCCATGCGCTTGACGTTTTTCCTGAAATTCCGCTTGTCCAAGGCTTTGCCCAAGATGATCTCGTGCAGCCTTTGAAATTGGCCCAACGTGAATTTCTCTGGGAGCAGCTCGAAGATGATGTTGTTGTGCACCACATCTTCTCTCAACTTCTCCAAGCCTGCCTTGATGATGCTGTTGTGGTCAAATGCCAACGTTGGGATGTCGGCCAAAGGACACCATTCTGCCCGGCTCGCAAAGCTGCTGGGCTTGGGTCGGTAATCCTCCAAAGCCACCAAGCTGTAGTATCCCACCGTCACCACCCGGCGGTTCGGGTAGCGGCGGATTTTGGTCAGCCATTCCCTGTCCTTTTCGTCAAAAACACGGTCAGGTGCGCCAAAGGCGTGAAACTGCTTGAGGTAAATGTCTTTGATGGACGTCAGGTTCGACAAGATTCGGGCAGCGGCCTCATCGAGTCCTTCTTCTGGAAGAATGAGGTCTCCAGGAACAGCCATGTGGAAGCGTTCTGCTCCCATGTCTTCACCCGGTAACCCTTGCCGAATCAACAAAACCTGAAGTTCTTCTCCGTCGAAGCCGAAGACCACATTGTCCACACTGACGTCAAAAGTCAGGCTCCGGACGTCCGGCCCAAGAGGGGAAGAAGAAGTGGTGTTCATTTTGGAGTTGGTGTCAAAAGTACACCAATTTCTAATCGGCGCATCTCTCGCTACCTTCGCCGTCCCTTATCTGATGAGTAAAATTGAACGCATCGGCGTCTTAACGAGTGGAGGAGACGCCCCCGGAATGAATGCTGCCATCCGCGCCGTCGTGCGTTGTGCAGTGTTTCACGGCATTGAAGTCTCTGGTGTTTTTCAAGGCTATGAAGGCCTGATATCAGGCGATTTGAAGCGTTTGCATGCCCGAAGTGTCGCCAAGATTCTCGGCCGTGGAGGCACCATTTTGAAGAGCGCCCGCTGCATGGATTTCCATGAGCCGGAAGGAAGGACCAAGGCCGCCAATGTGCTGCGTGAATCGAAGGTAGATGCCCTTGTTGTGATCGGCGGAAACGGCACCTTTACAGGGGCCCAGAAGCTCGCAGAAGAGCACGGTGTGAAAGTCGTCGGCATCCCCGGAACCATAGACAATGATTTAGCGGGTACCGATTACACCATTGGGTACGACACCGCCACAAACACGGTCGTAGAGGCCGTCGACAAGATCAGGGATACGGCCAGCAGCCACAACCGTTTGTTCTTTGTGGAGGTGATGGGACGCGACAGCGGATACATCGCTTTGAAGACCGCCATCGCAACGGGGGCCATTGCGGTCATGACGCCAGAGGCGGGCATGAGCGTTGAGGACTTGATTGACATCTTAGAACGCGGCGAAGAGTCCAACAAAACCAGCAGCATTGTCATTGTCGCCGAAGGTGACACCAATGGAGGTGCCATGGAGATTGCCGCCAAAGTGCACGCCAAGTACACCAAGTACGACACACGGGTCACCGTGCTGGGACACATTCAAAGGGGTGGAGACCCCAGTTGTTTCGACCGCGTACTGGCCAGCCGTTTGGGCGTAGGTGCTGTAGAAGCGTTGATCAGTGGCCATTCTGCCGTGATGGCGGGCATGGTCAATGACGATGTGGTGTACACCCCATTCCCAGAGGCGATCAACAGAAAGAGCAAGGGCCTCGACGAAGAACTGCGCGTTGCCCAAATCCTGAGTATTTGAATTCTAGAACATCATATAGATCATGACCAAAGTTGCCATTAATGGATTCGGCCGTATCGGCCGATTGTCTTTCCGACAGCTCCTCGCCAAAGAGGGCGTAGAAGTATGTGCCATCAACGACTTGACCAATGTTGAGACGTTGGCCCACCTGTTGAAGTACGACAGCATTCACGGGCGTTTTCCAGGAGAAGTAAAGGTCGAGGGCGGCCACCTCGTGGTCAATGGAAAAACCATCCATGTCAGTGCCGAGCGCGACCCCGCCGCATTGCCTTGGGCCAAATTGGGCTGCGATGTAGTGGTTGAGAGCACAGGCGTTTTCCGCGATGCTGCGGGCGCAGGCAAGCACCTCACTGCTGGCGCCAAAAAGGTGGTGATTTCAGCCCCCGCCAAAGGCGACATCAAAACGATCGTACTCGGCGTCAACGATGACATCCTCACACCAGAGGACACCATCATGTCCAACGCCAGCTGCACCACCAACTGCTTGGCCCCCGTGGCGAAGGTCCTGAACGACAACTTCGGTTTGGTCAAGGGCTACATCACGACGGTCCATGCCTACACATCTGACCAGTGCCTCCAGGATGCACCACACTCGGACTTGCGCCGTGCACGTGCAGCAGCCATGAGCATGATCCCTACGACCACAGGTGCAGCCGTAGCTGTGGGCTTGGTACTTCCTGAGCTCAAAGGCAAGCTCGACGGTGTGGCTGTTCGCGTGCCAACGCCAACAGGTTCATTGACCGACTTGGTAGCAGAATTGGGACGTGACGTGACCGCCGAAGAAGTGAACGCGGCCATGAAGGCAGCTGCAGAGGGCCCCATGAAGGGCATCCTGGAGTACACCGAGGACCCGATCGTCAGTGCTGACATCGTAGGCAATCCGCACAGCAGCATTTTGGATTCTGGCATGACTTCCGCTCAAGGAAACATGGTCAAGGTGTTTGGCTGGTATGACAACGAGATGGGGTATTCCAGCCGTGTAGCTGACCTCGTACAGCGCATCGGCTAAGTCATGCGCGTGCTCATAGCGGACAGCGGTTCCACCAAATGTGATTGGCAGCTTCTCGACGCCTCAGGCAAGGAGTTGATGGAATTCCATACCATGGGGTTCAATCCATACTTCCACAGCGCCGAAAAGGTGGAGGGGGTGATGTCATCGCATACAGATGTGGACGCCATCAAGACGGAAGTCACCCATGTGTTCTTCTACGGTGCGGGAAGCAGTTCTGCTCCTTTGTGTGCCGTGATTCAGGAGGGCTTGCAGCGGGTTTTCAAACAAGCTCAAATCACCGTCGACCATGACTTGGTCGGTGCTGCTTACAGCACGTTTGATGGCCGACCTGGCATTACGTGCATCATCGGCACGGGATCCAACAGCTGCCACTTCAATGGTGCTGAGGTGAGCGAGGAGGTTCCTGCACTGGCGTACATCCTCGGAGATGAAGCCAGCGGCAGTTGGCACGGCAAGAAATTGCTGGCGGCCAAGTTGTACCACCACTTACCGGCTGCCATCGAAGCTGATTTCGATGCCACTTATGGATTGTCCAAAGACGACATTGTAGACCACGTTTACATCAAGGAAGATCCCAACGTGTTCTTGGCGAGTTTCATGACCTTCATTGGCAAGCACAAGGATGAGCCCATGTTCAAGGCATGGCTTGCCGAAGGATTCAGGGCATTCCTCGATGTGCACGTCAAGTGTTTTGAGGGCTGGGCCAGCGAACCCGTTCACTTCATTGGCAGTGTGGCCTATCATTTCCAAGAGGAGTTGAGGGCCGAATGTGCCAAGGATGGCATTGAAGTGGGGCAAATCATCAAGAAGCCCATCGATGGTTTGGCGGCTTATCACTTAAAGCACATCTTGCCTCACGTGGAATCCTGATCACCCTGCTTTATGGCCTTTACCCCCAAAGCCTGCCTTTTCGACCTCGACGGTGTCATTGTGGATACCGCGAAATACCATTTCACGGGGTGGAAGCGTCTGGCCGATGAGTTGGGCATTCCTTACACGCAGGAGGACAACGAACAGCTCAAAGGCGTCAGCCGAGTAGGTTCCCTGGAATACATCCTGCAGAAAGGAGGGTTGGTGTTGGACAATGACACCAAGGTCCGCTTGATGGACCGCAAGAACAGCCAATACCTGGAGCTGGTAGAGACCATGACATCCCGCGAATTGTTCCCGGGTGTGGTAGAATTCATAGACGAGCTGATCGCAGCGGGCATCAAGGTGGGCCTCGGGTCGAGCAGCCGCAACGCACCGCTGATTCTGGACCTGTGTGGCATAGCTGACCGGTTCGAGGTGGTGGTCGACGGCAACAGCATTACGTTTTCCAAGCCCGACCCAGAAGTGTTCCTCAAGGGCGCGCAATACTTTGGTTTCGCGCCACAGGATTGCGTGGTCTTCGAAGATGCGGTCTCCGGCATCCAGGCCGCCCTCAATGGCAAATTCCGCGCGGTTGGAGTGGGCCATCCCCAAAACCTGCCCCAAGCCGAAGTCGTCATTCCGGGCTTCGAAGGGTACAGCCTGTCCAAATTGGAACAGCACCTTTCCTGAACCACCTACCTTTCTGAACCATGCGGCGTTACCTTGATGTAGATCCTTGGAAAATTGTCGAGTCCGGATTTCATCCGGAGAGACAGCGCAGCTCCGAGTCGATTTTTAGCATTGGCAATGGGCGCTTTGGACAGCGGGCAAACCATGAGGAAGGTTACTCCGGTGACGCTTTGCGTGGGAGCTATGTCGGTGGTGTTTATTACCCAGACAAGACCAAGGTGGGCTGGTGGAAAAACGGCTACCCAGAATACTTTGCCAAGGTGCTCAACGCACCCGATTGGACCACCATTCGCATTCGCGCCAATGGAGAAGGGTTGGACCTATCTGTCCAAGCCCCCGACTACTTTCGGCGGGAGCTCGATATGCTGAGGGGCCTGCTGACCCGGTCCTTTGAAGTGACCGTGGGCGGCATGCGGCTTTCGGTCAAGGCCCAGCGCTTTTGCAGCATGGCCGACACCGAGACGGCTCACCTGCGCTATGCGGTGGACGTTTTGGACGGCAGTGGGACCCTCGTGATGGAACCCCTCCTCGATGGAGACGTCACCAACGAAGACGCCAATTGGGACGAACGGTTCTGGGAAGTCGACGACATGGGGGGCGATGCCCACGGCGGGCATTTGACGGTTTCGACCAGAAAGACAGGCTTCACTGTGGGGCACGCCATGCGCACTTCCGCATGGTTCGACGCCCAATCGGCAGAAGGCGTGGCCGTTCCTCAGAAATGTGGCCATGCGGTGCAATACACCTTTGAGGTGGAGGCCGGTTCACGTTGTGTAACCGATAAAACCGTCGGACTGTTGCGGGGCATGGACCACCCGAAAAGCGCCATCCAAGGGCTGACTGCACAAAAGGTCGAGGAAGCCGTGGCCCTCGGTTGGAGCGCGGCATTGCAAGACCACATGATGGCGTGGGAGCGCATCTGGGAGCGCGCAGACGTCACCATCTCGGGCGACGATGCGGCACAGCAGGCCATCAGATTCAACATCTACCACCTCAACCAAACGTTTACAGGCGATGATCCGCGCCTCAACATCGGGCCAAAGGGCTTTACGGGGGAGAAGTATGGCGGCGCCAGCTATTGGGACACCGAAGCCTATTGCCTGCCTTTTTACCTCGGCACCCATCCGCCAGAAGTGGCCAGGCAATTGTTGGTCTACCGCCGCAATCACCTTGATCGGGCCATTGAAAATGCCTCCAAACTCGGGTTCGAAGGAGGCGCAGCCCTGTATCCCATGGTGACCATGAACGGGGAGGAGTGCCACAACGAATGGGAAATCACCTTTGAGGAAATCCACCGCAATGGTGCCATGGTGTATGCCATTCACAATTACATCCGGTATACAGGCGACGAAGCGTACATGGCAGAAGGGGGCTGGGAGGTCATCCTCGGCGTGGCCCGGTTCTGGGCCCAGCGCGTGAATTGGTCAGAGGCCAAGCAGGCCTGGGTGATGTTAGGCGTGACAGGCCCCAACGAGTACGAGAACAACGTCAACAACAATTGGTACACGAATTACCTGGCGGCGTGGTGTCTGAAGCGGGCTTGTGCCGCTTTGGATTGGATGAAGGCACATTCACCCGAGGCGCTACAGACGGCATCCGATCATTGGGGTTTTGAAGAGGCCCAAGAACGCCCGCATTGGGAGTCAGTGGCTGCAGGCATGTTCCAACCTGCACTGGAAGGAACGCGCGTGTTTTTGCAACAGGATGGCTTCATGGACAAGGTCCAGCAGATGGCCTCTGACCTTCCAGAAGCAGAACGCCCCATCAACCAGCATTGGAGTTGGGACCGGATTTTGAGGTCGGTGTTCATCAAGCAAGCCGACACCTTGCAAGGCTTGTACTTTTTCGAGGACGACTTTGACGTGGACACCCACCGCGAGAACTTTGAGTTTTACGAGCCCAGGACCGTTCATGAAAGCAGTTTAAGTCCTTGTGTCCATGCCGTTTTGGCGGCCAAGCTCGGCCTCGAAGAAAAGGCCGTGGAAATGTACCTGCGCACGGCAAGACTGGACTTAGACGACTACAACAACGAAGCTTACCAAGGCTTGCACATCACCAGTATGGCAGGCACTTGGATGAGCGTCATTGAGGGTTTTGGGGGCTTCCGGGTCCGCGATGGCGTGCCCCACTTCGACGCCATGTTGCCAAAGGCATGGGACGATTTCGCCTTTCACTTGCAGTTCAGGGGCCGGCAACTTCAAGTCCAAGTAGGAGCAGAAGGCACCCGGGTACTGCTTCAAGAGGGTGAACCGCTCCAGGTCGTGATCGACGGTGAAGCGGTCCACCTTTCTTGACGTTGCAGGTCAGTCCAGCCACAAACTGTTGGTGGCACCTGGCGTGCCGCCGACATTGATGGAGGCCGACCATTGTTCGGGCGAGCTTGGATCACCTGTGAGAAAGAGGCGCTCCAAAGAGGGGCCGAGGCCATCGGGTGCGCCATCCCAGTCTCCGGCGTCCGAATAGGTCACCGACTCGACCACCTGTCCGTTTGGAGCGCGAATGGCCAGCAGTTCGCCCGAATTGTGCAGTCCGCCTGTGCCCCAATCATAGACGGGGTAACCAAGGCCGGCATAGGTCACCGCCGAGGACGTGACAACCACATAGCCTCCTGCGGAGATGGTTGCACCGGAAGGGAAGGTGAAGGACAGTCCTTCTGACAGGGACCAACCTTCGAGGTCCACCGCAACGCTGTCGGGGTTATAGAGCTCCAAGAACTCGAAAGCATTGTCGCTTCCTTGGACAGAGGCTGGATTGTAATGCAACTCCGAGAAATGAAGGACAGGCAGAGGGCCCGAAGGCGGAGGAGCACCGTCGCAATACGAACCGAAATCGGCCAAGACGATGAGCAGGTCTGACATGCCTACGACGCCGTCGCCATCGAGCTCCGTCGGGCATCCCTCGGAAGCATAAGTTTGAGAAAAAACAGCGATCGGACAGGCCGTGAAGCACACAAGTAGAGAGAGAAAGAAAGGGTGTCGCATGGGGTTGTGAGATGATTGTCACCCCGAATCAACCCACAGAAATCACCGGCTCAACCTCCGCTTCGCCAACGCCCCATCTCCCTTTGTTGGCGCCAACTCATGCGCACACTGTTCCATTGAAGGTGGCACGCGCTCCCCTTTTGGAAGCTCAGAGGTATTCGTTGGCGAGGTTGGCCAAGGGGCTCCTTTCGCCTTTGTCGAGGGTGACATGCGCAAAGAGCTCACGTCCTTTGAGGCGGTCGATCACATAACTCATGCCGTTGGACTGCTCATCCAAATAAGGGGTGTCGATTTGCCGCACATCGCCCGTGAGGATGACCTTGGAATTTTCACCTGCCCGCGTGATGATGGTCTTGACCTCATGGGGCGTCAGGTTTTGGGCCTCATCCACGATGAAGATCACATTGGAAAGGCTCCGTCCTCGGATGTAGGCGAGGGGGCAAATGGTGATTTTACCCTCTGCCCGCATTTCCTCTATGGCCCGGAATTTCCGCTCGTTCTGACCAAATTGGCTCTTGATGAAATTCAGATTGTCCCACAGTGGCTGCATGTAAGGATTGACCTTGTCCTCTGCATCTCCCGGCAAGAATCCCAAGTCCTTGTTGCTGAGCGGCACAATGGGGCGGGCCAATATGATCTGGTCGTATCGGTTTTTCTGCTCCAAGGCGCCGGCGAGTGCCAGCAGCGTTTTGCCAGTACCAGCAACGCCACTCACCGTGACCAATTGGATGTCCGGATTCAAGATGGCATGCAGCGCAAAAGCCTGTTCGGCATTCTTGGGCTTGATGCCATAGGCATAGCTCTTGTCTACCCGTTCAATCAACCGCTTGGATTCAGCAAAGAAGCCCAGCGCAGAAGCGGATTGGTTGCGCAGGATATAGAAGTGGTTGTTTTTGCGGTCCTTGCCCAGGACACTGATTTTCCGGGATTGCCCAGACACATACATCTTGCGCACGACATCGCCGTCGACGTCTTCGATCAGGGTCTTGCCATTGTACAAGTGTTGCTTGTCCTTGACTTTGCCCGTTTTGAAGTCTTCCGCTGGTAGGTTCAGTGCCTTGGCCTTGAGCCGAAGGTTGATGTCCTTGGAAACCAGCACCACCTTCATGTCCGGCTCGTCGTATTGCAGCTGCAACGCCGCACTCAGAATCTTGTGGTCGTTGGTCTTTTTGTCGAACACCACGGCGGCATCCAATCCGCTCTGGTGGTTGTCGGTACTCAGGATGATCCGCAAGAATCCTGTCCCGTCATTGTCCAGGGGAATCCAATCCTGCAGCGTAAAGTCTTTGCTGAGCTGGTCAATGATGCGGATGCATTCACGGGCTTCGAAATTCTTGGTGTCATTGCCCACCTTGAACGTGTCCAGTTCTTCGAGCACCGTGATCGGGATGGCGATGCGATTGTCCTCAAAACTCCGAATGGCATTGTGGTCGTGAAGCAACACCGAGGTGTCGATCACAAACACCTTGCTCCGCACATCCTTTTTGACAGGAGGCTGGGACTGGGTTGATGGGGAGACATTGACAGGCGCATCGGAAGCGTCCGGGGTTTGGACCGTGTCGTGCGCTTGGGGCTCTGGAGCGAGGAAGGGAGTCTTGGTCGTCAAGGTCAGTTCTTTTGTGGAACGTCCATGTCCAAGCGATAGAATCAACTGGTGACCCCGCGGGTGTCCGAACGAACCGAAGCTGAACACCAAGCTATCCAACGGTTACAACGACATCACTGCATCCGAACAGACTTCTTCACCAAGAGGGTGTGACAGTTTTAAGTCCGTTCACAAGCCCTATCCCCATTGGCTGTTCCAACGGACTTCTCGCTGTCCCACCATTCAAGGAGAATCAGCTTACAGTGCAGCGTTGTCGAAATACAGTTCGGGCAAGCCTTCGGGCATACTCACGACAATGGTCTTCGCCTCGCGGTTCACAGAAACCAAGGTCTCGTCCTTGATGGGGAAGAAGCCCTCACTCTCATTGAGCGCAGTCTTGAAGAGGGGGTTGCCCGGCAGGTCCATGACCGTCGCGATGGTGCCCAGTGATCCAAAGCGTTCATCTTCTAAGGCAAAGCCCACCACTTCGTGGTAATAGAACTTCAAACCCTTCAAGGGTGGCAAGGCGGCAACCGGAAGCAACAGCCTGTGACCCGATAGGGCGGTGGCGGCTTCCACATCGTCCACACCATCGAATTGCACAACGGTCGTCTTTGGACGGATGGCAATAGAATGGATGGTGTAAGGCACCAAAGTTCCCTGCCGTTCAACCCACACCATATCGAGTGAGGCGTAATGCTTGGGGACGTCCACATCCAACTTGATGGCCACTTCGCCTTTGAGGCCATGGGGCTTCAAGGTGCGCCCCAATTCAAACATCTCGTCGGTTACAGCCATGGTGCGAATTTCGGGATTGTCTGTAAATGAAGAAGCCACCCGAAGGTGGCTTCCAAAGTCGTTGTGTCGGCTGCAATCAGCCTTCTTTCTCTTCGCCGCCTTCTTCGGCTGGCTTCTCTTCTTCAGCAGCAGGTGCTTCCTCAGCAGCGGGTGCTTCTTCAGCAGCAGGCGCTTCTTCAGTAGCGGGTGCTTCCTCAGCAGCAGGTGCTTCTTCAGCAGCAGGTGCTTCCTCAGCAGCGGGCGCTTCTTCAGCAGGAGCTTCCTCCACAGCAGGAGCTGCGGCAGCCTCAGCAGCAGCTTGGGCAGCAGCAGCTTCGGCAGCAAGCTCGGCTTGCTTACCAGCGAGTTCTTTCGAACGCGCATCGTTGACTTCCTTCTCCTTGGCGAGGGCCTTGGCGCGGGCTTCATCTGCCGCAGCAGACAGCTTGTTGGCAGCCGTGGCCACTTTGCCTTCCTTCTCGCGGAGCCACTCTTCGAATTTGGCCTGGGCCTGCTCCTCGGTGAGGGCGCCCTTTTTGACACCGTTCAAAAGGTGGTTGTGGTAGACCACACCCTTGTACTTCATAATAGCACGGGCGGTGTGGCTCATTTCAGCACCCACCTGCAACCAGTAGAGGGCGCGATCGTGCACGATGTCAATCGTGGCGGGGTTGGTGTTGGGGTTGTATGTACCGACTTTTTCGATGAATCGACCATCGCGCTTAGCGCGGGCATCGGCGGCTACAATGTGGAAGAAGGGCTTGCCTTTCTTACCGTGACGTTGGAGGCGGAGGCGTGTTGCCATTTGAAAAACGTTTTAGAAGGGTCCGAAACCCCGTTGTTGATACTGGTGAAAATGGGGCGCGAAGATAGGCAGTGACCAGCGGTCGAACAACCTTTTCATTCGGAAACCCAATCAGCCGCGAATGTGGTCCAAAAATTCTCGGCGTGCCTCGTTGGTTTTGAATGCGCCGTGATAGTCTGCGGTCACCGTCGAGCTCTGCTCATCTTCGATGCCGCGGCTGGACACACACATGTGCTTGGCTTCAATGATGACGGCGACGTCCTCGGTATCCAAAATGGTCTTGAGCGCCTCTGCAATCTGCCGGGTGAGCCTCTCTTGAACCTGGGGCCTCTTGGCGTAGTGGTCTACCAAACGGTTGATTTTGCTCAGGCCGATCACTTGACCAGAAGACTTGTAGGCCACGTGCGCCCTTCCTGCAATGGGCAAGAAGTGGTGCTCACATGTGGAGTTGAGGTTGATGTCCTTTTCAACCAGCATCTCACCGTACTCGTAGGTGTTGTTGAAGGTTTTGCAGACGGGATGGTTCTCGGGATTTAAGCCCTTGAAAATCTCCTGCACATACATCTTGGCTACCCGCTTCGGGGTTCCGGCGAGGCTGTCGTCGGTCAAATCGAGCCCCAGCGTCTCCATAATTTCCCGGAACAATGGAGCGATGCGCTCCATTTTTTCTGCATCTGACAAGGCAAAGGCATCGGCCCGCAATGGCGTGTCTACGGAAGTGCCAACGTGGTTGTCGCCTATGGTGTCGTTGTGGGCAGCGTGATCAAAAGCACCGCTGGTCATGGGATTGGATGTTGTCATCTGGAAGCAGGTATAATGAATAAAGCAAATGGCAACCGATGATGTTCAATCCACCGGGTGTCCACAATGCGCGGCTGGGACAGCTCTATGGCCGAAATTGCCCCTATGATTCTCGTCTACGATACCGAGACCACTGGTCTGCCGCGCGATTGGAATGCGCCTTTGACCGATGGAGAGAACTGGCCCCGTCTGGTTCAGTTGGCTTGGCAGCTGCACACGCCAGATGGGAAGCTCGTTTCACGCGGCAACCGCATCGTGCGCCCCGACGGGTTTACCATTCCCTTCAATGCTGCCAAGGTGCACGGCATCACCACCGAACGGGCCGAAACCGAGGGGGTCGACCTGGACAGCGTGCTCGAGGAGTTTGGGCGTGATTTGGACCGTGCCGAATACGTCATGGGCCACAACATTGGCTTCGACGTCAACATCATGGGGGCGGAGTGGATTCGCCGCGGGGCAGCTGCAGAGCGGGTCACCGACAAGGCCACCATTGATTCCAAGGATGAAGCCACTGAATTTTGTGCCATTCCCGGTGGCAGGGGAGGCCGCTTCAAGTGGCCCACGCTGACGGAGTTGCACCAAAAACTATTCGGCACCGGATTTGGCGATGCCCACGATGCGGCATACGATGTAGACGCCACGGCCAAGTGCTTCTTTGCGCTGGTCCAACACGGCGTGATCCAACGCGACGGATTTCCAAAAGGAAGCGCGGTTCAATACGAGCCCCCCAAACTGGAGGCGGCGAACTTTGCCCAGACCAAGGCCAAGCCAGCCAAGGCGCCCCAGCAGTCACCCGCAGGTGGCACCCCCGCTGCGTCCTCCAACGCAGCCGCCATTGCGGACGTTCCGTTCTCTCATTTGCACGTCCACAGTCAATTCAGCGTACTGCAAGCCACTTCAAGTGTGCAGGCGTTGGTAGACAAGGCCGTGGAGGCAGGCATGCCCGCCATGGGCTTGACAGACCGCGGCAACATGATGGGGGCTTTTCACTTTGTGCGCGCTGCCAACAAGGCGGGCATCAAGCCCATCGTGGGGGCCGAGCTCAATGTGTGCCGCGACCACGCCGACCGTTCCAAAAAAGACGACGGTTACCCCATTGTCTTGCTCGCCAAGAACCGCGATGGATATCACCGTTTGGCCAAGCTGAGTTCGCTGGCCTACACCGACGGGTTTTATTACGTCCCGCGCATTGACCGCGTGCAGCTCCTCGAATACAAGGAAGACTTGATCGTCACCACCGGCGGCCTTTTCAGCGAGGTGCCCAGCCTGCTGCTCAACGTGGGGGACCGCCAAGCCGAGGAGGCGTTTTTGTGGTGGAAGAATGAATTTGGAGCCAACTTCTATGCGGAGCTCAACCGCCATGGATTGGAGGAGGAAAAGGTGGTCAACGACTTCTTGCTTCAGATGTGCACCAAGCACGGTGTGCGCTACATCGCCGCCAACAACAGCTTTTACACGACCCGGAAAGAGGCCGATGCCCACGACATTTTGCTGTGCGTCAAGGATGCCGCCAACGTGAGCCAGCCCAAGCGCTACGTGGGCAAACGGGGCCGTGAATTCCGTTTTGGATTGCCCAACGACGAGTTTTATTTGAAGTCACCGCAAGAGATGAAGCAGCTCTTTGCGGATGTTCCAGAGGCCTTTCACACAGTGCGCGACATCGTGGACGGCTGCGAAGGCTATGAACTGGAGCGCGATGTCCTGCTGCCAGCGTTTGACATTCCCCAAGAATTTGTAGACCCCAAAGACGCCGATGACGGCGGAAAGCGGGGAGAAAATGCCTACCTCAGGCACCTGACCTACTTGGGGGCAGAGAAACGCTACGAAGACATCAACGAAGAAGTCCGCCAGCGCCTGGACTTCGAGCTTGAAACCATTGAGCGAACCGGATACCCGGGTTATTTCCTCATCGTGCAGGACTTCACGACAGCCGCCCGGGAGATGGGCGTCAGTGTGGGGCCAGGCCGTGGTTCTGCCGCAGGCAGCGCCGTGGCATATTGCACAGGCATCACCAACGTCGACCCCATCGCTTACGACCTGCTGTTCGAGCGCTTTTTGAATCCCGATCGTGTGTCTCTGCCGGACATCGACATAGACTTCGATGATGAAGGCAGAGGAAAGGTCATCGACTACGTGATCGACAAATACGGGGCGAACCAGGTCGCGCAGATCATCACCTATGGCACCATGGCGGCCAAGAGTTCCATCCGGGACACGGCCCGGGTCATGGAACTTCCTTTGGGCGATGCCGACAGGTTGTCCAAACAGATGCCGGACATCTCGTTGTCCAAACTGTTCAAGCTGGATGACAAGTCACTCAAAGACAAGCTCCGTGGTCAGGAAGGCCTGGATCAGGTCAACGCCATCAAGGCCATCCACGATGGCCACGGTTTGGAATCCGAAGTCCTCAAAAAGGCCCGCGTGATCGAGGGCTCGGTGCGCAATACGGGCATCCACGCTTGTGGGGTCATCATTACCCCCGACGACATCACCAAGTTTGTCCCTGTGGCCACGGCCAAGGACAGCGACATGGTGTGCACGCAGTTCGACAACTCCGTGGCAGAGGATGCCGGTTTGCTCAAGATGGACTTCTTGGGATTGAAGACCCTCACCATCATCAAGGATGCGGTGCGCAACGTCAAGCTGCGCAGTGGGGTGGAGCTCGACCCGGAGGCCTTTCCCCTGGACGACGAGGCCACCTATGAGCTGTTCCAACGCGGCGACACCGTGGGCATTTTTCAGTACGAGTCAGTGGGGATGCAGCGCTACCTCAAGGACCTCAAGCCCACCGAATTCGCGGACTTGATCGCGATGAACGCCCTGTACCGCCCAGGCCCGCTGGAATACATCCCCGCTTTTGTGCGCCGGAAGCACGGACAGGAACCCGTCAAATACGACCTCGATGCCTGCGAGGAATACCTCGCAGAGACTTACGGGATCACTGTATACCAGGAGCAGGTCATGTTGCTCAGCCAGAAACTGGCAGGATTCACCAAGGGCGAGGCGGACACCCTGCGTAAGGCGATGGGCAAGAAGAAGGCCGATTTGATCGCCAAGATGAAGCCCAAGTTCCTCGAAGGCGGAGGGGAGCGCGGCCACGACACCACCGTCTTGGAGAAAATCTGGAAGGACTGGGCGGCCTTTGCCAGCTATGCCTTCAACAAGTCACACTCGACGTGCTATGCTTGGGTGGCCTATCAAACGGCTTACCTCAAGGCCAACCACCCTGCAGAATTCATGGCAGCGGTGTTGTCCAACAACATGTCCGACATCAAGAAGGTGACCTTCTTTATGGAGGAGTGCAGGCGCATGGGCACTTCGGTGCTGGGCCCCGATGTCAACGAGTCACAGTACAAGTTTGCGGTCAACGCCGAAGGGGCCATCCGCTTTGGATTGGGCGCCATGAGTGGCGTGGGAGAAGGGGCGGTGGCATCCATAGTGGAAAGCCGCACCGAGGAACCTTACAACAGCATTTTTGACTTCGCTGTCAAGGTCAACCTCAAGGACTGCAACAAACGCGTGTTCGAGGCGCTGGCCCGAGGCGGTGGTTTTGACGACTTGCCCCATGCCATTTTCCGTGCGCAGTGTTTTGCAGAGGACACCAAGGGCCGCACGACCATAGAATTGGCCATCCGCTACGGACAGGCCATCCAAGAAAGCGAGAATTCTTCGCAAGCCTCGCTGTTTGGGGGAGACTCCGGCGCCATGGAAATTCCCGAACCGCCGGTGCCCGTGTGTGACGAATGGGATCCTTTCGACAAGCTCGCCCGCGAAAAAGAAGTGGTGGGGGTGTACCTCTCGGGACATCCGCTCGACGAATTCAAGGTGCAACTCGATCAGTTCTGCACACCAGGAGGCCTGTCCAATTTGGAAGACATGGTGGCCGCCCGCGGACGCACCATTTCTTTTGGTGGCATGGTCACAGAGTCCGAGCACAAGGTGGGCAAGAACGGCCGGCCTTGGGGGGCCATGACCGTCGAGGATTACCACGGTTCGCAGCGCATGACGTTCTGGCGCGAGGACTACCTCAAATTCCGGGAATTCATGGTCTCGGGCTGGTTCCTCTTCATCAAAGGCAAGGTCCAGATGAAGCAATTTCGCGGCGCCGATGAACTCGAATTCAAGGTCACGCGCATCGAACTCCTGTCGGACGTCTTGGAAAAGATGGCGGGCAGACTCCGGGTACAGGTAAACCTGGCCAAGTTGGACACTGGACTGGTAGAGCAGGTGTGCGCCTTGATCGAATCCAACCAAGGTGGAGTAGGGGTCACCGTGGAGCTTCACCATCCAGAAGCAGTGCTCGAGATGCCATCGCGCAGAAAGCGTGTGGCACTGTCTTCTGAATTGCTGGACGGATTGGAAGCGTTGGACGGTGTCGAATATAAGGTGCTCGGTAGCGGTGGATAAGTTGACACCCTTTGGCGACCTGAGTCACCTTGCACAACAAAAGCCCGGTTAAATTTGATTCTAAATAACGCTCCCCATGGCTATTGAAATCAACGAAGCAAACTTCGAAGAAGTCGTGATGAACACGGACAAGCCCGTGATGGTCGACTTCTGGGCAGAATGGTGTGGCCCTTGCCGCATGGTCGGTCCCGTCGTCGAGAAAATCGCAGGCGACTACGAAGGAAAAGCCGTCGTCGGCAAAGTCGACGTCGACTCCAACCAAGAAATCAGTTCGAAATTTGGTGTGCGCTCCATCCCAACCATCGTCTTTTTGAAGAACGGCGAAGTGGTCGACAAGTCGGTCGGAGCGGTCCCCGAGAACGTCCTGACAGAGAAGCTCGAGAAGCTGATGGCCTAACCGCCACATCAACCATTCAGATTTTGAAACGCCCCGCCGCAAGCGGGGCGTTTTCGTCTCCGTATCTTTGAAACAGCCGTGCCCATCAACCTGCAACCCCACCAGTTCCGACAACTCGGATCGCTTGAATTCCTCGCCAAACAGGCGGTGGAAGGATTTATTACGGGACTGCACCGCAGCCCCTACCACGGATTCAGCGTAGAGTTTGCCGAACACCGGTTGTACAACCCGGGTGAGAGCATGCGCCATGTGGATTGGAAGCTCTACGCGCGCTCCGACCGGTTCTATGTCAAGACCTACGAGGAGGAGACCAACTTGCGGTGTCAGATTGTATTGGACACTTCGGGCTCCATGTATTACCCCGCCGATGTCTCACCAGAGTCGGGCATGAACAAGATCAAGTTTGCCACCCATGCGGCAGCGACACTGATTGAGCTCTTCAAGCGCCAGCGCGATGCTGTGGGCTTGAGCTTGTTTGACAGCAACCTCAACGCGCACCACAAGGCCAGGTCTACCCAAGCCCACCAGCACCTCATGTACGCCGAGCTGGAAAAGGTGCTCTCGGGAGTGGGCCAAGGGGGAGGAGAAACCGCAGCCATCGAGGCGATTCACACCATCGCCGAAGCCACACCGAAGCGATCGCTCATCGTCTTGTTCAGCGACATGCTGGACCGCACGCATGACCTCGATGCCATCTTCGCCGCACTGGCGCACTTGCGCCACGCCAAGCACGAAGTCGTCGTGTTCCATGTGCTGGACGAAAAGACAGAACAGCGTTTCGATTTTGCAGACCGCCCCACGACGTTCATCGATTTGGAGAGCGGGGAAGAGGTCCGGGCCAACCCGGCCGAAGTCCGCGAAGCGTATGTATCCAAGATGGCCGCATTGCGCCGCGACCTCGACGTCAGGTGCGGTTCCGCAGGCATTGATTGGGTGGACGTTGACATTGCCAAAGGGGTCAATCCAGTCCTGACAGCCTATTTGCTCAAGCGGCAAAAGATGCGCTAATTGTTAATTTCTTTGATTTGATAATCAGTCGTTTAGGGTGGTTATCAACATTTCAACAGTGCGTTTCCTTGCGCAATTGTGAATGACGTGCTTTCTTGCCGGCCCATCACAACCGCCCTCGGGCACGCCATGGCAAAACACTTCCTGATCCGCCGCGCTACGCGCACCGCAGCTGCCTCTGCTGCCATGTTGGCCCCCGCTGCTTTTTCGATGGCCACGACAGCAGAATCCGCATTCGTTTTGCCCTCGAACCGCATCACTGTAAAGGACCCCATTCACAAGAAACACCTCTTGGAACGGATCCTCATCGATACGGAATCCAAAGAGCGCGTTGTGCTCCGTGTAGAAATGGAAGAAGAAAATTTTGTGCTCTATCAGGTTGGATTACCCAACGGTAGAGTGCTCCGAAGTGGCTCTTGGCTTCTCGCGCCAGGCCCCAACGAATTGATCCTCGATGCCAAAGAGTGGCCATTGGGGACCTTGGAACTCAGTGTCCTGACAAAGAAGGACCTGATGAAGCTCGATTTCGAAAGATGAGCTTTGATCACCGCGGAGGCATTTTCCGCAAAAAAAACCGATGCCACTTGTAACCACTTTAAAGCGCAACCGTATATTTGCGCTCCCGCAGACGAGAAGTCGAATGCGGAGGTCGAAAGACCAGGTCTGGTAGTTCAGTTGGTTAGAATACATGCCTGTCACGCATGGGGTCGCGAGTTCGAGTCTCGTCCAGACCGCCAACACAAATCGAGAGTCCCTCAGCCCCAACGGCTGGGGGACTTTTGCTTTCCACCTGTGCTTACCACAGTGCTTACATGACCATCGATGGGGCGGCCATTGGAAACTGCTACAAACGCCCACAAATAGCCCTTTCAACCGATTCTTTCGTTATATACCTTGCAGGGAACCAAACCATCTCATGAGGAACCTACTTGCCCTCCTGCTCTTCGTGCCTAGCCTGTGCCTCGCGCAGGTCCCTGATTATGTTCCCTTGGAAGGATTGGTGGCGTGGTATCCATTTAATGGCAATGCCAATGATGAGAGTGGTAATGGTAATGATGGTGACTTGATTGGTAACCTAGACGTTACTGAAGACCGAAATGGCGTTAGCAATGCTGCGATCAATTTGTCAGGCGACGGAGCATATGTCAACCTCAATTGGATAGAAGATTTGCATCCCGCATCTGGAGAATTAAAAAAAAGCATTTCCATCTGGTTTTCAATGAATGGAGGTTACTATAATCCACGGCTGTTTCAGTGGGGATGCGGCGGTTCTAATCAGGATTTATATATATACACATTTGGCACTTCTGATGAACAGAGGGAAATGATAATCGATGGCGTCGGTGTTGTAACTGTATTAGGACAAACTTGGAATCATTTGGTAGTTACCTGGGACTTTGCCGGCGGCGGGCTAAATAGAGCTTATTTAAATGGTGTTCAGCTTGCTGAAGCTGAGAGTGTTCTTACAGAAAACTGGCTAATTTCAGGAGATATTAATATTGGCAGACTCCCTTGTCCAGCATATGATTCGTGGGGTGGATTGGTGGATGATATTGGGTTTTGGGAGAGGATTTTGACAGCTGAAGAAGTAAATTCTTTATTCACAACTTCGTTTATGCCAGGCTGCACCGACTCCACCGCCTGCAACTTTGACTCAGAAGCCACCTCAGACAACGGCAGCTGTATTCTTTC
>JAKMCX010000166.1 GCA_022428285.1 Flavobacteriales bacterium
GAGGAAGGTTTCAGGAGTACCGACTGTGTCGGTCGAAAAGGCGGTCAGCACCTGGCTTCCGGTCTGTTCGCAGATGCAGCCAGACAGGGGATCAGGCATCAGGCAGGACCCGTCGTCGACTGCAGCAGCAGCATCGTAGTTGCAGGCATCCTCGTCCGTACAGCCCTCGGCCTCATCAGACAGAAAGCACAGCCCCTCAAATCCCCATTGTAATCCATAACTCACTGGCCCGGATTCAGTCAACCCATTGGTGATGGCCACCGACCATTCGCCATTGCCCTGCAGGCCACTGCCCACCAAGCTCAGGGTGTCTGTGTATTGCTGATAGCTCGCGCTGCTCGTGTTCCAGTCTGAAGGCCAGTCCGAGCCGCTCCCCAGCGAGGTGCAGCCATCTGCAGTGAGGTCCGTCCCGCCAAAGCTGACGCAGAGGCCACTCGGATCGGTAATGGTCAGCAGCAAATCGTTGGCATCCGGATCATCGGTAGAGGGCTGCAAATCCGTCCAATCCAAAATCAATCCCAGAGAAACGGGGGTTCCTGTTGCCTCGAAGGTGAAGGCGCTGCTGGATGCGCCTCCAGACAAAACCGCATCAAGGGACCCTTCGTAATTGCAACACCCCAGTTCGGGATGGGGGTCGATGCAGCTGCCATCGTCTACAACCGCAGTGTTGTCATAGTTGCACGCGGTCGGATCCGTGCACCCGAGGTTGGTGTCGCATTGGACGATGTCCAAGTCGTAGGACATCGAATCGTCCGTTTCCATCCAGCCATTGGCCAGCCTCACAGTCCAGGTACCTGCTCCGGAAAGGTCAGCAGCACTCAGGTCTACCGCGGCCACAAAGGGGGACCCGGCGTCCGCCTCTGAATCCCAGGCCTCTGGCCAATTCCCGGCGTCCTGATATCCAGAACCAAAAGTCGCATTGTAGCCCCCCCATTCCGCTGCATTTCCAGAAGGGTCAATCACGGCAACCAGTAGGTCAGAAGCCCAGTTGTCTGAGCCTGCGCCAGACGCACTCATGGTGATGTTCAACTCTTCCAGGGTCACATCGGAAGTTGACTCAAACGTGAAGTCTTCAAATTCTCCACCAGTCAGCCCCGAAGTGCTCATCGACCAAGACAAGGCCTCGACACAGTCGTCGACATTGTCGCAAATTCCGTCGTTGTCGGCGTCGGCAGGGCAGTCTCCTCCGCACACACCCAAAGCGTCGACAGTATTGCCTTCGCAACTGCAATGGCCTACCACGGTTACGGTGACTGTGGTAACATCTGAATTGGAGCCGTCCGAAATCGTCAAGTTCACCGAATTGGCACCGACGTCGCTGCAGTCAAAAGAAGTCTGGCTGATGGACAACGAAGACAAGCAGTTCCCCTGTGAGCCATTGTTGACTTCTGCGGCGGTCAGGGTGCCAGAGCCTTCATTGTCGAGCACCACCGTCACATCTTGTCCGACGGCCTGTAAGACGGAGAGGTCGGAAATGGTCACAGCTGCAGGCGCGGCCGAGCTCACATTCGAGCCATCGGTGGCCCGCACCCATATGTTTTGTGATCCTGTTTCCGAGCAATCAAACGATACAGAAGAACCGAAACCTGCCGAAGCGCTCGTTTTGGAAACCTCGTAACTCGAAACTGTAAAGCAGTCTCCCGAAATGACAGAAGCGCTCACCGTGGATGCTGTCACGGTGACCTGACCGGATGCGGACAGCGAAACTGACGCATTGGAGGCCCCTACTGAAATGGGGGAGCACGCCAGTTCACCTGTGAGCACAATGTCATCGAAATAATGCGATTCGCTGTTGTTGTTGTTGTCCATCACAACTTGAATCTGAACGGATGAACCATTCGGAATGCTCAAACCTGACTGTGACGATGTGCTAAAGTCCTCGGAGAGCTGAACCAACTGAACTGTTGAACCATCCAAAACATAATTGACCCGAATGAAATCCTGCGACTCTTGATTGCCACTTTCCCCGAGGAAAATCGCCAAGGAAAGGTTGGAGTAATTGGAGACATCGATGGCTTCCGAAGTCCATGTGGCAGCTCCATCGGTGTCGTCTCCCCACCACTGGTTGTTGCCACCATTGTCATAGACAGCGAAGTAATCTGAGTCTTCGGGAGTATCGATGGTCCAAGCAGCATTCGTTTCTGTTCCATCCTCATAGGCCTCGAAGTCTTGAGTATAAATGGGGGCCTGTGCTGCTGCTCCTGCTACAAGACTGAGAAATACAATCAAATGAAACGGGCGATAAGTGGAGCGCATGGTCTGGCGGATTGGTCTGAAGCCTGCATCTGTCTATGACAGAGCAATATGTAAGGAATATCCGATAAATATGTAGGTTAATCTATAGTTACAATAAAATTATATGTCGGAAATTTGTGTGCGGTGATCCCAAGAAGAGTTCCCCGTCGGGACGCTATGGGACGCTATTCACTGGGGCGCGCCAACAGAATTCTGAGCAAACCACGGGGTCTACGTGGCAAAAAGAGCCACAAAAAAAGCGGGGACGCACCCGTTAAGGTCCATCCCCGCAATCCAATGGGTTTGGTTCTATTATTCGGCGCCGTCGTTACAGAACGTTCCGAAGTTGCCCAAGAGGTACAAA
>JAKMCX010000169.1 GCA_022428285.1 Flavobacteriales bacterium
CTTCGCAGCGAAAATGGCGCCACCCGAGGGATGCGCCTCGTGGTTCAGTAAAAACGCCTCGCCTTTTCTAAGCAGGTTCGGGGAAACGAACAGGTGACATGTCCGCTTCCTTCGTCGGTGCTCTACCTTCGGCACCTACGATTCGCGCCATGAAAAATGTCCTCAAAGCGCTCGGTCTGGTGTTGGTCTTGGTGGCCTTGTGCCTCTTCGCCTTCATTCAAACCAGCGGAACCGATTACAGCTTTCAACTCAAGTCAGATTCGGTTTCGGCTCCCATCGAAATCGTCTTCGACGACATGGCCGTGCCCCACATCTACGCCGAAACCGAGGACGATGCGATGTACGCTTTGGGTTATGTCCATGCATCCGAACGCCTCTGGCAAATGGACCTGCTCCGCCGTGCCGGTGCCGGCGAACTTTCCGCACTGCTCGGACCCGACATGGTCGAAAACGACCAATATCTGAGGACCCTCGGCATGCGCGAAGCCGCCACACAAGTTGCCTCTGAATTTGCCGAAAAGGCCCCGCCGCGGATTCGGTCCTCTATGGCCGGCTATCTGGCAGGCATCAACCGCTTCATAGCGGAGGGCACAGTGCCGCTTGAGTATCGACTATTGGGCACCGATCCCGAGCCCTTTGACACCCACGATGTCTACTGCGCTACCGGGTTTATGGCCTTCAGTTTTGCCATTCAACTCAAGACCGAGCCCATCCTCGATTGGATGAAACTCAACCTCGGCCCCGCTTACATGGCCGACCTCGCCCTCGGCCCCGATGGCTTTACGCGCATTCCTGTCACGGGGGCCGCTGCTGATAGTGCACGGCTCCCGATGTCGGCTCCTGATGCTCAGCAATCCGCCGCAATACAAGGCCCTTTAAATTCAGACATTACCGCCCTGTCGGCCAAGGTGCACCGTTTGGATGCGCTTCGGCCCGTTCCGCAATGGCTCGGTTCCAACGCTTGGGTCATCGGAAAAGACAAAACAGCCAGCGGATCGGTCATCTTTTGCAACGACGCCCATATGGCCTACGCCCAACCTTCAGTGTGGTATGAGGCCCACATTGTCACGCCAGAATTAGAATACTACGGCAACCACATCGCGGGCCTCCCATTTCCCGCGATTGGGCATACCCGGCACCATTCCTGGGGCATCACCATGTTTCAAAATGACGACGTCGACCTCTACCGTGAAACCATAGAAAACGGCAGGTACTTGCACGGCGAGACCTGGCAAGATTTAGAAATCCGAACAGAAACCATCGAGGTTGCAGGCGAACAAGACGTGACTTTTGAGCTCCGCAAGACCCACCACGGCCCCTTGATCGAAGGAGACGTGGCCATGTGGTGGACTTACACGCAATACCCCGAAAACCGGATCCACGAGGCTTTTTATGGCTTTTCGCGGGCCAACAGCATGGAAGAAGTGCAGGCCGCAGCTTCCATCGTCCACGCCCCTGGCATCAACCTGATGTACGGTGACGACCAAGGCAACATCGCCTGGTGGGCAAGCGCCAAACTCCCCGTCCGTCCCCAACATGTGGATACGAAAACCGCCATCGACGGCAGCATTCCGGAACACGAGCCACAAGGCTGGCACCCCTTCTCGAAGAACCCACAGTCCGTGAACCCAGCTGCGGGATATGTCTACTCCGCCAACAATGCACCCGACAGCGTAGGAGGCCTCCATTACCCTGGGCATTATTATGCCGGCAACACGCGCGGAAAGGGCATCATGACTGCCATTGAAGCCAAAGACGATTGGACTTTAGAAGAAGCACAGTCGCTCCAACTCGACCACCATTCCCCCGTTTACAAGCGAAACTGCACCATGCTGGTCGCCCTGGCCGATGCCGCCGAGACCCAATGGAACCCTGCTTTGGCCCAAGCGCTCACTCAATTGCGCCAGTGGGATGGCAGCCATTTGGCAGAGCAGACTGAACCGACTTTGTATTACCGTTGGATGTACCGCACCATCGAGGCCGTCATGGCCGATGAATTCAATCAAGCTGCAGGTGACCAGGCCCAAGAGAAGTTTGAAGCATGGCACAAGACCATCGTGAGCGAAAACTCCTTTCCGCGCCTTCTCGCCAATCCGGGCTCGCCTTGGTGGGACAATGCCGCCACCGAAGACCATGACCACCCAGCCCTTCTTGTTTCGGCTGCTTTCCGGTTGGCTTATGCCGATTTGGAAAACACTTTGGGACCGGACCCAAGCACCTGGCATTACAACCGATTGCACACGGTCACTCACCGACACGCCATGGCGGATGTCCCTGTTTTGGGCCCTTGGCTCAGCGTTGGGCCCTTTGGCCTAGGTGCGGCCAAAGATGCCTTGTGCAAGTATGAGTTTAAACTGAAAGAAGCAGCAGACTACAGCATATTCTCGGGCCCTTCCATGCGCATTGGCATTGATTTCGCCCATGTTGACGCCGCCGAAAGCATCCTGCCTACGGGTCAATCTGGCAACCGATTCAGTCCTTTCTACGACAACCAAGCCCCGCTGTACCACAGCGGGCAATTCCGGATGATGCGCATGGACCGCTCCGACATCGAAGCCCACACCACGGCCGTCGCCTCCTTTCGCCCGCAAACGGAACGCTGACGCCCACAACGCCTGCGTCATTCTATTTTCTCCTACTTACACTCGCGACTTGCCACCATAATGCGACCCTCCTTCACTGCTCTGCTTCTCGCCCTGGCCATCTCGATCTCACTACAGGCGCAAGAAGCTGGACGCTCAGATAGCTACATCGAGTCGAATTGGGGGGTGGCCATCGTCAACCCCAACTCCGGGGTTGGCTTCCCAGGAACTTCTGTTTTGGCCGGAGGACGTCACTTCATTTCAAGCCACGGTTTTGTGGAGGCTCAAGGAGGTTTGGCCTTGCCTTCCATCCTGACCGCCAAGCTAGGTGGAGGCAAAAAGTGGGACTCGGGGTGGAGCCTGTCCACCGGCATTCGGGTGTTTCCACTCCACGGGTATCTGCAAACAGGGGTTCCGACTTCAAGGTGCAACCGCGACCTGAGTGAACGAAAGCAACGCAGGCTGGCCCGCAAAGGCAAAACAGCCGCAGACATCAAGTGCTCAGAGTGGGTGTTCTCCCTGGAGATCTCCATGCTCGGACTCAAGGAGTGGGTTCCCAGCATTAAGGGAAGCTTGACCGACGCTGAATACGAAGATCGCTGGGTTGACCCCTCGTTCTATTCCTACGGCTTGATCACGGTCGGGCACCGCTGGCTATTCTAATCAGGCCGGCCCAATTTGCCCTCCCAAATCGTGACTTAAAGCAGGCACAGGCCACTTTCATACCTAGTAGAGATGTGCCATATTTGCAGCCGGTGTACATTGTACACCAACAATTGAGAACGACGGGTACTTCCCCTCTAAGGGGTGCCTCGAATTCGAACCAACTGTTTGCAAATCATACACATGAACACCAGCTTTCGTTGCCTGCTCCATTGGAGCAAGCCCCTTCTATTTATGCTGTTTGCCCTCAGCGCATCGACGCTAGCAGCCCAAAGCATTTCCTTGACAGGAACCGTCACAGACGGTGAATCAGGTGACCCCCTCATCGGTGCAACCGTTCTTGCCAAAGGCACCACCACAGGAGCCAGTGCAGGAATTGATGGCACCTTTACACTGAAGGTGAACCAGTTGCCAGTGGATTTGACCTTCAGCTTTATCGGCTACGAAAGCCAAACCGTCAATGTCATCTCTGGGGCGCCCATCAGCATCACCCTCAATATGGATGCCGAACTGGTGGGAGAAGTCGTTGTTGTGGGATACGGCCGTCAAAAGAAGAAAGTCTCGACGGGCTCCATCTCCAAGGTCACAGCAAAGGACATCGAAGGCATCGCGGTGCCCGATGTGACATCCAGCCTCGAAGGATTGACTACCGGATTGATCGTCAACGAATCCAGCGGTCAGCCAGGCTCTGGGAAGAGCATTCTGATTCGCGGCATCAGCACCAACGGCGACAACTCCCCTTTGTATGTGGTAGACGGACTGCAAGTAGGCAACATTGACAACCTCAACCCCAGCGACGTGGAGTCAGTAGACGTGTTGAAGGACGCGGCATCCAGCGCCATTTATGGAGCGCGGGCGGCCAATGGCGTGGTCATCATCACGACCAAGAATGGCAGCAAAGGCGGCGGCAGCATCACCTACTCCAACAGCTACCTCAGCTCAAACCCTTGGAAGCTTCCCGAGATGCTCGGCTCCGAGGACTATGTGGTGTTGATGCGTGAAAAATTTGCCAACAGCAACCAAACTTCAGCACTGGACATTTTGGGGTTCCCTGACTTTGGCGATGCCATCGAGGGCAACACCAACTGGATGGAAGCCATTTTTAATCCCGCACAGGTGATCAACCACCGCGTGACCGCATCTGGCGAGAATTCATACATGTCGATGGACTACTGGGACCAGAACGGTGTCATCGGTGGCGAGAAGTCGAATTACACGCGTTATGCATTGCGTTACAACTCCACGAAAAAAGTTCAAGACGTCTTGACCATCGGTCAGAACTTCTACTTGAACCGGACCCAGAACAACAACATCGGCACCAACAGTGCCTTCGGAGGGGTTCAATCTGACGCCTTTGCCTATGATCCTTTGACCCCCATCTACGACGATGAAGGTCAATTCGGCTTCGCCCAATCTCCTTGGGTGCAGAAAGAATACATCAACCCCTTGAGCCGGCTCTATCTGGCGGGTGGCGACAACAAGTCAGACCAAATCCTCGGAAACGTCTTCCTCGAAGCCGAGCCCATCAAAGGTTTGCGCGTCAAGACCGACGTTGGATTCGACCTCAACTGGTACGACTAC
>JAKMCX010000186.1 GCA_022428285.1 Flavobacteriales bacterium
CCAGTTGCAGTCCAGCGGAAATCCCCTTCCACACCTCGCGAGAAGCTCCTATGCGGATGGCTCCTGGCACATACCGACTTTGGTAGTCGATGTCTTGGTTAAAGCCCGATGAGCTCATCCTGTTCACAGCGTTGGTCAGGGTGTTGTTGCTCCATTCTGGATGCCCCAAGCTGGCTGCGCGGGTGATGTTGTTGTTGGCGTTGTTTTCGAATTGTTCGATGGTTCCGGTATCGAAGTCAATCCAAACGGTCCAAGGTGCCGCTTCTCCTGAGGACCAATTCCAAGCGTTGCGTTCTTGGGTGTCGGTTTGATCGAACAGGCTTTCGTCCAGCTTTTGGGCTTGAAGCCCGGCGGTACTGAACAGCACAGCTGTCAAGACCAAGGAATGGGGAAGGAAGCACTTCATTCTTCGGTCTGTTCAAAGACCAGTTTGCCGCCGAATCCCGCCACTTGAACCGTGATCGTGTTCACGAAGGGACGGTGCTTTTGCTGAACGATGTACTTCGGATTGACCATCACGTCGAAATCCGTTCCTTTCAGCGCTTTGTGAATGGCGGCTTTGCGTTCCCGCATGCCTGGACCGCGCTGGAAGATCATGCCGGGGTATTCCGCAAACTCACGGTCGCCCGAACGGAACAGCCCCAGCACTGTGCGCGTCTGTGAGATGGCTTGCAGGGTGGTGCTGGTGTCCACCACCACTCGGGCTTTGACGGGCTCGATGTCCAAAAGCGCTGCACCCTGGGCAATTTGGGTGCTGCGAACAGTAGAAGTGGTGCACCCTGTTGCCAGGGTGAGCATCACCCCAAGGGCGATAAGAAATGGCTTCATGGTTCGAATTTACTTTTCTTGAATCGGATTGGCCGATTCTGGTTGCGTTGGAATGGGGCCTTGAATGGCGCGTTGGAGGGTCACTCTGTGGGGTGGGGCATGTCCAATGCCCGCCTTCTTTCTGCGATCGCCAGCGCCAAGATTTGCTTTAATCCTGGTTGTTCTGCATCGGCAAGGCTGCGGATTTTGATGTGACGCATGTTTTTGCCGCTCCCTTCGAGCAGGGAACTCTGATTGGCCAAAGCGGCGCCCTGATAGAATCCCAGATTGACCCAATTCTTGTGTGGCAGGATGAAGGCATACCCTTCCGACATCTTTTTGGGGCCCAGACCAAATGTGGCCGCCCGTTCTCCAAGCCTGACGACTTCGCAGGCGTTCGGATCCACCTCCAAAATGAGGTCTTTCAGCCGAATGGCGACGGGTTGCAGGTCTCTTTCGGTGAGCTCCAGCAACTGGTGAAAGGAGGAAGGCGCTGTCTTGGACATGTCTTGGGCCCCGTGGATGGGAAGGGGTGGTGCAAGGCCTTCTGGCTTCGGCCTCGTCCACTTGAGTCAGAGTTTGATGACCTTGAAGTTTCTGGCGAAGGTGGAATTGAAGCACCTCACGATGTAGGTTCCGTGGGCGAGGCCTTGCAGGGACATCACAGTCTGCATGGCACCTCTTCCAATGGTTGCGGATTGGACGGGCCGGCCGAGGTGGTCATGCACCACGACTTGAACCGCCTCGTCCAGACTTTCAAAGGAGACCAGCTGAACCGTGAGTTCGTGGTTGGCGGGATTGGGATACAGCCTGATGTCGTTTTCGATTACCGTTTGGTCTTCGATGCCGACCATGCCGATGGCGATCAATGGCACGTGGTATTCGAATTCACAGATGCCCGCATTGTCCAAGACGACCACGTTGTAGTCGCCCACTGGGAGGCCAGAGAAGGTGCCGGTTTCATAGAAGGTTTGTCCCCCATCGATGCTGTACTGTGCCGTGTTTTCGCCTGTAGCGACCGTGATCACAATGGCGCCATCTGTGGTCACCACAGAAGACGGGTGGTTGATGGTAATCCCGATGTTGGTGAAGTCACAAACGTTGATGGAAACGGTCTCCTCATAGGTGCACTGTCCAGATTCATTTTGGACGACCACTTCATAGGTTCCAGGCCCAAGGTTGTCGAAGGTGTTGGAGTTGACAAAGGATTGTCCACCATCGATGCTAAAGCCAAAGGAAGCCCCATCGGACAGGGGGTTGATGACCAGCGTGCCATTGTTGGCGTCGTCAGAAGTCGCGTGATTGACGTCGATTTCTGCCGCGAGCTGACAGCCACCGTCTCCCGCGCAGAAAAACTCAATGGCCTCATAGCTGAACTCGCCGTCATTGAACACCACGGTTTCACCCTCTGAATTCAAGACCTCGAAGTTGCCCTCCCCGTAAGCGCAGCACATTCCGTCTCCGAAACTGTCGTACACGGTGAGGGTGAGGCACGCATTGGCCCCCACGCAGATGTTCTCCGAGTACAGGTCCATTCCACTGGGGAAGTCCCCTTCGGAAACCACCTGTCCAGAGCCAAGGTCGACCATTTCCCAGGAGGTTTCGCCGGGGTAGTCATCGGCCAAGATGAGCAGGGTCACGGTTTCGAAATCCACATCGACATCGGCGGTGGTCAAGACGGCATTGTCGCTGAGGTCTTGGTCCGACCCTCCATTGACGCCGGTCAAAAACAGCTGGATGTTGTTGTCGGTGGGCAGGAGGTTGTCTTCGAGCGTCAGGGCGATTGCGCCCTGTTCGCCGGAGCCGATGTCTACGGACTCCTGCAAAACCTCGACGACGGCGCCGTTGACTGTGACTTCGATTTCGATGCTTTCGATGGTTTGTTCGCCTTCGTTGGACACAATGGCATTGACACCAATCTGTCCGTTGCAGGTGGCATTGACCTGCCCAAAGGAGATGGCGGCATCCAAGGCATAAATCTTGGTCAAGACAAAGTCCAGCGTGTCGTTGTTGGCATATCCGTCCTCAGGGTCCGAAACGATTCCCGTGATCAGGTAATCGCCCGTCGAGGAGAAGTCCTGAGGTGTGGCGAATTGGAATTCAGCATCGCCAAAGGGGGCGATGGTTTCCGTGATGGTGAGGGTTTCCACCAGTTCGCCGTCCACCATCAGAGAGAGGTCGAAATCCGACATGTCGTTCAACCCTGTATTGGCCACTTTGAGGGTGACCAACTCATTGGCCCCCAGTGATGAAGAGGTCTGCGGGTCAATGAGCTCTTCCACAGCCAAGTCGTTGTCGGCCTTGATGCCGGCCCAAAATGACACCCAAGGCCGGGCCTGTTTGATGGCCAGTTGGTCTTGAGCGGTGACCTTGTATTCGATGTCCATTCCGAAACCCTCGATGCCCTC
>JAKMCX010000221.1 GCA_022428285.1 Flavobacteriales bacterium
TCTGCGCCCTGCCATGGGTTGAACGACGCTGGTGCTGGGGGCACTGCAGAAATGGGGGTGTGCAACAGGGCACCTGCTGTGGCGCCTATGGTGCCGATAAGCAGGACCAAGCTGATGGCTTTGATGACCTTGTCCAATGCGGCAAAACGTCCTACGAAAAGGACGCCCACACAAGCGGTGAAGGTGACCACGGCGACATGCGGTGTGGCGTTGAATCCCAATCTCTGGGAGGCTCCAAACAGGTGGTCCAGAAAGGAGGCGGTGACGATGCCCACCCCGCCCATCACAAACGCACAGGTGAGGGTGGTCAGGATGAGGTAGGTCCAAGAGGCCCACTTTCCAAAAGTGCGGTAGCCTGCAATCAGTGAGGTTCCCGTGGCATTGGCATAGCGGGTGCCGAATTCAAAGAAGGGATACTTGGCGATGTTGGCGGCGAGCACAGCCCACAGCAATGCAAATCCGTAATCTGCTCCTGCGCGGGTGGCCTGGACCAAGTGGCTCGTTCCGATGGCGGTCGAAGCGAAGAGGATGCCGGGTCCGAGCGTGAGCAGGATTCGGCGCAGGTTCATGGGTCAGTGTGGGTCGGCGAATGCGGGGTTGGAAGCAAACGCGGTGTCGGTCAAGGTATGAAGGAAGGCCAGGAGCGCTTCCTTTTGCTGCGGCTGCAGCATGAGTCCTCCCGTGCTGTATTTCATGAAAGGGTCGATGGTCTGCGATGGTTGACCGCCTGAATTGTAATGGTCCAGGACCTCTTCCAAGGTTTGCATGCGGCCATCGTGCATGTACGGTGGCGTGAGTGCGACGTTGCGCAGTGTAGGGGTTCTAAACCGGCCGCTGTCCAATGCGATGCCTGTGATGCCGGCCAGTCCAGGGTCGGCACCAAAGTTGGCGTCCAGTCCATTGTTGTGAAAGAGGTAGTCCGAAAACTGGAGCCCGGCTTCGCCATGGCAATGGAAACAGTCGCCTCCGAATTGACCGCCGCTCACCACTTCGGGGTCTCCTCCTTCTCGGTTGAAGATCTCGTAACCCTGAAACTCTAAGTCCGAGAGCTCGGCTTGGCCGCGGCGCCATTGGTCGAATTTGCTGTCGGCAGAAACCATGGTGCGCAAGAACTGCGCAATGGCCTTGCTGACCTTCTCCGAGGAGGTGCCCGCTTCTCCAAATGCAATCAGGAAACGCTCTGCGTAATCGGGATCGGCGGCCAACCGGCTTTCTGCCTCAGACCACGGCAGGTTCATTTCGTCGGGATGGGGCACTGGATCCAGAATCTGTTCTTCCAAAGTGGCCGCACGACCGTCCCAGAAGAAATGCTGTGCCCACCCCATGTTGATGAGGGCCATCGCGTTGCGGGTTCCCTGTGCCCCTGTGACGCCTGTCGAAACAGGGTTGGGGTCGGCAAAAGCGAAAGAGGGCAAATGGCAGCTTCCGCAGCTCATGCTGCTGTCAGAACTCAGACCGGTTTCCCAAAACAGCAACCTTCCCAGCTCTACACCCTCCACGGTCATCGGGTTGTCCGGCGGGATGTCCATGGGAGGAAAAAACGGCGGAATGTCGATTTCGTAGGCGGTGGTGCCGGGCGGTGTTTTGCACGCTGCGGTGCTGTCCGGTTTGCAACCCGTGGACGCCAACAATCCTGCTGCCAATATCCAGACCGCGGTGCGGATGGGGTGCAATGTGAGAACAGGAGGCATCTTGGCCATTAAGATAGCGCGGCGTGGGGTTTCAATTCTTGGTCAAGGTCACCGCTGCCGATTGCCCGGCCACGTATCGGGCTGCGAGCTCTGGGTTGTCTCCGGTATGGGTGACATTGTCCTCTCGGACATCGATGGTGTCGTTGCCATTCACCAGGAAGTCCAGCAGCTCACCTTTCAAGCTGAAGCCGTGGGTGCTGCATTCTGCGACCGTCCATGGCTCGTTGTATTTGACCTCAATGAGTTGGGCATCGCCCCCAATGTGAAAGGCATAGGGGTGGATGAAATCTTCGCCACCGGTGGTGTCTGCTTTGCCGTCGAATTTGCTGAAAATGTATCCCGTGTTCCAACTCCAAAACATGCCGGCACTGCCATTGACACCCAGGGGATGCGCGTTGGGCCAGATGGTCGGATCCGTATCGGTGTTGAATTCAGCGGGAACGCCCAGTTGGAGTCGGAATCCTGAATAGGTCCCCGGTTCCACGATGTAGCTCCAAGTGTTGGGCTCGCCGGCATTCCACCTTTCGGCGTCGGACAATCGGATGGCGCCTGTATCGTTGAGCAGTTCGATGCCCCCGAGATAGATGGAGAAGGTTTCGAGCCTCAAATGGTTGCCGGCAGGATCTATTGCAGTGCGCCCGACCAAAACCGAGTCGCCATTCAAACTGAAATCGGCATTGAGGGTCAATGTACCGGGACCACCGTGCATGGGTTCAGGCTTGCACCCCGTGGCGAGCAAGCCCAGCAAGAGTGTGGCAGCAAACAGGGGTCGGACATCGAATGGAGTGGAGCGCATGTTGTGAATTTCCTGATTTCCTAACGGATGAGAAGGGGTGCAGGTTGCAAATGATTCACGAAAAGGGTGTGAAGGGGCTTGGGTGGCTTCTGAGCGTGGACGACCTTGGAGGTCATGAAGCAAGCTGCGCAGCGCAATGCCAATGGTGGCGAAGGGATGGAGATGACGGGTGGTTTTCGCGTGATGCGGGCTTCTGCGGGCAGTGGAAAAACGTTCCGTCTTGTCGAGGCTTACTTGGCGTGCTGCCTGGGATCACAAGAACCGCTGCGCTTCAGGCGCATTTTGGCACTGACTTTCACCAACAAGGCGGCCCAAGAGATGAAGGACCGCGTGATTTCAGAGCTGGACATCTTGGCTGTGGATGTCACCCGGAGCAAGCACCTCGGTGGTCTGCTCGAAGCCACTGGACTCGATGAAGCGGCGTTGGCCAAGCGCGCGGCCCAACTTCGGCGCACCCTCCACCGCCATTACGGGGAACTCTCTGTCATGACCCTCGATAAGTTTGTCGGCGGTCTGGTGCGGGGCTTTGCCACAGACCTGCAACTGGAGCACGATTTTTCGATTGAACTGGATACGGCGCGCCTGTTGGAGACGGCAGTGGACCGCGTACTCGATCGCATGGGGCGCGACGAGGACTTGACGGAATTGCTGGGCCGGTTTGTGGAGCAGGCGGTCGAAGATGACCGGGATGCAAAAGTGCGCAGGCAACTGATCGACATCGGTGAGGCGGTGGAGCAAGAGCAAATGCAGCCCCTCTTGCAAGCATTCGCTGCATGGACGCCTGCTCAATTTTTGGAGGTTCAGGACCGCATGCGCAAGGAGGTCAGCCTCAAGCGCACTGGCCTTCGCAAGGCAGCCCGAGCGCTCTCTGCCGCCCTGACTGCGGCGGGATTGGACGAGGTCTTTAGTGGGAAATGGGTCACCAGCAAATGGTTGCCGAGCATTGCTGCAGGCAAGGCTGAGGAGCGGGGAAGCACACTGACCAAAGGCATTGAAGACGGCCAATGGGCGCGCAAGACCGACGCCGATGGTGCCGCTGCCATTGCGCCTTTTCAGGAGCAACTTGTGGAGGTTGCCCATTTGGAAATGGAGCAGGCCAAGTGCCCTGCTGGAAGGGAATTTAGGACGCACAGGCTGTTGGCCGAACGCCTTCCATTGATTGGCACTTTGACGGCGTTGCGCCGCGCAAGCCTGGAGGTACAGGCCGAGGAGAATGTGCGCACGCTGGGTGGTTTGAATGCCATGATTGCGGATGTGGTGGCGGAGAACCCTGCGCCGTTCATCTTTGAGAGGACCGGCGAGCGGTACGACCACATTTTCATCGACGAGTTTCAGGACACCTCTGTGACGCAATGGCACAACTTGGCGGTTGCCGTTGGCGAGTCGCTGGCGCAGGGGTACTTGTCGTTGGTGGTGGGCGATGCCAAGCAGGCGATTTACCGCTGGCGCAATGGCGATCACCGGCAGTTGTTGTCGTTGCCCGACTTGGTGGCCGATGCACCCGGAGGTTTGCCTCCCGCCTTGCGCGATGCAGCAGGGCAAATGGCAGCGGCTTTTGAGGACGAGCCGATTGTAGACAATTGGCGCAGTGCCCCGGAAATTGTGCGTTTTAACAATGCGCTTTACACCACCCTGGGCGAAGGATTGGGGGCGGATTTGAACGCTGTTTATGTGGGGTCTGAACAAGACCCGCGCAAGGACTTTCCCGGAGCGGTGGAAGTGGAGGTGGTTCAAGGTGATACGGCTGAGGAGCGTTTTGAATCGGTGTGCCAATGGATGGAGGCCCGCATTCGCCAAGCGTTGGATGACGGGTTCTCCCCAGGCGACATTGCCTTGCTTGTCCGCACCAACAAAGAAGCCAAGCAGTTGGCGGAGTTCCTGCTGGGTTGCACGCCGATGATTGTTCCCTTCACGGATGAGAGCTTGGCCTTGGGGCGCCACCCTGCGGCTTTGGCTGTAGTGCAATTGCTGGAGCTTGTGGTGGACCCAGAGGCGCCTGGACCACTGCTCAAATTCGTTCAGGCATGGGGTGCCATGGAGGTTGAGGCGGGCCGGCCTTGGAACGAGGCGGCGCATTTGGCCAAGCACCACGATTGGGTGGAATACACCCGAAGCAACGGCACGAAGGGCAAGTTCGGCACCCTCGATACAGAGGCACTCGTTCGGGATTTGGTCCCCGATTTTGACCGGGCGCAATGGTCGGCTTTGCCATTGGGGGAGTGTATGGGGCGTGTTCTGAGGAGCTTGGATGTGGATACGCGCTACCCGGCCCATGCCGAAGCACTCATGGAGCTGACTTCGGAGCGGGTGGCCATGGACCATGGCATTTCGGGCTTCCTTTCACATTGGCAGCGCAAGGGGGTGCAGCAGTCCATTCGGGTGTTGCCGGGTCCTGATGCTGTGCGGATTTTGACGGTGCACAAAAGCAAGGGGCTGCAGTATCCGGTGGTCATTACCCGTTTTGGAGATGCCGACGTGCACAACACCGACACGTTGATGCCGGCTCCTTTGGACCCTGAGGTGTTTGGTGTCCCTGGGGTCGTGGTGCCCCAGCATGTCTTGGCCGAAACTGCGGCGCATGCAGTGTGGGACCTCGAACATGCGCGCCAGCGGTTTGACTCTACCAATGTGGCCTATGTCTGTACGACCCGGGCGGAGGTGCGTTTGCATGTCATCATCGATGTCAAAAAGATGGAGTGGCGCAAGGACGACGCGCCCGGGAAACTGGGCCGTATGGTCGCCCGTGGCATCGAGGATGCCTTCTCGTGCGACTTGACTTCCGGCCCTTGGTGTGCAGGCGAATTAAAGGCCGCTGTTCCCTTGCCAGAAGAAGACAAGGCGCGGGATGTGGTGTCCCACGCCATTTCGGGCTTTGCCTTTCATGGTATCCCGGATGGGGTGCTGGCTGGCCGCCGAGAAGACCGGGACCTGCCCATCTTGGGTAAGATGGACCGGCGTGAGTTTGGCAATGCCGTGCATGCGGTCTTGGCGCTGATCCGCACGTCTGAAGATGCAGACCGGGTCCTCAGCCGCCGTTGGCCGTGGCTCAAGTGTTCCGAGCATGACTGGGAAAAAGTCGTCCATGCCGTGCGCGGCGTCGTTGCTTCAGAGGCCATGGCGCCATGGTTTGACGGCCGGGGCAAGGTTTACCTGGAGCGGGACCTTGTAGGTGCAGATGGCAAAATGGTGCGCCCTGACCGGGTGGTGTACCGCGGCGAAGAAATTGCCGTTATCGACTTTAAGACCGCGGAAGAATCAGACTCCAAAAAGCGCGCGAGCCACGCCAAACAGGTGCGCGGCTATATGCAGGCATTGCAGCGCGTCGATGGTCCGCAGGTGCTTGGCCTTGTGTATTACGTCGCTTCGGACGAACTCGTCGACATCGAGGCCCTCTAAGAATCAGGCTTCGTGCTGGTTCAAAATGTCGTGCCCCCCATCCAGGAGGTACTTGTCGCGCTTGAAAAGGGCGACGTCGGAAGCCACCATCTCAGCGCAGAGTTGCTCGAGGGTGTGTGTCGGCGTCCAGCCCAGCTTTTCCTTGGCCTTTGTGGCGTCACCTACCAGCAGCTCCACTTCTGTGGGTCGG
Source organism: Flavobacteriales bacterium (assembly GCA_022428285.1). Lineage (GTDB taxonomy): Bacteria > Bacteroidota > Bacteroidia > Flavobacteriales_D > Sanyastnellaceae > UBA8752. The sequence continues at coordinate 6,074 of JAKMCX010000221.1, forward strand.
AAGTAACGTGGGTCGACAGCAACCAAGGTCTTGCCGGTCTTCTTGTCGATGCCTTTTTCTTCCACGCCTTGGCCCTTCCATTCGATGTCGATGCCGACTTCGGCAAAGGCCATGTCCACAAACGAGCGGATGGTCACGGTATGTCCTGTTGCCAGCACATAATCGTCGGATTCGCTCTGTTGTAGCATCCGCCACATGCCTTCGACGTAGTCTTTGGCATGGCCCCAGTCGCGTTGGGCATCGAGGTTGCCCAAGTGGATGTCTTTCTGCAGCCCGAGGGAAATCTTGGCTACGGCCCTTGTGATTTTGCGGGTTACAAAGGTTTCTCCGCGCAACGGGCTCTCGTGGTTGAACAGGATGCCATTTGAGGCGTGAATGCCATAGGCTTCACGGTAATTCTTGACGATCCAGAAGCTGTAGAGCTTTGCGACGCCATATGGACTCCGCGGGTAGAATGGCGTGGTCTCGGATTGGGGAACTTCTTGAACCAATCCGTAGAGCTCGGATGTGGACGCTTGGTAGAACCTCACGTCTTTTTCCATGCCCAAAATGCGGATGGCTTCGAGCAGCCGAAGGGTTCCAAGGCCGTCGGCGTTGGCCGTGTACTCCGGGGTGTCGAAGCTCACCTTGACGTGGCTCATGGCCGCGAGGTTGTATATCTCGTGGGGTTTGACCTCCTGAACGATGCGGATGAGGTTGGTTGAATCGGTGAGGTCACCGTAATGCAACTTGAGCCTGATGTTTTGGTCGTGCGGATCCTGATAGAGGTGGTCAATCCTGTCGGTATTGAACAGCGAAGCCCGGCGCTTGATGCCGTGGACCTCGTAGCCTTTTGAAAGCAGCAATTCCGTGAGGTATGCACCGTCTTGTCCGGTGATACCGGTGATGAGCGCGCGTCGTGTCGAAGCCATGTGCAAATTTACGTTGCCCCGGAGAAAATCAGCCCGCCGTGCCCGTCTGTTTTGGGGCCGTCAAATTGCGGCCTGCGGCGCAGGTTTGTATTGATTAAATAAACCGTTTACTAAAAGCACTCAAAGACCCTTTTGGGTCAAGCTTATGGTTCGAGCGACGGGTTAGGCAGCACGATGTTTTTCAGCCGGTCGGACTTTGAAAACAGAAGCTTTGGCTCGATTTAGGGCTGCGGGGCGCTGTCCAACTGGTGTTCGACGAGGGTGCGGTAGCGGCCGTTGAGGGCCATGAGCTCGTTGTGGGAGCCGATTTCTGCGATGCGCCCGGACTCGAGTACGGCGATGCGGTCGGCAGAGCGCACGGTGGAGAGGCGGTGGGCAATGACCAGCGAGGTGCGGTCTTTCATGAGGCGTTCCAGGGCGATTTGGATTGACTTTTCGCTGGACGCATCCAAGGCGCTGGTGGCCTCATCGAGGATGAGCAGGTCGGGATCGCGCAAGAATGCCCGGGCGAGGGCGATGCGCTGCCGTTGTCCGCCGGAGAGTTGCACCCCCCGCTCGCCGACGAGGGTGGAGAACCCGTCTGGGAAACCTTCGATGAATTCAAGGGCGAGCGCATCGGTGGCGGCTTGACGCACGTCGTCCTCGGTGGCTTTCGGACGGCCATAGCGGATGTTTTCCTCGATGGTACCTCCAAAGAGGATGACTTCTTGGGGGACGAGGGCCATGCGGCGGCGCAAGGGCGTCAAATCGTGGTCGCCAATGGGTGTCCCGTCGATTTCGAGGACGCCTGATGTGGGGTCGCGGAAAGCGGTTAGCAAAGTGGCGATGGTGGACTTTCCAGCTCCAGATCCCCCAACCAGCGCCAGGGTCTCTCCCGCATTCAGTTCGAGGTCGATGCCCTTTAACACCTCGACGTCAGGGCGGTTTGGATAGTGGAACCCAACCTTGTCAAAGCGCACAGACAGGCGCTTTCCTCCGGTCTGTTCGTCTCGCTCGTCGTCGACTGAGACCGCTTCGCGCTCGGCTTCCACCAGGTCCATGACTTCTTCGATGGCCCCAAAGCCGCGTTGCAGATCGCCAAAGATGTTGGCCAAACCACCGATGCTGCCCGCCACAAGGCCGGTCATGAGGAGGAAACTAAAGAACTGCTCGGAGCTCAATTCACCCGATTGCAGCATGGTGGCGCCTTGGAACAACACCAGGGTGATGGCTCCAAAAATCATCACGATGATGAAGCTCGCGAAGGCCCCGCGCCAGAGGGCGGTTTTCAAGGCAATGCCGCGCACGGCTTCAACCCGGTCCCGGTAACGGGTCAATTCGTAGGCTTCTCGGGCAAAGGCTTTGACGCTCACAATTCCCGTCAGCGTTTCAGAAACGATCGTGTTGGATTCTGCAACCGCTTGTTGCGTCTGCTTGGAGAGGGAGCGGATGAACCGACCAAAGAACATGGCCGATAGGATGGCCACGGGCAGTGACCCGAGCATCCACAGGGTGAGTTGCCAGCTAAACGTCATCAGTGCGAGCAGTCCGCCTCCGATGATGATGGTCTGTCGCACCAATTCCGCAAGCACAGTCGTAAAGGTGTCCCGAATGGCTTCGATGTCGGCTGCGATGCGGCTGCCGAGGTCTCCCACCCGGCGGGTGTCGAAGAAGGCCATGGGCTGGGTGATCATCCCGGCAAAGGCATCTTCGCGCAGGGCCTTGAGCATGCGCGTGGTGATTTCGCCGAAGAGCCAGATGCGGATGAAACTCAGGGTGGATTGGATGATGAGCACCGCGAGAATCGCCGCACCAATGCTTTTGAGGTCGCCTGCATCGATGGGCAGGGGCAATTCAAATCCGGTCTTTCCGGCACCGGAATCCACACCTACACCTCCGAGTTGACCCCACAAACGGGTAACGACCAAGGTCAAGAAACCCGACAGCGTGATGAGGACGATGCCAAAGGCGAACTTGATGCGGTGGGGCTTGATGTATGGCGCTATGCGCCCGAATTGGCGGAATCCATCCCGGTTGAGCTTGCCCTTTTTGGGGGGTGGAGCGTTGGGATCTTCGGGAGGTTGGGATGCGCGTCGGGCCACTTTGACGGGGGAAATTCCGGTGTGGGACCAAAGCTAATATGTCCGACCTTGCTCCCTGCACACAAGAGGCATTAGAACACAGGCGGTGGGAACTGCGGTTTTCTCGTTTCGTTGCCTATCTTTGCGCTCCCGATTTTGAAGATTTCTGTGTTATGAAAAGGACATTTCAACCCTCCGTTCGCAAGCGTCGCAACAAGCATGGCTTCCGCGAGCGCATGTCTTCAGCCGCTGGTCGCGCTGTGCTTTCTGCACGCCGCCGCAAGGGCCGCAAGAAATTGTCGGTATCCGATGAGCGCCGCCACAAAGGCATCGAGCGCTAAGGATTGCACCTTCTAGACATTGACAGGACGCCCTCGTGGCGTCCTTTTTTTTGCC
>JAKMCX010000227.1 GCA_022428285.1 Flavobacteriales bacterium
CCAGGCACCTCTGCCTGGATTTTGGAAGTGCATTGAAACTGCCGTTCCAGCCCCCTCACCTCAGGGTGAGCTGCATGCGGATGTCGGCCCGCTCGTAGACACAGTCGGCAGGCACAGGAACCACCTCAAAACCAAACTTGCGATAGAGGTGCAGCGCGCTTTGCAGTTTGGTGTGGGAATACAACTCCAACACTTCCAGCTCAAGCGCCTTACAATGCGCCAAGGCAAACGACATCAAACGGTGGCCGATGCCCTTGGACCTCCAATCCTCTCTAACCGCCATCTTGTTGAGCTCCATAGAAGCGGGACCCGTGGGCGTGAGGGCAAACGTCGCCACCACTTCTTCACCCACAAGGCCAAAAAAGATGGCACCTCCCGGATGAAGCACCTGCTCTTTGGGATTCTGAAGCACCTTCAAATCGTAGGGTTCTATCAAGAAATGCGCCTCCAACCAAGCCTTGTTCAGCTCATAAAATGAAGCGGCATAGCGCGGCTGGTAAGCCACAATCTTCAGTTCAGAAATGTCCATTTGAACGAGGTGTTTAGGGGGCAGTTGGCCCGTTTACTGACGTGGTCCACCCATCTCCTGACGTGAAGTTCCATCGCTGTACCGACAAATGAACAACCGGTTTGGCGTCCCTTCGAAAACGGCCAAGGGCACCACTTTGCCCGCCAGGTCCAACACCTCAATGAGCACGCGCTCCGGATGCCCCTCCTCCACCGCTCCAGCCGCAGTCGGACAATATTGGCCGTCGGGGGCCTGTAATGGAAGTTGGTATTGTGGCGCGGTGATCAAGGCGTGGACCAGCACGTCTGTGGATTCCAGCAATGCGGGCGAATACAGCTCCCACTCATCGGCAATGCCGTCGGCGGTCTCTGCATCATCCAAGATGCCCATCTCAGTCACCGTGGCCCAATAGAGGTACTCGATGGCCATGCACCCGTAGTCACACGTCTCGTCGTCATAATGGTACCAAGCCGCTTCAGGGTACGCCTCGGGCACTGCCAAAAACTGACCTGAACGGGCCACATCCATGGCCTCCGACAACAAGGAGCTGCCCGGTTCCAAGCCAAAAGCTGCAGGGTACATCTCCACGTGTCCGACGTGATGAAGGGTGTGCAGCACCTCTTCTACCGTGGCATCTGCGCCCCAATGTCCGGGCTGAGAAGGGTCGATTTCGTCGGCATAGAGCACCGCAGAAATCCCGTCGCCCTCGTATTCGTTCCAGAGGTCCTCTTCAGCAGGAGACCCTTCGTATGCCAAAACAGGCATCAGCGCGCCACCGGCAGCCAAGACAGACTGCAGTTGGGGGTCATCGGCCACACCGTCTTCATCTTGGTCGAGCAAATCCGCCACCACACTCGCCACATGCAACAATTTTGCTTGGGAAAGCACCGGCACGGCCACGACATGAAAGCACTCGAGTACGTGTACCGATTGGGTGAACCGAGCCAAAGCAGGTTGATCAGAGAACGGATTGTCCTCCACAGGCAAACACACGTTGTTCTGCGCGGAACATCCGAGCCACATGGATGATGCCAGTAAAACAAGGGCCACAGGGTTCTTCATTGTTGCTGAAGATGGGGACATCTCCGAAAAATATCACCGTGGCCCACAATGAACTTCGGCCTCTTGTCACAAGTTCTCTTCTCGAATTGTAATTGAGATAGAAATGAAAATGCCCATCCGCCCTCTCGTCATGCTCAGCATGGTGTTTTTTTCCTTCCAATCTCAATCCCAATGTGAAGCCGACCACACCATCGTGATGGCCGACTACTACTTCGCTCCGGCGGAGCTCACCATCCTGCCAGGTGAAACCGTAGCCTTCGTCAACGTACAAGGCACACACGACGTCGACGGGATCACCAACACGCTCACCGGCGAGCCGTGGAACAACCCAGCCGAGTTCTACCTCGAGGAAACCGAGGGAACGGAGGAAGGCACCTGCATGGGCGTCGTGACCTTCGACATCCCCGGGGTCTACAACTTCGACTCGAGCATCGGCTTCCAGGCCCAACTCGGGATGGTCGGCTCCATCACCGTCGACGCTTTTACGCTCTTGGATCTGATGCTGAGCTGGAATGGCAACGACACCGCCCCTGAGGCATGGCAGTCGACATACTGCATGCAGTTTGTCTGCACTTCCTGCGCCGCAGCCCTCGGCGGCATTGGCGAATACACCGTCTTCCTTCCCAGTGACAATGCGGTGGACGCCCTGGGTGACCTGATGAATTTGAACCAATTCGACATGCTCGCCATCCCCGATTTCCAGGACATCCTAGAGTACCACATCGTGGAAGGCGTCTATCTGGCCGAAGACCTAGAACCGGGCATGGTGTTGCCCACGTTGAATGGTGAAGGTGCACTGGTGGGCGAGAATGCGGGCGGGTTGACCATCGACGGGGTCAACATCGTCGAGACCAACTACACGGCGGACAATGGGGTCATCCACATCATCGACTACGGCATGGCCCCTTCCACCTCCCCGGAAGCGACCGTTTACCAAATCGTGGTGGACAGTCCAGACCATTCCCTGTTCGAGCAAGAGATCAACGCCAATCTGCTCAACGACGACCTCATCGGCCAACCCGTCATCAACAACAACGAATACGCACCCGGTCACTTCACGGTCTTTGCCCCCACCGACGACGCCATCTTCGCTTTTGCGGAGGAGAACGGATTCGACGACGTGGACGACCTCTTCGACTCCCCATACTGGGACGAGATCCTGCGCCGGCACATCGTGGAGACGCCACTGACCAGCGACCAACTCAGCAACAACGGCCTGCTTGTCAGTTACGGAGGTGAAAACATCTTCACCTTCGTCAATGACGACGGCATTTTTGTAGAAAACGCCCAGGTCACCGCACCCGATCTGCTCGCCTACAACGGTGTTGTTCACGTCATCAACGAGGTCATCGACTTCGAGTTCCCCAATCCTGTGGGCACTTGTGGCACCTGGACCTTGAATATGTATGCACCCGAAGGCGACGGCTGGAGTGGCGTGATGCAAGTGTTGGTAGACAATGTCCTCGTGGGAGAACCCACCCTACAAGACGGCTTCTCCGACAGCTATGCATTCGCCGTAAACGAAGGGTCGAGCGTCGACATGAACTACATTTCTCAGTTCGCCGGATGGCCCGGCAACTTCGAGGTCGTGGATGCCGAAGGGACCATCCTGTTCGACTCCGACTCTCCGGCCAACTCAAACTCCCAGTATGGAACTGCAGCAGGGGTATACGGGCTGAAGGCATGCTCGGCGGCACCCGAGTGCAGCCAAATCAAGGTCACCCTCTATTCGGATTACGACGGCTGGGATCTGGCGAACCTGCTCGTTTATGATGGGCCCGCCCTTGTAGACGTCATTGGGGGCTTCTGGTTCAATGGAGAGGCCCTCATTGGATACGTGGACATTCAAAATGGAGACGATGTGGACTTTGAGGTAAATGGTGGCTATTATTCTACCTCTTACAGCTATAAAGTGGAAGATGGAGAGGGCAATATCTTGGTCGACCAAGTCGAGCAGAATGTGCCTGCCGAGGACGTTTTTGGTGTCGTCATCTGCGCTGCAACGGGCATCGCAGAAGCTCCGGAGTTGATGGAAGTCCGCTTCGTTCCAAATCCTGCGACAGAATCCGTGAGGCTCACGGGCATCGCAGACGACATCCGTTGGGAATTGAGTGTTCAAACCTTGACAGGTCAAGAAGCCCTGATCACCAATGGTGTGGGGCCAAAGCAGATCGACCTCGGTGCATTGTCTGCTGGTACGTACTTGGGCCGGGTCCGCAGTGAAAATGGCGCCACCCGTGGGATTCGCCTCGTCGTGCAGTAATCGCCTGGGGCCTTTCCTGCTGAGCTTTGGAGCAGTGGACAAATGACGTGTTCGCATCCCTTGTTGTTGCTCTACCTTCGGCACCTGCGATGCGTGCCATGATCAATGTCCTCAAAGCGCTCGGTCTCGTGTTGGTGGTGCTGGCCTTGTGCCTTTTCACCTTCATTCAAACCAGCGGTACCGATTACAGCTTTCAACTAAAGTCCGATGCGGTTTCGGGCCCTGTAGACGTCGTCTTTGACGACATGGCCGTACCCCACATCTACGCCGAAACCGAGGACGACGCGATGTATGCGTTGGGCTATATCCACGCCTCGGAACGCCTCTGGCAGATGGACCTGCTCCGACGTGCCGGTGCCGGCGAACTTTCCGCACTACTTGGACCCGACATGGTCGCAAACGACCAATACCTGAGGACCCTCGGCATGCGCGAAGCCGCCGCCAAGGTTGCCCTTGAATTTGCCGAAAAAGCGCCTTCTCGGATTCAGACTTCGATGGCCGCCTACCTCAACGGCGTCAACCGTTTTATTGCTGAAGGCGACACCCCATTGGAATACCTCATTCTCGGCAGTGACCCCGAGCCTTTTGACACCCACGACGTCTATTGCGCCACGGGATTCATGTCCTACAGTTTTGCCATTCACCTCAAGACCGAACCCATCCTGGACTGGATGAAAGGAAATCTGGATGCCAAGTACTTCG
>JAKMCX010000237.1 GCA_022428285.1 Flavobacteriales bacterium
GTCCAGCCAAAACCCGGGCATCAAAAGGGGCAGTGCTAACCTGCGTTACGGCTTTTCGGTGCGCTGCATCCAGAATGCCCAGTGAGCGGAGCCCTGGGGAGGGCACATTGATTTAGACTTGCCTGCTATATTCCCGCTCCGAAGCCGCGCCTTGCTTGGTGAGTCGCGTACAGGAAGAGCAACCTTGAACCAGGAGAACCTTGACGACAACATGACCCATCGAATTCTGAGTGCCATCGTGGTCCTGTTTGTGGGCGCGCTTAACGTTCATGCGCAACCTGACTGCGACGGTGAGCGCTACCGCTACACTTCGGCCTTTGAAAATGTCTCCGTTTCCGAGGACCATGTGTACGGCAGCAATTTGAGTGCATTGGGCGTCGACACAGAGCTGGTGTTTGACTTCTATGAAGCTGTGGGCAATGTAGAGGACGAGCGCCCTCTGTTGATCATGGCCCATGGTGGCTTCTTTCTCACGGGCTCCAACAATGGTTTAGAGGTCGTGCCTTTGTGCGAGGATTTCGCACGCATGGGATATGCCGTGGCCAGCATTTCATACCGACTGGGCATTGCGCCTTCATTTGACCTCGAGAATGAACTCATCCAAGCCGTGTGGCGAGGGGTGCACGACAGCCGTGCTGCGGTGCGGTACTTCCGCAAATCGGTGGAAGAGGAAGGCAACCCTTGGGGCATCGATGCCGACCGCATTTTCATAGGTGGCGTATCGGCTGGAGGATTCGTTGCGCTGCATCACGCCTACGTGGATCAAGACGCCGAGATCCCCTCCAACATTGACCAAGGTCAGCCCGGCATGGGCGGCGGATTGGAAGGCGACTCAGGCAACCCGGGATACTCCTCCGATGTGGCGGGCGTGTTCAACATTTGTGGCGCGTTGCGCGATGCCGATTGGATCGCTCCGGGTGATGCACCACTGGTATCGGTGCACGGCACAGCAGACGGCACAGTCCCTTATGGCACGGACATGGTTTCCCTGCTCGGGTTTCCTGTGATTGAAGTGGACGGAAGTGCTTCCATTCACGACCACGCAGAGGACATTGGACTGACCCATTGCTTCGGTTCTATTGAAGGGGGAGGCCATGTTGCCCACCTCGGCAATAACGACAACTACGACCTGACGCTGTCGACCATAGCCGGCGCGTTGTCCTCATGGATTTGCGGTTCCTATGTGAGTCAATGTGGCGAATACGACTACACCAGTAGCGTGGCTGCGCTGGCTTCACCTTTGGTCCAGATGTATCCCAACCCCACCTTCAACAACCGGGTGACCCTGGCCCATGAAAACGGCACAAGCGGATTCTGGGAAGTCCAATGTTTGGACGCTCAAGGGCGTGAAGTCATGCGGCAAATGGTCCGCGGACCTCAAGCTGTGCTGGACCTGTCTGGCTTAACCCCAGGTCTATACATGGTTCAAATCGAAGGCTTGGCCTGGCGGGAGCGGCTGGTGGTCCACTGATCACTACTCCCCGAATAGCCCACGGCCAGGAGTCAACGTAGCGTGTGGCGTTCTGTTACACTGGTCCAGCCAATGCGGTGGGCGATGGTCTCCACAATCGCGCAATCCAAGTCATCCGGAATGGGGGTGACCGACCAAGTTTGGGAGGAATCTGCACAGCGCCACCCAGTGGAGACGTTGGGGTCTTCGTGGGTTGCGGACCAACCCGAGGAGTGGCGCTCAAGGACAGCGCTGGCCAAAGGTTGCTCAGATACAACCCCCGAGAAATGATGCGCCATTTCAGCTTCGTCCCATTGGCCCCAATCGCTTTCCGGTGGAAAAGCCACTTGAAGCAGGTTTTGCATTGAATCCAAGGTGGGTTGAAGCGAGTCGACTGCGGCTACGTCGTGCTGGCACCAGGGGTCGGAAAAGACATCATACAGCTGCCATTGGGGAAAGGACAAAGACCGTTCAAGACCTGCTGGTTCCCCATCGCTGTACATCCTATTTATGGCCTGCATCGCGGCCATTTGATTGCGATAAGGAATGTTTGAGCTGAGCTCAGGTGTGCCGAGATCGCTGCGCGTCAACCTCCAACGGGGGGTGCGCACGCTGCGCTTCCGGTGCAGTTCAGCATCAAAGCGGTCCCCTGCGCCAAAAACGGCGGGGTGGCCATCGCCCCCTTGCACAATCGCTGTGCCTGACATGGCAAGAGGGACATCGACTCCAAAATGCCTCAAGGCGGTTGGAGCCAGGTCCAGAAATGAAAAGAGCCCCGCTTGTCGAGCTTCAGGAACCGCATCGCCGGCCCATTTGACCACAAAGGGCACATGCAGGCCGGCTTCACTGACCGACCGCTTAAATCCTGGAAAGGGACCACCGTGGTCGCTGGTAAACACAATGGTCGTCTGGTCATAGAGCCCGTCTTCCTTGAGCGCAGCGACAAGGGCACCCACCAAGCTGTCCACGGCCATCAGGTTGCAGTAATTCGTGGCCAGGTCTGCGCGCACTGCAGGATCATCGGGCAGGATGGGCGGCACCTGGACCTGATCTGGAGCCACTGGACAATCGCGACCAGAACGTGCCCAGACCTGAGATTCATGACTGGCAAACAGGTTGAAGACCGAAAAGAAAGGCGCGCCTGCTGGCCTGTTGCGCCAATGCGCAGTGGGTGAGGAGTCGTCCCAAGCCAAGGGGGGCGTCTCAAAGTTGTAGTCCTCCTTGGAGCGGTTGGTGCAATACACACCGACCTGCCTCAGGTATTCGGTAAAGGCCCTGACCCCATCGGGTGCAGGTGCCGAATAAAAGGGCAGCCCCGTGTGGGGGTTGTCCTTCTTGGCTTTGCCATATGCCCTCATGTGTTGGGTTCCCATGGCGGTGGGCATCACTCCCGTGAGGATGCTGCTGCGCGAAGGGGCACAGACCGGAGCAACGGCGTACATGTTGTCGAACACCGTGCCCGCTGCTGCTAAAGCGGCAACGGCCGGCATGGCCACGGTTGAATCTCCGTACTCCGGAAAAAAGACCCCTTGGTCTTCACACACGATCCAGACCATGGAGGCCTGCGCTTTCAATGGCGCATTGCCGCTTTCTACATGGCAAGCCGAGGACATCCAAATGAAACCGCACCAAGGCAGCACCCTTAAAATTTGTGCGAAGCGACACGGTTTCGACATGCCTCTGCAAGAAAAGGCAGGATGACGGAGCTCGGGCTATTCGATGGCGTAACGCTGCTTGACGTTCACAAAAGCGGTTTTGAGCTTGCTCGAAGTGTTCAAGGTTCCTCCCCAGCTGAAGCTCTCATCGGAGTTGGTGCCCAAAATCTGGAACACTCCGATGCTGGTCTCAAGCAATTCGCCCAGTTCACCTCCACCACCAGATACCGCAGTTTTGGCCCGGGTCAGTCCATTCTCCGATGCGGCCTCAATCATTTGGATCTTGAGCTCACCGAGCCGGGTGTAATAGTATTTCGGGGGGTAAGAAGTGATGTAGACATCTTGCTCGATCAGCTCAGTGACTTCATTGGCCAGCCGTTCCACGAGGTTGATGTCGGTAGACGTGACTTTAAAATCCCGCTTGAGCCGATAGCCATCAAACACTTGCTCGCGGTCTACCAAGTCACCTTCGTCATTATAATGGTTGACGGTTTTGCTTTGCGGAATGATGTCGATGGACAGGAATGCAAAGGCCTCTGGTCCGATGCCCTTTGTCTTCAAGAATGCCTCGACCACGTCCTTGTCCTGCTTCATGAGGGCATAAACCTCTTTGAGGTCCATGGCTTTGCGGGTGAACTGCCCCTGCCACACGGCAAGGTCCGATGTGAAGTCCATAGACGTAGAACCCGTCACTGCGATGTCACTGGCTTGGCTGCGAAAGAAATAATGGCCATTGCGCGCTACGAGATAGGCAGAGGCGAGAATGGAGACGGCCAGCACAACGGCTAGGGATGGAACCAAGAGGGGGTGTCGTGTCATGAATCAATATTGAATGGGCACAGCAGCGTCCCCAACATTCAACCGGCTGGGGCAGCGGCTTATTGTGCAA
>JAKMCX010000078.1 GCA_022428285.1 Flavobacteriales bacterium
TGTCATAAGGCAAATCTGGGTAGAAACCGTACAACACGGGATTGATGCCGCCTGGAGTGACTCCACCCAATTCCGCATGGTAGAAGTTGGTCGTGGTGTTGACATAGGTCGGATTGGCCGCATCACCAGAAACGGAGGACATAAAGTCCGTGGCATTGTTCACGATGACGTACAAGCGCGTACAGCTGTACCCGGTGAGGTCAGTTACCCCGAGCGGACCGACTATCATACCGAGGTCTTCTGAGACAACTTCGACTTCGAGGTCATAGCCTTCTGGGGCTGAGGCGGCACTGACAGCGATTTGTTGCTGAGAATAAACGCCTGTCAGACCGACAAAAAGGGCGCAAAAAAAGAGGGCGGTTTTGTGTAATGATGTTACCATGACAAGTGGTTTGGCCCTCCAATGTATTCCGTCGATTTGAGAAATGTGCGCCTTAAATTTCAATGTCGTAGAAAACACGACAAGGGCACTATTCTAGCCCTCCTCAAAAAATATCCATAAGACCAAGCCCCGTTCTGTGCTCATTTTGGGGAATTTCGCCAGTACTCACCGGCCCATGTTGACATGGCACAATGCGTTGGCCAGATGACCTGGTCAGTACAGAGGTGAAAATGCCCAGAGTTGTCCACCTCCATTGGTGGGTGACACAGCGGGATTCTACAAGAGCGAAAGCCTTCTCCAGTTAATTTTGAGTACATGTTGAGGTCCTTTTCTATTTGCGTTTTCGTTTTCATGGGATGGGGTTGCCTTTCTGAAGCCCGTGGCCAAGGGGACCCCGTCTTTTACCTCAATGGCAATGCATTCAGTACAGGTGAAGACTGCTACCAATTGACTTCTGCACTCGGGTTCCAAGTCGGCAGCGTTTGGTACGCCGATCAAGTGGACCTGAGCCAACCCCTCGACCTGCAGTTCTTGATCAACCTCGGCAACAGCGACCAAGGCGCAGACGGCATCTGCTTTGTGCTCCAGACCGTGGGCGTCGATGCTCTGGGCGATGCAGGCGGCGGATTGGGGTTCTTGGGCACCGACTTCCTCCCCTCTTTCGCCATTGAGTTTGACACCTATCAAAATGGCGATTATGGAGACCCCATAGGAGACCACATCGCCATGGTGTCCAACGGAAACGTGGACCACACTGCCGGAACCGCCATCGCAGGACCGGTGCAGGCCGATGCCTTCAACGCCAACATCGAGGACGGCGAAGACCACCAAGGGAGGGTCACTTGGGACCCGGTCGATCAGGTCGTGCGGGTTTACTTTGACTGCGAGCTCCGCCTCGAAGGAACCGTCAATTTGATCGGCGACATTTTCGAAGGCCAAAACCAAGTCTACTTTGGTTTCACTGCGGGTACCGGAGGATCGGTCAATGTCCAAACGGTGTGTTTGGAAGAGAACATCCTCGGCAGCGCCGAACAAAGCTTTGTCTGCCCAGGTGCTGAATTTCAGCTCAATGTACCGAGCCCGTCAGGCACCGCGGCTTGGAGCCCTGGCCTGTACCTCAGCGATTCCCTCTCGGCCTCCCCAGTGGTGACACCGCCCGAGGGTCTGACCGATCCGTTGGTGTATGTGGCGCAGTACCAAGACAACTGCGGTGCAGATGTGACCGACACCATTCAACTCAACGTGGAGGTCATGATCGCCGAAGTGGACGGCGTGGCCAACCTCACTTGCAACGACCCTGTTCTGGGCCTGTCTGTGTCTTCTAATTTCCCCGGCCCGCTGGACTACAGTTGGACGGCCAATACAGGCAGTATTGATGCCAATGGCGGCCTCGCCACCGTCGATGAGGCAGGCAATTTCGAGGTGATCGCTTCCTTTGGCGATGGGCTCTGTGAAGCGGCAGCGGCGTTTGTGGTGGCGTACGATACGGCGACTTATTCTGCGGACTTTCCCGACGCAGCCTACCTCACTTGTGACGCCCCCACGCTCGAGCTCGCACCCTCGGCCCTCTCCTCCCCTGACGCCTTGGTCGGATGGACCACCGTGTTTGGCGAAATCTTGGGTGCTGGACCGGCCATCACAGCCCTCGCGTCGGGCACTTATATCGCCACATTAACCAATCCCAACAACGGCTGCAGTTCGAGTACCGAGGTCGAGGTCTTCGACGCCGATGCCGCTCCCGTGATCTCACAGGGCGTTGTAGCGCCCCTGACTTGCGTCAATCCGGGTCAACCCGTAGTGGGCGCCGGGGTGGATGACTATGCGCCATTTGGCCCTCCAGGGCTGACTCCTTTGGTGTCTTGGACCCAAGCCAGCAGCGGAACCACCATGGGCGTTTCCCCATCAAGTGGCTCCTTTGGGCCCATCATCAGTGCTGCTGGAACCTATCAGCTCGTCGTCGAATGGCAAGAGACAGGTTGCGCAGACAGTGTCTTGATCACGGTGACCGAAGGCGAAGACTTCGGTGTCGACATCAGCTCCATCACATTCCCCAACGTCCTAACGCCCGACAACAACGGCAAAAACGACAGCTGGTATCCTTTTTTGGAAGACCTGCCCGACGTTGAGGCGCTTTCGGTGCTCACCAATTACGCCCTCCGCATCTACAACCGCTGGGGACAGGTGGTCTTCACCAATGCGGGCGACGGATTTGCATCGGGCACCCCCATCCGATGGTACGGCAACGGCGGAGGCGGCGACCCCCTTTCTGCCGGCACCTATGTCTACATCGTAGACTACACCTCGACCTGCGGTGACAGCCAATCGGGCACGGCCCAAGGCCAGATCGAGGTCATCCGACCTTGATCCATTCGCGGAGGCCGCTGAGCCCGGCAAGCAGCCCCCGCTGGATGCTGCAAAGAACAGTGCAGCGAAAAGGGCCACCCTTGCGGATGGCCCTTTTTCTATTGGTTTGGTTCAATGGCCGATTACTCAGCGCAAGCAGAATCGAATACAATCAGGAACTCCAACAGGTCGGCAATGCCGATGATCCCGTCGTCGGTAAAGTCACCTGGACAGGTTCCGCCGCCGCCGCCGGTGGTATCAAACAAGCAGCTGCCGTTGTCATCGGTCGCATCGGCGTCGTAGTTCAATGCATCTTCATAGGTGCAACCCAAGCATCCCGACAGGTCACATGAACCGTCGTTTTGGGTCGCTGACGCATCGTAGTTGCATGCCGAAGGCACCGTACATCCCTGGCAACTGCTGAAGTCGCAAGAGCCGTCATTTTCGGTGGCCAATGCATTGTAGTTGCAGGCTCCCGCTTCGTCACAACCGAAGGCCTCCTGCTCGTCACATACGCCATCGCCATCGGTGTCATTGACGCAGTTGCCGTCACAATCCAACAGCAAGCCTGCCGGATAGGTGCAGCTCGCGTCGCCCTGGGTGGCGGTAGGATCGTAGTTGCAGGCGTTGGGCGCCATGCAGCCTACGCAGCTTTCGAAATCACAGCTGCCATCGGATTGTGTGGCTGCTGCGTCGTAGTTGCAGGCGGCCGCATCCAAACAACCGAGGCACGATGCATAATCACAAGACCCATCGTTGTCGGTGGCTGTCGCGCTGTAGTTGCATGCTGTGTCATCGTCACACCCGGGCTCCTCGAGCTCATCGCACACCCCATCTTCATCGGCATCGTTGACACAGTTTCCGTCGCAGTCCAGCAACAAGCCTGAAGGATAGGTGCAGCTGCCATCATCCTGTGTGGCCGCCGCATCGTAATTGCAAGCTCCAGCGTCGGAACACCCTTGGCAACTCGCGTAATCGCAACTGCCATCCGATTGGGTGGCCCCGCTGTCGTAGTTGCACGCTGCCGAATCCAAGCATCCGAGGCAACTTGTCACATCACAGCTTCCGTCGTCGACGTTGGCATTGGCGTTGTAGTTGCAGGCATCGGAATTGGTGCATCCTCCCACTTCGAGGGGGTCGCAGAGTCCGTTTTGATTGACGTCCTCCAAGCAGTCGCCGTTGCAATCCACCACATCACTGTCAGGATAGCTGCATTCGCCGCTGTCGATGGTGGCACCCGCGTCGTAATTGCAGGCTGTGCCATCGGTGCATCCCACACAGGTGGTATAGTCACAGGTGCCGTCGTTGATGACGGCATCTTGGTCGTAGTTGCAGGCGATGTTGTCCGTGCAACCCGCGCAGCTTGTGCTTTCACAGCTTCCGTCATCGATGCTGGCGTTGGAATTGAAGTTGCAAGCAAATGGATTGGTGCAGCCTTCTTCTTCGTACTCGTCGCAGATGTTGTTGCTGTTGGTGTCGTTCAAGCAGTTCCCATCACAGTCCTGGAAGTCCTGTGCGTAGGTGCAGCTGCCATCGGCCACCGTTGCTGAAGCGCTGTAGTTGCAAGCGGTGTTGTCCAGACATCCCACACATGAGTTGTAGTCACATGTGCCGTCATTGAGCACCGCTGCTTCGTCGTAATTGCACGCCGAGGCATCGGTACAGCCTCCACAACTTGCGGTCTCGCAGCTTCCGTCATCGAAGGTGGCGGCGGGATCATAGTTGCAGCTCAAAGGCTCGGTGCAGCCTCCTGTCTCCTCTTCGTCGCAGATGCCGTTCTCATTGGTGTCGTTCAGACAATTGCAGTCGCAGTCCACATTGGTGGCTCCGTTGCACAAGTCTTCAGGATCAAAACACGTGGTGGCCAGCGTGGCGTCGGGGTCATAGTTGCAGGCCCCTTCTTCGAGACAACCGGCACAGCTGTCAAACTCACATGGGTTGACAGGGTCACCAAAGTTGCAAGCAAAAGGCAACGTGCAACCGGTCATGAACATCACATTGCCCGGAATCATGCCATAGGTACAAGACCCATCGTCCAAGGTGGATTCGGAGTTGTAGTTGTTGGCCGCGGGGTCTGTGCATCCGTAGCAATCAAAGTTGCAACTGCCATCGGATTGAGTGGCATCCGGATTGTAATTGCACGCCTGCAGAATGAGGCAGCCTTCGATGGCCGAATACGTGCACAATGAAGGGTCATTGTAAGTGGCATCCGGATCGTAATTGTCCGCATTTTCATCCTTACATCCCACCACCACACAGCTTCCGTTGTCTATGGTCGCATTGACGTCGTAGTTCACCGCATCGGGGTTGGTACAACCGCGGCAGCTGAGCAAGTCACAGGAGCCATCAGAAATGGTGGCATCCACGTCAAAGTTGCAAGCCAAGGAATTGATGCAACCATAGCATGAGGTCACGTCACAGCTCTCATCGTCCACCGTGGCGTCGATGTCAAAGTTGCACGCAAACTGGTTGGTACAGCCCAGATAGAAACAAGACCCATCGCTGTAGTTGGCCGATTCATCGTAGTTGTCGGCTTCGGGGTCAATGCAACCGGTGAACAGGCAACTGTTGTTGTCGATGGTGGCGTCGGCATCGTAATTGATGGCGTCGGGATCGGTACATCCCCTGCAGCTGAGCAGATCACAGTCGCCACTCGGAATGGTCGCCAATGAATCGTAGTTGCAAGCGAGCGCATTCAAGCAACCGAAGCAGGTCACCAAATCACATGAACCATCGTCCAAGTTGGCTTCAAAGTCAAAGTTGCAAGCCTGGGGGTTGGTGCAACCTGGGAACTCACAAGAGCCATCGTTCAAGTCCGCTGTTTCATCGTAGTTGGAGGCACTTGGATCGGTGCAGCCTTCGTAGAGACAAGAGTTGTCATCGATGAGGGCGCCCAAGTCGAAGTTCACGGCATCGGGATCGGTACAACCACGGCAACTCACAAACTCGCAAGAACCGTCATCGACGGTGGCATTGTCGTCAAAGTTGCAGGCCGCCAAATTGATGCAACCGTAGCAGGAGAAATCGCAGGAACCATCGTTCTGGTTGGCCTGCGGATCGTAGTTACACGCTGCCCCGTCATTACAACCGGGCAGAATGCAGCTGCCGTCGTTGATGTCGGCGTTGGGGTCGTAGTTCGACGCATCGGAATTGGTGCAGCCATCAAACAAGCAGCTGTTGTCATCGATGGTCGCTCCGGCATCGTAGTTGATGGCGTCGGCATCGGTACAACCGCGGCAGCTGATGAACTCACAGCTTCCGTCGTTTACTGTGGCGTCGAGGTCATAGTTGCACGCCGTTTGGTTGGTACAACCATAGCAGGAGAAATCGCAGGTGCCATCGTCGTCGTTGGCCTGGGCCGAATAGTTACAGGCTGTGTTGTCTGTGCAACCCGAGAACAGGCAAGACCCGTTGTCTATGTCTGCATTGGCATCGTAGTTGGATGCACTGGGGTTGGTACAACCCGAGAACAGGCAGCTTCCATCGTCGATGGTGGCGGCGCTGTCGTAGTTCACAGCGTCCGAATTGGTGCAACCCAAGCAACTAAAGAAGTCGCAGGATCCATTGTTGACATCGGCCTCCGGATTGAAGTTACAGGCCGAAGGTTCGGTGCAGCCAAATACGTTGTCGGTGTCGCAGATGCCGTCTCCGTTGAGGTCTGCGGGGCAATCGCCACCGCATTCGCCAACGGCGTCGAGCACCTGACAACTGCCATCGTCATCGGTGGCCAAGGGGTCAAAGTTGCAGGCGGTCTGCAAGGTGCAACCGGGAATTTCTGCATTGTCGCACACGCCGTCACCGTCGACATCGGCGGGGCAGTCGCCACCGCAAATGCCCAAGGCGTCCAGTTGATTGCCCTCGCAGTCGCAGTCTTCCGCGGGCTGCTCTTCACAACCACAGGTGTACACCGCGCCGGGTCCGTTGCATACACCGCAAGCGTCGAGGTCGCCGACACAGTCGTCTACATCGTCGCACACGCCGTCAGCGTCAGCGTCGGCTTCACAACTGCCACCGCAGACGCCCAAGGCGTCGAGCTCGTTGCCATCACAGTCACAGGCACCGTCGATGATGCCTTCGCCTCCGCACACACCGCACTCATCGAGGTCGGCACAGCTGCCATCGTCGTCGGTGGCCAGCGGATCGAAGTTGCATGCGGTCTCCAAGGTGCAACCTGGGATTTCTGCATTGTCGCATACGCCGTCACCGTCGATATCGGCTGGGCAATCGCCACCACAAACGCCCAAGGCGTCCAGCTGGTTGCCATCGCAGTCGCAGTCTTCGTCGGGCTGCTCATCGCAACCGCAGGTGTAGATGGCGCCAGGACCGTTGCACACGCCGCAGGCGTCGTAGTCTCCGACGCAGTCGTCTACATCGTCGCAGATGCCATCGGCATCGGCATCGGCTTCACAATTTCCACCGCAGTCGTCCAAGGCGTCCAGCTGGTTGCCATCGCAGTCGCAGTCTTCGTCGGGGATGCCTTCTCCGCCGCAAACGCCGCACTCATCGAGGACAGCACAGCTGCCATCGTCGTCGGTGGCCAGTGGATCGAAGTTGCAGGCGGTCTCCAAGGTGCAACCTGGGATTTCCGCATTGTCGCACACCCCGTCACCGTCCAAATCGGCAGGGCAATCGCCGCCGCAAACGCCCAAGGCGTCGAGCTGGTTGCCGTCGCAGTCGCAGTCTTCGGCGGGCTGCTCATCGCAGCCGCAGGTGTAGATGGCGCCGGGCCCGTTGCAAACGCCACAGGCGTCCAAGTCGCCCACACAGTCGTCCTCATCGTCGCAGATGCCATCGCTGTCGGCGTCGGCTTCACAATCGCCGCCACAATCGCCCAAAACGTCATCGTAGAGGCAGTTCTCATTGCCGTTCGACGGACATCCCACGCCCATACCAATGGGCAGGGTCATCAACAAGAAGTCGACGTTGTCGCCTTGTGGGAATACCTGTACGTTCAACGTTCCGGACAGATCGCCGTCGGTGGTGAACTGGCCGAGCAGCACGCGGCCGTCGGCATCGGGGAGGCCGTTGGCATCGCCGTTGAGGATGTACCACACGCCGCCCACTGCATCGTCGATGTTGATGTTTCCACCGGGCGCTCCGAATCCAGGTTCGAATT
>JAKMCX010000013.1 GCA_022428285.1 Flavobacteriales bacterium
CTCGCTTCTTTTTTGACCTTGGGTCTTTGGATGCTTTTTGCACCATCGGTACAAGCTCAATGTCCGAACGACAATGACGTTTACTTAACGTGGGACTTCGAAACAGAAGGAGAAACCGCCTCAACCGCTTGCATTTTTGGTGGAGAACACAACATTTTGCAGGTGCTCGAGGCCGCGACTTACGAAGTCAACACCTGTGGTACTTCCTTCGATACACAGCTCTCCGTTTATGACGCGACAACTGGAGCACTCGTCGCTTACGACGACGATGGTTGTGGTTTGCAATCCACGGTGACCTTTACAGCCGCTGAGAATGGGACCTACCTGCTCTTGATGGACGATGCTTCTTGCACGGTTGCGACGGGAACTGAGTGTGGATCTATGACAGCGACTTTGGTCAATTTGGGCATTCCAGGTGCTTGCGCCAACGCCGTTGTGGCCGTGTCTGGTGAGGTCTATGATTACAACTTGGCAGCGGGCAATGGTGAGCTCAATCCGTCCGACGGGCCGAATGGAACACCAGGCGACGAGGTGGTGTATGAATTCACCGCAACGGTGAGTGGCACCCATGAAGTGACGGTAACCAACGACGATGGTTTGGTGGACTTGTTCGCGGGGGAGCTGTGTTCAGAAGATGACTTCACATTTATTGAAGAGGTATCTCAGTTTCACCTGCATGCGTTGGATTTGGTCGCAGGCACCACCTACTATTTCATGGTGGATGATCAGAACACAACAGCCAACGCAGGAACCTTCACCATTACAGACCCCAATTATTGTGGGTCAGGTATAGAAGAGTCTCATGCGCTCGTTGCGAACGATACATTGACCATTGAAGGCAACACCGCAGACATGACCGACTGTTGTTTTTTCCGGCCTTCCAATGATGCGACATATGAATTGGTCGTGCCTGAATCAGGCACCCTCTGGATTTCTGCCTGTGGGTCTTCTTTCGATACCTACATGTACCTCTCGACCGCAGTTTGTGGAGGCACAACTCTGGCCGAAAATGATGACTTCTGTGGCAGTCAGTCCCTCATGGAAATTGAGATCTCCGCGGGAACGTATTATTTGACCTTAGAGGGGGCTCAAGACACCGATATGGGGGCCTTTGAGATTGAAGTGCTCAACACGCCCTTCGCTCCTTACTCAGTGCATTCGAAGCATGCCAGTTCACAGCAAGGTGCGGGCTTGAAATACGGTTCTTCTGTTGCGATGAGTGGCGATGTCCTCGTGGCAGCGGATGAGCAAGAACATGTGGAGGTCTTGAGAAAGGCCGGTGATGGTTCTTGGTCATTGGAAACCGTGATTCCCGCGCCTTCAGCAAGCATCAGTTTCGGTTCTCGGGAAGCCCTGGCGACCAATGGCGAATGGATCGCCATCGGCGCCAAGAATGACGATACTTATGGCCTCAATTCAGGTGCGGTTCACATGTATCATTTCGATGGTTTGGACTGGCAGTATGAAGGTTCATTGAGCCACATGGCGCCATTTGGAAACATCGCCACCGATTTGTTCGGTATGGCCGTGGCCATGGATGGAAACCGCATGGTCGTGGGTTCTCGGGCTGAGAATGGTGTTGGAGCAGCGGGAGCTGTTCACTATTTCGAATACAACAGCATGTTGGGCATGTGGCTCGAAAGCGGGTTCATCGCCAGCACGCACACGTCTGGAAATTCCACCACCAAATATGCTGAAAGCGTAGACATCTCGGGTGATTACATGATTGTCGGAGAACACCGCAACAACACCAACGGCAATTTCGCTGGAGCGGCCTACATCTATTCTTTCTACAACCAGTGCTGGCACCAACAGAATGTCTTCTACGGACACAATGCAGACGACATTCTCGGTAAGGACGTGGCCATCAGTGGCGCAACGGCCGTGGCCGGATCGCCTTTTGCCGATACCGATGGCTTGAATGAGGCTGGTGCGGTGACGATGTACCGTTTGCTTCCCGCCACTGGTGGAGACAGCACTTGGTCTGAGACTGCACACTTTGCGCCGGAAGGAACGGCACAAGGCGACTGGGTAGGTTCCGCCTTGGATATTGACGGTTCACTTCTCGCAGTGGGTGTCCCTCGGGACGACGAATTCCCCATCAATGGGGGCGCGGGTTACTTCCTCTTTGACTGCACAGGTGGTTCTTTGGAATGCGTGAATGAGGGCTTTGCCTGCGACGCCATGCAAAATGACCGTTTGGGATTCGATGTGGCAGTCAGCGATGGATTGGCGGCCATAGGTGCCACCCTGGACGACAACATTTTTGAGGACGCGGGTTCGGTTTACATCCTCGGGTCCAATGACATCGGCTTCGAGTGCGACCTTACGGCTCCAGGTGATACTGAAACCGATTTGATTTCAGCGGACGATTCGGGCGCCAGCGCTTCGGACGACACGACCCGCCATACCACACCGGACTTCGATGTGTTCCTTCCCGGGGGAGGCGGACTTTCTGTGACCGAAGGGTACTTGGCGCAGGCGGGTGATGCCGTCATCTTCTACCTTGAAGGAAGCGGTGACAGCACCATTGTGATTTTGTCTGAAGATGACATCGACAATGGCTTCTTCAACTTCGAATTTGTGTACCCTGGACCCGTTTTGGAGGATGGTGAGTACACCTTCTGCTCTTACGTGATGGACGTCTTTGGCAACATGGGTACCCCAGACTGCCTGACCATTGTGATCGACAACGAGGATCCAGAGGCACTGCTTGACTTTGGCCCTTCGGCTGTCGCAGGCGCGGACACGACCCTCTACTTGGATGCCAACGGCGACGTCTTTTTGGACGTCGAGAACAGCGACAACCTCTCCGCTACGGACAACATCGCGATGGACACACTGTATGTGGACATCACCGACTTCGATTGTTCCGATGCCGACGCCATCATCACGGTGACCCTCACAGCGGTCGATTTGGCAGGCAACATCGGCACCACCACGTTTGATGTGGCCATTGAGGACAACATCGCGCCAGATGTTGTCGTGCAAAACGTCACGATACAGCTCGCCAACGATGGCACAGGCAGCCTGACGGCAGCCCAAGCCGACAACGGCACCACCGACAATTGTGGCATTGACAACATCGCCGTTAGCCAAACCGCTTTTGATTGTGATGATGTGGGAGACCATACACTGGTGTTCACCGCTACAGACCTCAGTGGAAATACGGCCACAGCCACCTTTACATTGACGGTGGAAGACAATGAGGTTCCTGAGGCCAACGCCCAGGACATCACCTTGGAGCTCGACGCTTCTGGCAATGCCAGCACCACGGCTGCTGCGGTTGACAACGGTTCGGGCGGCGCCTGTGCCATCGGCAGCATCAGCCTGAGCCAGACGGACTTCAGTTGCGCCGATTTGGGCGCCAATACTGTCACCTTGACGGTGACCGATGTCAATGGAAATGAATCCACGGCAACCGCGACGGTGACCGTAGTAGACCTGTTGGCCCCGACTGCTGTGGCGCAGAATGTCACGCTGGAGCTCGATTCAATGGGAATGGCCACTCTCACCGCACTCGAGGTGGACAACGGCACCACCGAAAATTGCAACCTGGACAACATCGCCATCAGCCAGACTGAATTCGATTGTACAGATTTGGGTACAAGCACCTTCGAGTTCACGGCCAGAGACGTCAGTGGAAACACCAGTATGACCAACTTCACAGTGACAGTGGAGGACAATCTGGCCCCTGAGGCCATCACCCAGGACGTGACCATACAGCTGGATGCTTCGGGCAATGCTGCCACTACGGCAGAAGCTGTAAACAATGGTTCGAGCGATGCCTGTGGAATCCAAAGCCTGAGCCTGAGCCAGACGGACTTCGGTTGTGACGATTTGGGTCCCAACACCGTGACCTTGACGGTCACCGACAACAATGGAAATGTTTCCACGGAGACCGCTGTGGTCACCGTCGAGGACACCGCTCCAACCATCGCCATTGCTCAAGACTTGACCGTTGAATTGAATGTGGCAGGCATTGCGTTCATCACGGCCGCTCAGGCGGACAACGGTTCCAATGACCCATGTGGCATCGCCTCCATGACTGTGAGCCAGACGAGTTTCGATTGTGACGACCTCGGATCCAATGATGTGGACTTCTCCGCTACGGATGTAAACGGCAACACTGCCACCGTCTCCTTTACGGTAACGGTGGAAGACAACATTGCTCCGACCTTGAGTGGCACTCCCGCCAACATCACGCAGTCCGCTGCAGCCGGCACCTGCAGCGCTGCGGTGACTTGGACAGATCCAACGGCCAACGACAACTGCTCCGCTACTTTGACCAGCACCCACTCCAGTGGGGATACGTTCGCCGTGGGCACCACAACGGTGACGTTCACAGCAACGGATATCGCGGGCAACACGACCACTTCGACCTTCACGGTCACGCTGACCGACGATGAGGCACCTGTTATTTCGGATACGCCCGCGGACATTACCCAAAGCAATGACGCTGGAAATTGCAGCGCTGTTGTGAATTGGACAGCGCCAACAGCCGCTGACAATTGCGGGGTTGATTCTATGGTAGGAGATGCCGCCTCTGGTGACGCCTTCCCAGTGGGAACGACGACGGTATCCTACACGGCTACCGACATCCACGGCAATTCAACCACCTCGACCTTCACGGTCACGGTGACCGACGGTGAAGATCCGGTGATTTCGGACATGCCGACCAACATCACGCAAACTGCGGATGCCGGTCAATGCACGGCCGGTGTGACTTGGACAGAACCTACTGCTTCTGATTTCTGTGGCATTGCCAGCTTTACTGCTGATGCGACTCCAGGCGATGCGTTCGCGGTGGGCACCACGACGGTGACCTATACGGCCACCGACGTCAATGGCAACACCGCAACGGGTTCGTTCGACATCACAGTGACCGACGATGAGGACCCTGCCATTGCAGGTATGCCATCCAACATCACCCAATCAAATGATGCGGGCATTTGTGGCGCCGAAGTGAGTTGGACAGCCCCAACGGGGACAGACAACTGCACCGTGGCTTCCTTGACCTCGACGCACAACATTGGTGACACCTTCTCGGTCGGCACTACGACCGTGACCTATACGGTCACTGACCTTGCGGGCAATACGGCCACAAGTTCCTTCACGGTCACCGTGTCGGACGACGAGGACCCCGTCATCTCCAATGTCCCAGCAGACTTCACCGTGTTGACATCTGGTGGTTTATCCACTGCCGTCGTCACTTGGCCTGAAGCGCCCGCGGCTGATCCCGCGGCTTCTGACAATTGCGGAGTGACTTCGTTCACTTCGACCCATGCCAGTGGAGACACCTTTAATGAAGGGATAACGACCGTGACTTACACCGCCATGGATGCTGCTGGCAACACGACCACTTCGTCCTTCACGGTTACAGTGAGCGACGGGGAAGCACCTGTCATCAGCGGAAATCCAACGGACATTACCCAGACGGCCGACGCCGGTCTGTGTTCGGCTGTGGTCACCTACACGGCGCCTACGGCAACCGACAATGTGGCCATTGCCTCATTCACTGGTGACGCTGCTTCTGGTGACACCTTCCCCGTGGGCACCACGACGGTGACCTACACGGCGATTGATGACGCAGGCAATACCACCACATCCGACTTCACGGTGACCATCACCGATGACGAGGACCCCGCCATCGCGGACACGCCATCCAACATCAACCAGACGGCCGATGCCGGTCAATGCAGTGCTGTGATCAATTACACGGCACCGACGGCAAGCGACAACTGCGCTGTGACCTCATTCTCGGGTGATGCTGCCACCGGCGACGCGTTCCCCGTGGGCACGACGACGGTCACCTATACGGCCGTCGACCCCGCAGGCAATACAACGACCTCCAGCTTCACGGTGACCATCACCGATGATCAGGATCCTGCCATTGCAGGTACGCCAGCCAACATCACCCAGACGGCGGATGCCGGCATTTGCGGAGCAGTGGTCTCATGGGACGACTTGACCGCAAGCGACAACTGCGCAGTGGCATCGTTAACGGGCACGCACGATTCGGGAGACACATTCCCAGTGGGCGCCACCTCAGTCACCTTCACGGCTACTGACGTCAATGGCAATACCGCCACATCGACCTTCACCGTCACGGTGACCGACGATGAGGACCCATCGATTTCAGGCACGCCTGAGGACATCACACAGACAGCGGATGCTGGACTCTGCGGAGCCGCAGTGAGCTACACGCCACCAACGGCCGCTGACAATTGTGGGGTGGATTCGTTCACTTCTACCCATGACAGTGGAGACACCTTTGCGGTGGGCACCACGATCGTCACCTATACGGCGACCGACGTGGCGGGCAACACCACTACGTCGTCCTTTACAGTGACGGTGTCTGACAATGAGCAACCGGTCATAGCCGGCATGCCAGCGAACATCACCCAAAGCAATGATGCGGGTGCTTGCAGCGCTGCGGTCAGCTTTACAGCGCCTACAGCGAGCGACAATTGCGCCATAGCGTCATTCTCGGGAGATGCGGCGTCTGGTGACACCTTCCCGGTAGGCACGACGACCGTGACCTACACGGCCACCGACATCCATGGCAATTCGGCAACGGGATCCTTCCAGATCACGGTGACCGACGATGAGGATCCTGTGATCAGCGGAACACCTGCGAACATCACCCAGACGGCCGATGCAGGTCAGTGTTCGAGTGCAGTGAGCTACACGGCCCCAACAGCTGCGGACAACTGTGGCATGTCAGCGTTCTTTGGAGATGCAACTTCTGGCGACATCTTCCCTGTGGGCACCACAACCGTGACCTACACGGCGTCTGACATTCATGGCAACATCAACACGGCGTCCTTCACCATCACGGTGACCGACGACGAGAATCCGGCCATCAGCCCCGCGTCAGAAGGCGTGACCTACCAGCGAGATGGCAACGAAGGTGCAGCCTTTAGTGCCTGGATTGCGGGATATGGTGGCGCCGCCGCGACCGACAACTGCGGCATTGACGCTTGGACGAACAACAGCACGGGCTTGAGCGACGGCTGCGGAAGCACAGGCACAGAATCTGTGACCTTTACGGTGACCGACATCCACAGCAACAGCAGCAGCACGACGTCCACCTTCACGGTGATCGACGATTTCGCTCCGAGCTGTCCGATCATCGACCTTACCGATGGCAGTGACAATGGATTGAGTGGCACGGACAACATCACCAACGATGATACACCCACCATGCGCGTCATCTTCACAGGAAGCGGTGTAGAGTCCGCAGAAGAAGGAGACGTCGTGGAGTTGTACATCGGTGGTGTCCTGTCTGAGACGCAAACCGTGACCGCTTCGGATGTGGCCAATGGCTACTCCGAGTTCGAGACCGGCCCCTTTGCGGATGGCGCAGTGTCCTTCAGCGCCCGTCACATCGACGGCTGCGGACAGGCGAGCATTTTTGCCTTCCTCAACATCGTCATCCATACCACAGATCCATTGGCAATGGCCGATGGCTTGACCTTGTACTTGGACCCTGACGGAAATGCCTCAATTGAAGCCCAGGATCTGGACGATGGTTCCAGCGACGACTTCACTACAGTGGATTTCACGGCCAGTCAGACTGCATTCACTTGCTCTGACTTGGGGGACAACACGGTGACCTTGACCGTGACCGACATTGCTGGAAACACTGCTACGGCCACGGCCACAGTGACGGTGGTTGACAACATCGACCCCATCATTGTCGCTTCGAACGTCACCAAGCAACTCGATGCAACCGGCAATGCGGCGCTCACTTTATCGGAAGTAGCCTCGATCACCGACAACTGCTCAGTGGCATCCTCAAGCATCGACATTGAGTCTTTGGATTGCAGTGATGTTGGAGAGGTGACGGTGACCATCACGGCGGTTGATCAGAGCGGTAACACCAGCTCTGCGACAGCCATTGTAACGGTGGAAGACAACGTGGCTCCCGAGTTGGTCCTCGCCGACGCTGTATTGTACCTCGATGAAGAGGGTTCGGCTTCCATCATGGCTTCTGATTTGGACAATGGCAGCAGCGACGCTTGTGGCATCGCCGGATTTAGCTTTGGCGCTGCAGGGGCGGATGGCCCAGACATGACCTACGGTTGTGACAACACCGGGATCAACACCATGACTGTTCAGGTTGAAGATGTCAATGGCAATGTGACCAGCGGATCCGTCAACGTGACGGTATTGGATACCCTGGCCCCTGTGCTCAACATCTTCGATCTCGAAGACTACACCATGTATGCCGGAGAGACCTGCGTGAACATTGTAGACTTGTTTGCAGCAGGGTCGCCTTGGTATGAAGCCACGGACAACTGCACGTTTGCTGTGGAGATCCTCTACGACGAAATCAACGAGACCGGGATCACAGGATGCCGTGAGTTCGATCGCCGTTGGGTGATTCAAGCCACTGACGCCTCTGGCAACATGTCAAGCGACACCACTTTGCAGCACATCACTGTCATTGACAATACTGCTCCGACAGTCTTCCTCGACGGTGTCCCTGCCGATGCTTCCATTGACCTCGATGCCAATTGCAATGGGGACATGCCGGTTGCAGCAGCGGTGACAGCAAGTGCTACAGACAACTGCGCCAACGCTCCTGCAGTGGGTGTGGTGAGCTATGTAGACAGTGCGCCAGCTTACCTCTGTGGCGATGCGGGCAGCTACACCATCATCCGGACATACATGGCTTCCGCTTCGGACGATTGCGGCAACACTGGCATGACCAGTGTTACACAAACGGTCACATTTAACGATGTGACTGCGCCGCAGATCACCGACAGTGAGGGCATCATGAACGGAGACGGACTCACACAATCGGAGCCGGTCGGTTTGTTTGACTACATCTACCTTCCTTCGCCAGCGTCATTACAAGTGACGGACGCTTGCAGCGACGCTACCTACGAGGTTGTGGAGACCTTCAGCGGATTCGTCCCCGAGGATGGCATTGGCAACTATTGTTCAGCAGCAACGCCTGAGGCTTTCCTCAGCGGAGATGCTTGCACAGGAGATGCTCCTGCAGCATTGGTATTGGAAGGCGCACCATTCAACGGTGCATCCTTCACCCTCGTGCCAGGCGGAATCAACATCGTCGAGAGCTTCTACGATGAGACCATCAGCTTGGAGGTTGAGGTGCAGAATGCTGCTGGAACAGGCGGGTTCATCTGGAATGCCGATTACAATGCAGCAAGCAGCTGGGCAGAATGGGAAGCATTGGGCCGCGGGTACAAGAAGGATTGTGCCTCAGTGCTGCCAGGCAGCCAAATCTGGACTTCTTGGGACTATTTCATCATGCAGACGGGAGGCATGATCGGAACTGGTATTTATGCTGGCTCTGAGTTGAGCTTGACCCACCAGCCCACGAACTACTTCTATGGCATGCAGATCGGTACAGGTGCGAACAACCAGAACGCCAATTATGGTGCCAGCGCTTGGTTCTACTGGAGCGGTCAGCTCGTCATTGATGGTGCCTCACAAGGGTACCTCGGTTCGAGCGGAGACATCATGCTTGACTTGGATTGCGTGATGCCTTGGGCAGCGTCGTTTGACTACACCATCAGCGATGCCTGTGGCAACGAGACCACCTTCGGGTATTCCGTGACCAACGCAGCGTTGCAGCCCGATGCGCCTGTCGCCAGCGGTGGGTCTTCAGATCACCAGCCCTTCGACGTGTCGGTGGGTGGAGACCTCAAAGAGCCCATCCGCGTGACGGGCTTGCAGCCCAACCCGACGAGCAACGTGAGCCAGCTGGGCTTTGTGGTGTCGAACAACATGCGCCTGCGCGTGGACCTCTACGACATGGCCGGGCAGCTTGTACAGGAATTGTACGACGGCAATGCCATGAATGATGTGGAGTACTTCATGACCGTCGATGCCGGAGGGCTCGATGCGGGCATGTACCAAATCCGCATTTCTTCGGACACTTACATGGCCGTCAAGAAGTTGCTGGTGACCCAGTAATGTGAAACGGTTCTGAATCTATCGGAAGCCGACCCCAAAAGGGTCGGCTTCCTGCTTTTGGGGCGGTTATCTTCGCGCCGTTTCACCGGCCACTCAATTCACAATTTCATGCCAAGCATTTCGACCAAAGGGCAGGCCATGCCCGACAGTCCCATTCGGAAGCTCGCACCCTTCGCCGTGGCCGCCAAAGCAGCCGGCCGCAATGTGCTCCATCTCAACATTGGACAGCCCGACATACAGACGCCTTCCGTCGCCCTCGAGGCGGTGCGCAACATGGACCGCACCGTCATCGAATACAGTCCCAGCGATGGATTTGCGACCTACCGCGAAGGGTTGTCGGGGTATTACCATTCTGTGGGGGTCGAAGTGGGACCGGAGCAGGTCTTGGTTACGACCGGAGGGAGTGAGGCGTTGATTTTTGCTTTTCAGGCCTGTCTAGAACCGGGTGATGAGGTGATCATCCCAGAGCCGTTTTATGCCAATTACCTCGGGTTTGCCCAGTCGGCAGGGGTCAAGGTGGTCCCGGTAACCTCACGGATTGAAGACGGCTTTGCTTTGCCACCGGTGGAGGAGATCGCGGCCAAGGTGACCGACCGGACCAAGGCCATCCTGATTTGCAATCCGGGAAATCCGACCGGGTATGTGTACACCGATGCCGAGCTCGATGCCATCCGCTCGCTGGTGTTGCAACATGACATCTACCTCTTTGCCGATGAGGTGTATCGGGAATTCTGCTACGGCGACATTCCGCCGCGCAGTGTGCTGTCGCTCGAGGGGTTGGACGAACACGTCGTGTTGATGGATTCCGTTTCCAAGCGTTACAGCATGTGCGGCGCAAGGGTGGGGGCCTTGGTGACCCGCAACGCAGCCGTCCACCAGGCGTGCATGCGCTTTGCGATGGCGCGTCTTTCTCCCCCAACCTTGGGACAAATTGCCGGTGAAGCCGCCCTGCGCACGCCGCGTTCGTATTTCGATGAAGTCAAGGCGGCATACGTGGGGCGTCGCGATGCCCTCATCGAGGGGCTGCGTGCGATTCCCGGCGTAACCGTCCCCACTCCTGGGGGCGCGTTTTATGCTGTCGCCAAGTTGCCCATCGATTCAAGCGATGCGTTTTGCGAATGGATCTTGTCCGACTTTCACCTCGATGGAGACACCGTCATGTTGGCGCCTGCGACCGGTTTTTATGCGACCCCTGGTGCGGGACATGATGAAGTGCGCATCGCCTATGTTCTCGAAGAAAAAGCAATTCGACGGGCTGTTGCTGTAATGGCAGCCGCGCTCGAAATGTACCCGGGCCGTGCTTAACTTTTGCCCCATGATTCAGTCTGTGATGCGTCCGTTTGTTTTGTTCTTGTTCCTTGCCGTTGGGGTGTTTTCCTCATGGGCAGACACCACCACGGTGCAGACCTACACCTTTGAGGCCCAGAACAACCCGGAAACGGCCTATGACAGCCCTGGAAGAAGGTGGTTCAACTTCCCGCCCTCCGACAATGGCGCGTCCTATGGCAAGGTCCTCATGGAGTACTCCCTCAAGTGTTTTGAGGACGGTACT
Source organism: Flavobacteriales bacterium (assembly GCA_022428285.1). GTDB lineage: Bacteria > Bacteroidota > Bacteroidia > Flavobacteriales_D > Sanyastnellaceae > UBA8752. Next base: position 11,504 of record JAKMCX010000013.1, read on the forward strand.
GCGGGCAACCTCGGTTACGCCTGTGGAGAGTGGGACTACCTCTCTTACACCTATTTGTTTGACCACACAGGGTTGCTCGACAGTACAGCATTGCAGCACCCTTTGAGCCTGTTGGCCGATGCGCCTTTCGATACGGCCAGCATTGTCCCCTATGTGGAAGGCGTGCAGGATTCCGTGTGGCTTCCCGCGGCACAGCACATGGTGGATATGGTCGTTTCGGAAACGGTGGTTCAGCCGGGAACGGCGGTTTACACGGTTCCGCTTTTTGAGCCTGCGGCGGCCAAGCGGGCACAGTTTCTATGGACCGCTGCAGAACTGGCTCCCCTCGAAGCCGGCAGCATCGACCGGTTGTTCCTTCCAGTTCAGGGTGCGCTTGCAGCGCGGCGCATGGACCTCAAGTGGGGCTTAACCACAGACACGGCACTGACCGGATTCATGAACCTGCCCAATACAGCCTATCAGTATGGCCTGTCCACGTGGCAATTCGAAGACAGTTTGTCCATTCGCCTATCGCCTCCAATCGAATGGGACGGCGAGAGCAACCTCGTGCTCGAATTCGCTCTGGATGATGTCACATCCGAAACGGACGGAAACGAAGACGGTTCGGTTTTGGCCACCGGCATGGAAGGTGGCGCCTGGACCACCGGCGGCCACGATGGCGAGGTCGATTTCACCGCCCCCGATCGCGTGGAGGTCAACGTTTCAGACCTCCAAGAACTCTCCTCTGAGATCACCATCGAGTGCTGGGTTTATGGGGATCCCAACAGCCAGCCGGAGAATGGAACCTTGTTCGAGGGCGTCAATGCTGCCGGACAACGCGTGGTCAATGTGCACCTTCCATGGAGCAACGGTCGGGTGTATTGGGATTGCGGTTTCGACGGCGGTTATGACCGGATTGACCAACAGGCCCAGACCCAAGACTACGAGGGCCAATGGAACCACTGGGCCTTTGTCAAAAACGCCGATACGGGCATCATGGAGATGTACCTGAACGGAGCGCTCTTTCATTCTGGTTCCGGCAAAGACAACCCCATTGAGGGCATCGTGAAGATGAACCTGGGGGCTTCTGCCAATGGCAACAACCGGTACAATGGTCGGGTCGATGATTTCCGCGTTTGGTCCCAGGCGCTCGACGGCGAAACCATTGCGTCGTGGATGAACCGCCAGCCAACGGCATGGCACCCCGGCTACGCATCACTTTTGGTGGACTACCGCTTTGACGGGGCCAATGGCACCGAAGAGGAGAACTTCAATCCGGGGGGGAGCCCGGGTTTGCATCATGGATCCACCTTGCGCAGGACCACTCCTGCCCGAGAGCAGGCCAAGGGGCTCGGCGGCAACTTTCGCCCCTACGTTGGCTTTGGTCGCGGCGAATACTTCGAGCTTGTGGGGGATGGCGCCATCTTGGACCTGCAGCCTGTCGCACCGCTCAGCCTGTCGACCTGGGAGGTCCAAGGCAATGGAGTGGTCATGACCGATTTGACCTACCACTACGCCCCGGGAGAAACCTCAGCGGTACCGTTGTTTGGGGATACGGTCACCTACCCTGTTCCGGGCGCAGTGACCGAAGTCGTGAACGACACCCTCGGATATTTCGGTGTGCCATTCGACGTCATTGACCGCTATGAGCTCTACCGGTACATCACCCCCTATGGCATCGGTCTGGACTTGGGAGATGATGGCTGGACCTGGTGGTATGATGTGACGGATTACCTGCCCTTGCTTCGCGACAGCGTGGAGTTGCAAGCGGGCAATTGGCAAGAATTGCTCGACCTCAAGTTTCACTTTATCGAGGGCGAGCCGGCCCGAGACGTGTTGGATGTAGAGGCTTTTTGGAAGGGTCAATACAGCCTTTCCACCTTTGATCAGAATGTCGTCGGTTACGAATACTCGCCGGCTCCAGAAGAGGAGATGTGGCGCTTGAAGACCCGTGCCTCTGGCCATGGCTTCGGCTCGGGCAACAACTGCGCGGAGTTTTGCTACAACATCCACAAGGTCAAGGTCGACGGCCAAGAGCTTTGGTCGTGGCAGATCATGCAGGAGTGCGCAGACAACGCCCTCTTCCCGCAGGGAGGAACATGGATTTACGACCGCGCGGGTTGGTGTCCAGGTGCCCCTGTGGACACACGCGATATGGAGCTGACACCCCATGTGGCCGGAGATGGACCTTTCACGGTGGACTACGACGTAGACTACGATCCCGATGGCAATTACCGGTTTGAGGGCCAGGTCATTGCCTACGGCCCCGCCAATCACAGCTTGGACGCCGAGTTGGTGGAGGTGTTGGCACCCAGCGCCACCAAGCTGGCATCGCGGACCAACCCCATCTGCGACCGTCCAAAGGTGGTGTTGCGCAACAGTGGAAGCACCCCATTGACCTCTTGCACCATCACCTTTGGTCTGCCCGACAACCTTCAGTCATACACTTGGACGGGTGAGCTGGCCTTCTTGGAAGAAGAAGTGGTGGAGCTGGTCGCGCTGGACGCTGCACTGTGGGATGGAGACAGCGAAGAAGACCTCTCGTTTGTGGCCCGGGTGTCCGCTCCCAATGGCGGTACGGATCAAGTCGATTGGAACAACGAGGTGCGGAGCACCTTCCGCCGCCCGCCTACCTACACTTATATGGAGGATCCAGGCGATGAGGATGACAACCGCCTCATTGTGTTTGTAAGGACCAACAGCACGCCTTGGGAAAACAGCGCCAAGCTGGTCCACCAAGACGGCACCGTCTATTTCGAGCGGAGTTATCCCGAAGCGAATACCCAATACCGCGATACCATTTACCTGAACCAAGGGTGTTACACCTTCGAGTTCCAAGACGCCGATGACGACGGCATCAGTTTTTGGGCCAACGATGACGGCAGTGGCTTTGTGCGTTTGAGGAAAGTGGGCGGCAACTGGATCACGTTTGAACCGGATTTTGGCAAGTCCATTGTCCACCGTTTCCATTTCGAGACCAACCTGGTCAACAGTGTGGAGCAGCCGCTGGCAAACGCCACTTCCTTCAAAGTGTTCCCCAACCCGACGCGTCAAGACATTTCGTTTTCCCTCGAAGGCTGGCAGGGCCGTTTTGATTGGCAGCTTCAGGATGCTTCAGGGCGGCTCGTGAGCGCGGGAAGTGGCCGTGCATATGCAGGGGGCAGTTTCCAGGGTCGCATTCCTGTTGACGAGGTTCCTCCTGGGGTGCACATGCTGATTTTGACCCAGCCAGGGAGGCTGGTGCGCGAAAGGGTGGTTATTTTTTGATGGACACCGCCCCAAAAACGGGGTGTCTTTCTGTAAAAAACCACTTTTCAACACCGAGACCCCCTCGAAAAGGGGGTGGTGGTGAGAAAAAACACTTGAATTTGTCTTCGGGGCTCCTTTTGGAGGGGGTAGTTGTGTAATTTTGTCCTCCCAGACAAAAACAACATGTCAACTTTCCGCATTACTGCCATCGAGGACGTCCTCGAACGCGCTCCGAAGCCGGTGAATCCTCCTTCCTCCAAGATCTCCGAGTACTACGGTGACTTGGCCTTTACGCTCAGCGCCATGCGCGAGTACCTGACAGAGGAAGCGTATGAACATGTGGTCTCTGCCATGGTGGACGGAACCCGCATTGACCGCAAAATTGCCGACCAAGTGGCCAGTGCTCTGAAAGAGTGGGCCATGGCACGTGGTGCAACCCACTACACCCACTGGTTCCAGCCCTTGACTGGCAGCACCGCCGAAAAGCACGACAGCTTTATCCAGCCCGACGGCAGGGGAGGTGCCATTGAGCGGTTTGACGGCAGCCTTCTGGTTCAGCAGGAGCCCGATGCTTCGAGCTTCCCGAATGGCGGCATCCGTTCCACATTCGAAGCCCGTGGATACACGCTGTGGGATCCGAGCAGCCCGCCGTTTTTGATCGGTGAGACGCTGTGCATCCCCACCATCTTTATCGCATACACCGGACAGTCCCTCGACAACAAAGCACCGTTGCTCAAGGCCCTCACGGCAGTGGACAAGGCCGCTTCTGAAGTGTGCCAGTATTTCGACAAGAATGTCACCAAGGTGGTGGCCACCTTGGGATGGGAGCAGGAGTATTTCCTCGTAGACAAGGCGCTGTACAACGCCCGTCCAGACCTGAGCCAGACCGGCCGTGCCCTCCTCGGTGCTGCTCCTGCGAAAGGCCAGCAGCTTGACGACAACTACTTCGGCAGCATCCCGCCCCGCGTGATGGCTTTCATGCAGGAGTTTGAATGCGAGGCCCACAAACTGGGCATACCTGTGACCACACGTCACAACGAGGTAGCGCCCAACCAGTTCGAAGTGGCCCCGGTATTCGAGGAGGCCAATCTGGCCAACGACCACAACCTGCTGTTGATGGACTTGCTGGAGCGGGTGGCATTGCGCCATGATTTCCGCTGCTTGATGCACGAAAAGCCATTTGCGGGATTGAACGGATCAGGAAAGCACAACAACTGGTCCTTGGGCACCAACACGGGCGTCAACCTCCTCAAGCCTGGGACCAACCCCAAGACCAACCTGCGTTTCCTCACCTTCTTCGTGAACACCATCGCGGCGATCCACCGTCATGCAGACGTGTTGCGTGCGGCCATTGCCAGCGCTGGAAACGACCACCGGTTGGGAGCAAACGAGGCGCCTCCAGCCATCATCAGTGCCTTCATTGGATCCAAGCTCACCGAGTTGCTCGACGCCGTCGAGAAGAACGTCAGCGCAGGAAAGATGAGCCCGGACGAAAAGACGGCTGTCAAGCTCGAAATCGGACGCATCCCGGAGGTGCTTTTGGACAATACAGACCGCAACCGGACTTCACCTTTTGCCTTCACCGGCAACAAGTTCGAATTCCGCGCTGTGGGAAGCACTGCGAATTGCGCGGTTCCCATGACCGTTCTCAACACCATCGTGGCCGAGCAGCTCAACATGTTCAAAGTTGCCGTGGACAAGCGCATTGCCGATGGAGACAAAAAGGACGAGGCGTTGCTCAAGGAGATTCAAGCCCTCATCAAGCAGAGCAAGTCGATCCGCTTCGAAGGCAACGGCTACGGCCAAGAGTGGGTAGAGGAGGCCACCAAGCGCGGTCTGTCCAACTTGCTCGATACGCCCAGCGCACTCGCTGTTTGGGACCGCAAAGAGGTCGTGGATTTGTTTGAGTCCATGGGCGTTCTGTCCCCAGAGGAAGTGGCGGCAAGAACCGAAGTGGAGCTCGAGAACTACGTGATGAGGTTGCAAATCGAAGCCCGCGTCTTGGGCGACATGGTGACCAACCAAGTTCTGCCAGCAGTGATGGACTACCAGGGAGACCTCCTGGCCAACATCCAAGGCTTTATGGATGTCTATGGAGACTCCGATGCCGAAAACATGACCCGTGCTCAAAGGGGCATCCTCGAAGAATTGTCAGCAGGTCTTTCTGCGACGTATGCGGCCTTGGAGTCCATGCGCAAGGAGCGTTCCAAGATCAACGGCACAGAAGATTTGCATCAGAAGGCCAAAGGTTATGCCAGCGTTGTCAGGCCTTTGATGGACGAGGTTCGCATTCAAGTAGACCAGTTGGAGAAGTTGACCGAAGACAGCCGCTGGCCCTTCCCAAAGCTCCGCGAACTGCTCTTTACACGTTGATTCAACAATGATTTATAAAGAAGGCCTCGGATTCGCACACGCGAAGTTCCGGGGCCTTCTTACATTCGCCCGTAAACCTATTTGGGAATGCTGAACCTGCTCTCCGGGCATCCATATGCCCTGCGCCCCGCGCTCGTAACCATTTTTGCACTCTTTGCCTTGCAAAGCGTTGCTCAGAATGACATCACCGCCGATGCCGATGCGGCCTTTGACCGCGGCGGATACTTCGAAGCGGCCAAAGATTACCAAGCTTCTTATGCGAAGCTGAAAGGGGACCTTGAAGAAAAGGGCCGCGTTTGTTACCGCATCGGTGAGTGCTACCGGTTGGGCCGGGCACTGCCTGCCTCAGAAGAGTGGTACAAGCGTGCCATTGACCTCAAGTGGGCAGACGACAATCCCGATGTATTCAAGCATTACGGCATGGCCTTCATGGGCCAGGGAGAGTTTGATGATGCCATCGAGCAATTCGAGAAGTACAAGTCTTCTGGTGGAGACGCTTCCCTCGCCAACACGATGATCGAGTCCTGCAATGCGGCCGCCGAAAGCCTCATTGTGAATGACAGCCGTTTTGTCGTTGAGCCCCTCGTTATGGTGAACTCGCCCAGTTTTGATTTTGCGATGGCTTTCGCGGACAAGCGCGGAGAGGAAGTGATTTTCGCCTCCAGCCGCAGCAGCGCTGCAGGAAGTGGTGAAGACCCCATCACTGGAGAGAGCTACATGGACCTGTTTATGGCCGAAGTGGACCGCAAGGGCAAGTGGAGCATTCCCGAGCCACTCGGCAACACCATCAACAGCCCCAGCAACGAAGGAGGCGTCACCCTGGACTCCAAGTTCAAGACCCTTTACTTCACCCGTTGTCTGATCGAAAAAGACAACAACTATCCCTGCGACATCTATGTGTCTCAGCGCACAGGATCCAAGTGGGGCGCTCCAGAGGAGATGGCCGTTGTGGACCGCGCTACAGATGACAGCTCTCAAGTGGGCCAGCCCACCATGAGTCCCGACGACATGTACCTCGTGTTTGTCAGTGACATGCCAGGAGGACAAGGTGGCCGCGATTTGTGGTACATGAAGTTCAATGAATCCTCAGAAGAGTGGGGGGCAGCGGAGAACATGGGGGCAGGAGTAAACTCCTCCTCGGACGAGTACTTCCCACACATCCGCAACAACGGAGACCTGTATTTCGCTTCTGACCGTCCCGGCGGCATGGGTGGACTCGACATCATGAAGGCGGTATGGAAAGGCGAGGGCATGGCCTTCGAGTCTCCTGAGTTCATGGAGTACCCCATCAACACGGCCAGCGATGACTTTGCCTTGGTGTACCACCCAAAGGAGGAGAAGGGCTACCTCTCTTCTGACCGTCCCGAGAGCAAGGGCAAGGATGACATCTTCTCCTTTGCCATGCCACCACTTGAATTCGATTACGTCGCTTATGTCTACGATTACGACACGGGCATGCCGATTGACGGTGCAGCCGTAACGGTGACAGGAAGCGAAGGCGAGAGCGTCTCCACCAATACCGATTCAGAAGGTGGTGCAGAAGAAGGAGGCTGGAGCATCGGTGCAGAGAGCACCTACTCTGTAGACATTTCCAAAGAAGGCTACATCAGCGCGGGCGACCAGTTCAGCACCGTAGGATTGTCCAAGTCGACCAATTTCATCAAAGAGTACTTGCTCAGAGAGGTGGTGACCAACGAGGATTACCCCATGCCGCTGGTGCAGTACGAATTCGCCAAGGCGGATTTGGTGGTCAACACCGATGTCAACTCCAAGGACTCGCTGGACTACCTGGTGGATTTGCTCGAGCGCAACGCGACGTTCGTCATTTCATTGGAAGCCCACACCGACACGCGTGGCGGTGACAGGGCCAACGATGAGTTGAGCCAACGGCGGGCCGAAACCTGTGTCAACTATCTCGTAGAGCGCGGCATTGACCGCCAGCGTTTGCAGCCCATTGGACGCGGAGAAAAGATGCCGCTGATCAGCGACGCTGAGATTGCAGCACTCGCTACAGAAGAGGAGCGCGAAGCCGCGCACCAGATGAACCGCCGCACGGTGTTCCGCATCACCAGTTTCGACTTCGTACCGGAGTGACGGAAACCACATTGGAAGGGTCCGTGCAGGGACGGTATGCCCAGCGTGGTGTGTCCTCCGGCAAGGAAGAGGTGCACGCTGCCATTGCAGGCTTGGACAAGGGGCTGTTCCCCAAAGCCTTCTGCAAGGTGGTGCCCGACGCCCTGACCGGCAGTGAAGAGCATTGTCTCGTCATGCACGCCGATGGCGCAGGCACCAAGAGCGCCTTGGCTTGGATTTATTGGAAGGAAACGGGAGACCTGTCTGTTTGGAAGGGCATTGCGCAAGACGCCCTTGTGATGAACATCGACGACCTCCTCTGCGTGGGGGCCACCGGTCCCATCATGGTGAGTTCCACCATTGGCCGCAACAAGCGCCTCGTGCCAGGCGATGTGGTTTCGACCCTGATCCAAGGGACGGAAGCGCTGATGGCAGAATGGCGCAATTTGGGGCTGGACGTGCGCGGCACAGGCGGGGAGACCGCCGACGTTGGAGATTTGGTGCGCACGGTCATTGTGGATTCTACAGTGGTGTGCCGCATGCGGCGCGATGAGGTCATCGACAATGCCCGCATCCAAGAAGGCGATGTGATTGTAGGACTCTCCAGTCACGGCCAAGCCCATTACGAAGACTTTTGGAACGGCGGCACTGGCAGCAATGGATTGACCAGCGCCCGGCATGATTTGTTTGGTCCAGGATGGCGCGAAAAGTATCCCGAATGCTTCGATCCAGGGCTCCCCGAAGACCTGGTGTATACGGGGCCCTTTGATGTGACCGATGCGGTGGATGGCGTTCCCGTCGACGCCGGGAAGTTGGTGCTGTCACCCACCCGAACTTATGCCCCGGTCATGGTCGATCTGTTCAAAGAAGGCAGGGACCCTTTGCATGGACTGGTGCACTGCAGCGGCGGCGGCCAGACCAAGGTTTTGCACTTCGCTTCCGAAAACCTCCACGTGGTCAAGGACAACCTCTTTCCAACCCCTGCATTGTTTGGATTGATCCAGCAGCACAGCGGGACGTCTTGGCGGGAAATGTACCAGGTGTACAACATGGGCCACCGCATGGAGGTCTACACCACTCAGGAGCACGCCCAAGTGGTGCTGGACATTGCAGCGCGCCATGGAGTCGATGCCCGCATCGTGGGCCGGGTCGAAGCGCGCTCCCCAGGTGGTCCTCGTTTGACCATCGCAGGGACGGAGTCAACCGAGACTTACAGCTAACATGGAAGGGCTGCTGGAGCAGTTGTTGGCCTTGGAGGACCGTTACCGCGAGCTCTCTCTCAAAGTCATCGACCCCTCAGTCATTGCCGATGCCGACGCTTACCGCTCGGCCATTCGGGACTTTAAGCAGCTCGAGCCCATCGTAGAGCAAGTCAGACAATACAAGCAGTGGGATGCTGCGCTAAAGGAGGCCCAGGCCGACCAAAAGAGTGCAGACCTCGAGTTGCGTGAAATGGCATCCGAGGAGGCGGCCCAGCTGACGCAGTCGCTTCAGCAATTGAGGCGGCAACTGCAGGAAGCCTTGGTGCCAGATGACCCCAGCGATGGGAGGGACTGTGTGATCGAAGTGCGCGCAGGGACCGGAGGAGATGAGGCTGCGCTGTGGGCGGGAGACGTCTTTCGCATGTACCAGCGCTTCGCAGAAAGCCTCGGTTGGAAGTTGGAGCTGATCGGTTCTCACCCGGGAACGGCAGGGGGCTTCAAAGAAATTGTCGCCCGGGTTTCGGGCCAATCTGTTTTTGGACACCTCAAATATGAAAGCGGCACCCACCGGGTGCAACGGGTGCCGGCGACCGAGTCGCAGGGGCGCATCCACACCAGTGCCGCCACCGTTGCCATCTTGCCCGAGGCAGATGTGGTGGACTTTGAGCTCAACACCAAAGACATCCGCAAAGACACCTTCCGGGCCAGTGGTGCCGGAGGCCAGCACGTCAACAAAACTGAAAGCGCGGTGCGGTTAACACACTTGCCCACGGGGGTGGTGGTTGAATGCCAGGATGGACGTTCCCAACACCAAAATTACGAGCAGGCACTGACCGTGATGCGCACCCGGCTTTGGGAGGCAGCTGACCGCGAGCGCCGGGCCGTCGAAGCAGCAGAACGCAAGTCTCAGGTGGGGACCGGTGACCGTTCCGGCAAAATCCGGACCTACAATTATCCACAGGGTCGGGTCACGGATCACCGCATTGGACTGACCGTCCATGCTCTGGAACGCGTGTTGTCCGGGGAGTTGGGCGATATCGTGCAAGCCCTGCGCAATGTGGAACGCACGGAACGCCTCAAGCAAGCGGGCCTTTCAGTGGACGGTTAAACCGGAGCCTTCCGCGATATCTTCGCCGCCCATGGATGTTCAGCAACTCGTCGATACGATTCGAAGAAAGTCGTCTTTTCTGTGTGTAGGCCTCGATCCGGATCCAGCCAGAATACCCCGTCATCTGGGCTCCGGACCCGAAGCTGTATTGCGCTTTAACAAAGCCATCATCGACGCCACTTCGGACCTCGCGGTTGCCTACAAGCCCAATGTGGCGTTCTACGAGGCGATGGGGTCCGACGGCTGGGACGTCTTGAGCGAGACCTTGGGGGCGATTCCCGAAGGCTGTTTGCGCATAGCCGATGCCAAAAGGGGGGACATTGGAAATACCGCGACGCGCTACGCCCAAGCCGCTTTTGAGCAATGGGGCGCGGATGCTGTGACCGTTGCTCCGTATATGGGCCGCGACAGCGTAGAGCCTTTTCTGGCCTTCGAAGGCAAGTGGGCCATCCTGCTGGCGGCGACTTCAAATCCCGGTGCCGAAGACTTTGAGTTCCACGGTTCAGACCAAGGGACGCCCCTTTGGCGGAGGGTGTTTGAAGTCAGCCGGACTTACAAAGGGGCCGAGCGCCTCATGTATGTGGTGGGGGCCACGCGTCCGGAATTGCTGGCGCATTGCCGCGCAGCGGCTCCGGACCGCTTCCTTTTGGTGCCGGGAGTCGGTGCCCAAGGAGGGTCATTGGAGGCGGTGTGCGGGGCAGGTTGGGCCCCTGATTTGGCCGGTGGATTGCTGGTCAATGTGGGGCGCAGCTTGATGTATGCCTCCCCAGGAGAGGATTTTGCGGAAGCCGCCAGGGGCGAAGCTGAGCGCATTCAAAAAACCATGGCTGCGGCTTTGGCTTCCAACCGCTAATTTCCCGCTGTGTTTTACCGCTTCAAGTCCTTTTCCCGCATTGCGCTTTCGCTCGTCGTTGTCGCGGCGGTCATTGTGGTGGGGAGCGCGGGCTTCATGTTGTTGGAGGGGTACACCTTCATTGAGGCCTTCTACATGACCATGATCACGGTCAGCACCGTGGGCTTCAGGGAAGTGCAACCACTCAGTCCCAAAGGGATGGTGTTCACCTCGCTGCTCATCATTTTCTCCATCGGTACCTTCGCCTATACCATTTCCGCGATCACGACTTACTTCGTGGCGGGGGAATACCGGGACCTCTTCAAAGCCAGGAAATTGGAACGCACCATCGACAACCTCAAGGAACATGTCATCGTCTGCGGCTACGGTCGTGTGGGCGAAAAGGCCTACGCCGACCTGACATCAAAGGGATACACCGCGCTGATCGTCGAGAAAGACGAAGAGTTGGTCGGCCACCTGCGCGATGACCTGACGCCGCTTGTGATCGCTGGTGATGCCACGCGGGACGACCGGCTGATCGCCGCTGGGGTAGACCGGGCTAGAGCGGTCATTTGCACACTGCCCAGCGACGCTGACAACCTCTACACGGTGCTTTCTGTGCGCGAACACAACCCCGATGCGGTCATCATCAGCAGGGCTTCGCAAGCGGGCTCTCAAGCCAAGTTGCGCCGGGCTGGAGCCGACAATGTGATCATGCCCGATACGGTGGGTGGGGCGCACATGGCTTCGTTGGTTGCAAACCCTGACGTCATGGATTTCATCGACCACATTCGAATCCAAGGCGAGGATGCCATCAACCTCGAAGAGGTGGACGTCAAAGACCTCCCCGAATCGTTCCGGTTGCCGACCCTTGGAGAGGTCGATGCCCGCAACAGAATTGGCGTCAATGTCATTGGGGTGAAGACATCAGAAGGGGAGTTTATCATCAACCCCGGTCCCGAAACCAAATTGGACAACGCTTGCAAACTGTTCGTGCTCGGAAGCGATCAGCAGTTGCGTTTGCTCAATAGATTGTTCGGTTTGCAAACTCCGGAGTAGCATCTCCTTTGGGCTTCAAGGTGGGGCCTATATTGCGCCCCATCGAACCCACGATTTCATGAAACGCCTTATTGCCGCCAGCCTTGCGCTGTGTGCCCCCTTTGTGTTCCCTTTTACAGCTGCTGCAGCTTCTATTGACGACTCGATCAACGAGGTCATGGGGCCCATAACCGACGCCATTACATCGGTTATTTTTTGGACGGTAGACATCGCAGGGTTCACAGTGCCATTCGTCCTCATTTGGCTTTTTGCAGGTGCGCTCTTTTTTACGGTCTATTTCAAGTTCATCAACATTCGGGCCTTTAAGCACGCATTGGAGGTGGTTCAGGGCAAGTATGATGACCCCAACCACCCCGGCGAGGTTTCCCATTTCCAGGCTTTGACCGCCGCCCTGAGTGGCACAGTAGGAGTGGGCAACATCGCCGGTGTGGCGGTGGCCGTATCGCTCGGGGGTCCAGGCGCCACCTTTTGGATGATCATCGCGGGCTTGTTCGGCATGAGCAGCAAGTTTGTAGAGTGCACCCTCGGCCTCAAGTACCGCCGTCAGAACGAGGATGGCTCAGTTTCAGGAGGCCCCATGTATTACCTGCGGGATGGCCTCGCCAAGAAGAACATGGGCGGCCTGGGTAAGGTCCTCGCTGCACTTTTTGCAGTGGCTTGCATCGGCGGCTCATTTGGCGGTGGCAACATGGTTCAGATCAACCAGGCCACACAGCAGCTCATTTCCGTTACCGGAGGTGAGTCGAGCATGTTTTATGGTCAGGGCTGGATTTTTGGCGTTGTGATGGCGGTCATCGTGGGCATTGTCATCTTGGGAGGAATCAAATCCATTGCCAAGGTCACAGACAAGATTGTACCGTTCATGGTGGGCATCTACATCTTGGGTGCGCTGTGGGTCATCGTCACCAACTTGGGAGAAGTTCCAACGGCATTTAGCCGCATCATCTCTGGTGCATTTGATACCGAGGCCATGTACGGAGGCTTGGTGGGTGTTCTCATTCAGGGAATCCGCCGGGCGGCCTTCTCCAATGAGGCGGGCATCGGTTCGGCATCGATTGCGCACAGTGCAGCCAAGACGGAAGAGCCCGTGAGCGAAGGCATTGTAGCCTTGCTCGAGCCGTTCATCGATACGGTGGTCATTTGTACCATGACCGCACTGGTGATTGTGATCACAGATTACGGTCAGTTCGACGCTGCATCTATGCTCGAGAGCGCCCAAAACGGAAACCTGAATGCCATCGGATTGACCTCAAGTGCGTTTGAGCAGAGCATTTCTTGGTTCCCAGCTGTCCTGTCCTTGGCGGTCATTTTGTTCGCATTGTCCACCATGATTTCTTGGAGCTACTACGGACTCAAAGCTTGGACTTATCTCTTCGGAGAAACCAAGGCGGCTGATTTGAGTTACAAGGCGGTCTTCTGCGTGTTTGTTGTGGTGGGCAGTGCCATCAGTGCCAGCAGTGTTTTTGACTTTGGCGATGCGATGATCTTTGCCATGTGTTTCCCCAATGTGTTGGGACTCTATTTCTTGGCTGGTGAGGTCAAAGCCGACCTTGGCGATTACCTCAGTAGGGTAAAGTCAGGTGAGATCAAGCGCTACGACTGACGCCCTGCCCTGTGGGCCTGCATGTTTTGAGAAGTGAACGGGTCGGCACCTTGTGGTGTGGCCTGGCGGTTTTGGCCTGTCTGGGTGTAGAAGGATGGAGGGCACGGCATCCGAGGGAGTTGGAACCCCTTTCGGTGCGCGATGTGCTCGAAGCTTTGGAGTGCATGCCCGGGCCCGAAGGGCCGGACCTCACCGGTGCCCGTGATGTAAACCATCAAACTGCGGGCAGAGCCCGAGGGTTTCGTTCTGCCAAAGGGACCATTCGCGTCGCAGATTTGGACTCAGTAGGTTGGACGCATTGGGGGCTTTCCCCCAAACAAGCCCAAGCTGCGGTGAGGTACAACGCGGCAGTAGGAGGCATCAGAGACGAACGCACCCTGCGCCGCATGCGGGTCTTGCCCGAAGGGTGGTTTGACCACTTTGAACCCGTCCTTCGTTTCGATGCGGAGAGACCCGAAAGCACATCCTCGAGCAGAGGTGCGGTTGCCACATCTAGAGGTGTGGAAAGGCCAGTGGATTCTTCTGTTTCCCATTCAAAAGGTCCGAAGTCAGGCCGAGCCGGACCTCCATCAAAAGCGGGCGAGCCGCTCAACATCAATACGGCCGACAGCCTGGCGCTGTTGTCGGTGAAGGGCATTGGCCCTTGGGTCACAGGTCGAATTTTGTCGGCCCGAAGACGTTGGGGAGGGTTTGCGGAAATGGGCCAGCTGACAGAGGCATTGGATGGTTGGGACAGCCTGGCGACGGCCTTGTCTCCGCTGCTGTATTGCAACGGGGATGCGGTTCATTGCAGGTGTGCAGACACGTTGACTTTGGAACAGTGGCGGGCACTGCCAGGATTAGATCAGAAAACGGCCCATGTGTTGCAGCGATATGTGCGCCACAACGGAGGAGGCCTTCCAGATTTATTGTTGGCCCATCCAGTACTCGATTCGACCCAGTCTGAATTGTTGTCACATTATCTATGCCCTTGCCTACAGGAATGATGCGCTCGATGGGCGACCTTTGCGCAAAACCGGGACGCAATGACCTTCCAGGAAAATGACACCATCTCCGCCATCAGAAGTATGGTGAGAGATTTCGCTGCACAAGAGATGGAGCAGCACATTCTCGATTGGGACGAGAGACAGCATTTCCCCAGGGAGCTGTTTTCGAAAATGGGAGAGTTAGGGCTCATGGGCATGTTGGTGCCAGAGCAATATGGAGGCACCGGATTGGGGTATCCCGAATATGTGGCAGCCATTGAAGAGCTCGCTGCGGTTTGTGGATCCATCGGACTGAGTATGGCCGCCCACAACAGCCTCTGTACGAACCACATTTTGACCTTTGGTAGTGAAGACCAAAAGCAGCGCTATTTGCCCAAACTCGCAGTGGGCGAGCATGTGGGAGCGTGGGGCCTCACCGAAGCAGGAACGGGTTCTGATGCCATGCGCATGCGTTGCACGGCAGTCCGAGATGGAGACGATTATATCCTCAATGGGACAAAGAATTGGATCACGCACGGCATCAGTGGTGAAGTGGTGGTGGTCTTGGTCCGCACAGGAGAGCCGCTGGACAGCCGCGGCATATCGGCCTTTGTTGTAGAGCGGGGCACCCCTGGTTTTAGAGGGGGCAAGAAGGAGAACAAACTTGGGATGCGCTCCAGTGAGACTGCAGAGTTGATTTTTGAAGACTGCAGAATCCCCGCAGCCAACATGCTCGGGAAAGAAGGTGACGGTTTCATCCAGGCCATGAAGATCTTGGATGGAGGGCGCATTTCCATTGCGGCTTTGTCATTGGGCATCGGTCGGGGAGCCTACGATGCAGCGCGCAAGTATGCCCTTCAGCGGGAGCAATTCGGCCAACCCATTGCGCATTTTCAAGGCATAGGGTTCAAGCTGGCCGATATGGCGGTTGATTTGGAAGCGTCGAGGGGGCTGATCGCCAAGGCCTGCCATGCAAAAGCGAACGGAGGGGATGTCACGCGTTTTGGCGCCATGGCCAAGTACATGGCATCTGAAGCTTGCGTTAGAATCGCCACCGATGCGGTGCAAGTCTTTGGGGGCTATGGTTATACCAAGGATTTTCCTGTCGAGAAGTTCTACCGAGATTCCAAGCTGTGCACCATCGGAGAGGGCACTTCAGAGATTCAAAAACTCGTGATCTCAAGGGGATTGGTCAAAAACGGTCCGCATTCGGCAGATTCGTAGCATTCAGGCATTGGTTTTACTGAAAACCAGTTATCTTCGCCACCCAATTTTTAGCCATGCTTATCATTCCGGTCAAGGAGGGAGAAAACATCGAACGGGCGCTCAAGCGTTTCAAGAAAAAGTTCGATCGCACGAAAACCGGGCGTATGCTCCGGGCCCGCAAAGAATACGTTAAGCCGAAAACGGTTCGTCGTGAAGCGATGAAAAAAGCCGTTTACAAAAACAAGAAGGCATTGATGGGCTGATAATTTGGAGTATTGGATTGGTAGGGTAATATTCGCCTTGACCAAACCAAAATGTCAAGTTCATCCACTGCCCAAACGCCTTTATCGGCTTTCCTGCACTTTCTCGAAAAGGAGAAGAGGGGCAGTGTTCACACCCTTCGCTGCTACCGTTCAGATCTCAATCAGTTCCAACGGTTCTTGGCCGATCAGTACGAGCACGACTCTCTCATCGGAATTGATGGTGAATGGGTACGGGCCTGGATCGTAAACATGATGAAGGAAGGCCGCAGCCCGCGGACCATCCACAGGAAGGTGAGTGCCTTCAGAACCTTCAACAGGTTCGCCCGTCGGATGTCTTACACCGACAGAGACCCCAGCAACGGGGTTTCGCTCCCAAAACTTGAGAAGCGCGTTCGAGAGGTCGTTCCAGAGCGGAGCATGGTTTCCTTGCTGGACGGCTCTGTTTTCCCAGACAGCTGGTCCGGATTGCGCGACCGCCTCATGATGACCTTGTTGTACGAGACAGGGGTGCGCCAAGATGAGCTGATCACCTTGCGCCATGCTGACGTCAATGTGAGCCGCAAGAACATCAAGGTATCGGGCAAAGGCGGCAAAGACCGTTACATCCCGATTTCTAACGACACCATCGACCAAGCCGAGCTCTACATGCGGACCAGGCCTGGCGACAGCGAGCGGTTGCTCGTCACAGATGGCGGCAGAGAGCTGTATCCAGCGTTTGTTTACCGCCGAGTTAATCACTACATTACAGAAGCGAGCTCGCTTAGCAAGTGTAGTGCGCACGTCATCAGGCATTCGTTCGCAACGCACCTATTGAATCGCGGGGCGGACATCAACGCGGTAAAGGAGTTGCTCGGGCACAGCAGTTTAAATGCTACCCAGCATTACACCCACGTCACGACCAGCCGCATGAAGGACGCGCACAAAGGTTCACCACTTGATACGCGAGGCATTTTCTAAAGTCTCACCCTTCAAGCGGTTTACATGCAGATACAAGTCCAGTCCATTCACTTCAAGGCCGATGGTTCCTTGATCCAGTATATTCAAGACAAGCTCAACAAGCTCACACTCTTTCATCCCGGCATTATCGCGGCGGATGTTTTTCTGAGGCTTGAAAAAGACCAAGAGCGCGAAAACAAGTGCGTCGAGGTCAAGCTGAATATACCAGGCACGGATGTGTTTAGCAGCCGCAAGGCAACCTCTTTCGAAGAGGCCACTTCAGATGCGGCCGAAGCCCTGCGCAAGCAGCTCGAAAAAGCGAGGAACCGCGCGGCCTAAACCCGAATATCAAATCGATGTAATCAGATGCGATTTGTCCATTGCGGGCAAGTTTTTCTGCGCTACATTTGCCCTCCCGAAATCGGGGAGGGCTTTTTTTTGCCCTTGTTCTTTGAAAGAGAGGCCGGTGTAGCTCAGTTGGCTAGAGCAGCTGATTTGTAATCAGCAGGTCGGGGGTTCGAATCCCTCCACCGGCTCAATCATCGTCCAAAAAATGGTACCAAAAGGGGGTACGCCGGAGTTGGAGAGCCGGGGCAGACTGTAAATCTGTTGTCTACGACTGAATAGGTTCGAATCCTATTACCCCCACAGTAATTTGAAGTATAAGCGGGAGTAGCTCAGTTGGTAGAGCGTCAGCCTTCCAAGCTGAATGTCGCGAGTTCGAATCTCGTCTCCCGCTCAAAAAATATTCGGTGCGCACCCAACGGGGTGGCTCCACACACTGCCGATGTAGCTCAGGGGTAGAGCGCTTCCTTGGTAAGGAAGAGGTCACGGGTTCAATTCCCGTCATTGGCTCCATTGCACAGTGAAGAAAGAATCCTTTTAATAACGTTAACTCTAAACAAACCAAACCATGGCTAAAGAAACGTTCGATCGTTCCAAGCCGCACGTGAACATCGGGACCCTCGGTCACGTTGACCACGGCAAGACGACCCTCACGGCAGCTATCACGAAAGTGTTGGCTGATGCTGGCTTTAGCGAGGCTTCCTCGTTCGATCAAATTGACAACGCTCCAGAGGAAAAGGAGCGTGGAATTACCATTAACTCCTCACACGTTGAGTACGCGACGGAAAACCGTCACTACGCCCACGTTGACTGCCCAGGTCACGCGGACTATGTGAAGAACATGGTAACAGGTGCTGCCCAGATGGACGGCGCCATTCTCGTTGTGGCAGCGACCGATGGTCCTATGCCCCAAACCCGTGAGCACATCTTGCTCGGCCGCCAGGTTGGTGTCCCACGCATCGTGCCTTTCCTCAACAAAGTTGACATGGTCGACGACGAGGAGTTGCTCGAGCTTGTTGAGATGGAGGTGCGCGAGCTCCTCAGCTTCTACGAGTATGACGGAGACAACGTCCCTTGCATCCAGGGTTCTGCCTTGGGCGCTTTGAACGGAGAGCAGAAGTGGGTTGATACTGTCCTCGAGCTGATGAAGGCTGTGGACGAGTACATCGAGCTTCCTGTTCGTGACAACGAGAAGCCCTTCTTGATGTCCGTTGAGGACGTCTTCACGATCACTGGTCGTGGAACTGTGGCTACTGGCCGTATCGAAACTGGTATCATCAATACCGGTGACGAGATTGACATCCTCGGTCTGAATGCTGAAGGCATGAAGTCCACCATCACGGGTGTTGAGATGTTCCGTAAGATTTTGGACCGTGGTGAAGCTGGCGACAACGTCGGTTTGCTCCTCCGTGGTATCGACAAGAAGGACATCAAGCGCGGTATGGTCATTGCTGCCCCAGGCACTGTGACTCCACACAGCAAGTTCAAGGCTGAGGTCTACATCTTGAAGAAGGAAGAAGGTGGTCGCCACACTCCTTTCCACAACAAGTACCGTCCTCAGTTCTACTTCCGTACGACAGACGTAACGGGTGAGATTTTCCTCGAGGAAGGCCGCGAGATGGTCATGCCTGGTGATAACGTAACGATTGATGTAGTGTTGATCTATGGCGTTGCGATGTCTCCTGGACTGCGTTTCGCTATCCGTGAGGGTGGCCGCACCGTAGGCGCCGGACAGGTGACCGAGCTCAGCTGAGCTTCGGGTTTACACCGAATACAAATCTGGGGAAAGAAGATGCCCAACTGGGGCATCTTCTTTCGCCGTCTACGGGCATAGCTCAATTGGTAGAGTAGCGGTCTCCAAAACCGTTGGTTGCAGGTTCGAGTCCTGCTGCCCGTGCAAATACACCGAATCGACATGGCAAACGTCATAGAATACGTCAAGGATAGCTACACTGAACTGGTGGAGCGTGTGACCTGGCCTGGCCCCAAGCAATTGCAAGAGGCTTCGGTTTTGGTCTTCATTGCTTCCCTTCTCATCGCGGGCATTGTGTTCGCAATGGATTGGGTATTCGGAGTGAACTCAGCAGACAGCATCTGGCAAGGTGTGATCGGTTTGATTTACACCTACGTCATTTGAACGCCCCGAGAACCATGAGCGAGATCGACAAGAAGTGGTACGTAGTGCGCGCCATTGGTGGGCAGGAAAACAAGGCCAAGGGTTTCCTTGAGTCCGAGATTTCCGCGGCCGGCTTGTCTGATTACGTGGGTCAGATTTTGATCCCGACGGAAAAAGTGCTGCAGATCAAGAACGGAAAGAAGGTTGCAAAAGAGCGCAACCATTATCCGGGCTATGTGTTTGTGGAGTGTGCACTGGTGGGGGAGGTGCCCCACGTGATTCGAAACACGCCCAGTGTGATCGGATTTTTAGGTGCAGAGAAAAGAGGAGACCCGCTTCCATTGCGGGCAAACGAGGTGAGCCGCATGCTGGGCCGTGTGGATGAGTTGGCCGAAAGCGAGGAGGAATTGTCCATCCCGTTCAAGGTCGGAGAGGTCGTCAAGGTGGGAGATGGTCCATTCAATGGATTCCATGGCACCATCGAGGAGATCAACGAGGAGAAGAGAAAGCTGAAGGTAATGGTGAAGATTTTTGGAAGAAAGACCCCAGTCGAACTGGGCTTCCTCCAAGTGGAGAAGGAATCCTGATGTGGCAACTGAATTTCACTGTACAAGAGTATCATATATAAACCGGAACAGCCAGGACGACCCGTGCCCTGTACCAGAATGCTTCCCTGGACACTGCGGCCGACCTGTTCATTATAAACAATAGATCCATGGCTAAAGAAGTCGCCAAAATGGTCAAACTGCAAGTGAGGGGTGGCGCTGCCAATCCTTCACCACCGGTTGGTCCTGCACTTGGTGCGGCAGGTGTGAACATCATGGAATTTTGCAAGCAGTTCAATGGGCGTACCCAGGACAAAGCAGGCAAGGTTCTTCCGGTGGTGATCACCGTCTACAATGACAAGTCTTTCGACTTTATCATCAAGACACCGCCCGCAGCAGTGCAACTCATGGAGGCCGCCAAATTGAAGAAGGGTTCTCCGGAATCCAACCGACAGAAGGTGGGCAAAGTGACGTGGGACCAGGTCCGTGTAATTGCAGAGGACAAGATGCCCGATCTCAATTGCTTCTCCATCGAATCCGCCATGAAGGTGGTCGCTGGAACGGCAAGGAGTATGGGGCTGAATGTGACCGGCGATTCGCCTTTCTGATCTTCAATCATCAGACACAATGGCAAAATTGACACGCAATCGCAAGGCCGCACTCGACAAGTTCGATGTGGACCAAGTGTATTCGCTCGACGATGCAGCCGGCATCGTGAAGGATATTTCCTCCACGAAGTTCGACTCATCTGTCGACCTCGCCGTCAGCCTCGGCGTGGACCCGCGTAAGGCCAACCAGATGGTACGTGGTACGGTTTCCCTTCCTCACGGAAGCGGAAAAAACGTGCGCGTACTGGTGCTCTGCAATCCTGACAAGGAAGCAGAAGCGAAGGAAGCCGGAGCGGACCACGTTGGTCTCGATGAATATGTCGAGAAGATTAAAGGCGGATGGACCGATGTGGACGTGATCATCACGACCCCCCAAGTGATGGGCAAGGTAGGAGCGTTGGGCCGAGTACTCGGACCACGCGGCCTCATGCCTAACCCTAAGTCGGGTACAGTCACTATGGAGGTCGGGAAGGCCGTCCAAGATGTAAAGGCAGGTAAAATCGATTTCAAGGTCGACAAGTACGGCATCATCCATGCTTCCGTAGGGAAGGTGAGTTTCTCGAAAGAGAAGCTTTCGGAGAATGCCAACGAAGTGCTTCAAACCTTGGTTCGTTTGCGCCCGTCTTCTGCGAAGGGCACCTACATCAAGAGCGTCTTTTTGAGCTCAACGATGTCCCCAGGTGTCCGGATTGAATCGAAAGCATTGAACAGCTGAACCAGGAACCCATGACACGCGAAGAGAAAAACCAAGCGATCGAGGAGCTCCAGGCCATGCTGAAGGATACCAATGTGGTATACCTAGCAGATGCTTCGAGCATGAATTCCGCAGATACGACGAAGCTGCGCGGGGAATGCTATAAGGCAGAAGTCAAAATGCAAGTGGTGAAAAACACACTGCTGCGCATTGCGATGGAGCGTACAGAAGGCCGTGAATACGGTGAGCTGTATGACGTGCTGAAAGGGCAAACCGCCATGATGACGAGTACAGTGGGCAACGCCCCTGCCAAGCTCATCAAGGATTTCCGCAAAAGTGGTGAACGCCCCATTCTAAAAGGAGCGTACGTCGAGGAAGCAGTGTATATCGGTGATGACCAATTGAAGGCCCTCGCGGAGATCAAGAGCAAAGAGGAACTCCTCGGAGAACTCGTTGGTCTGCTCCAGAGCCCCATGCGGAATGTCCTCGGAGCATTGCAATCTGGTGGTAACACCATTTCCGGATTGGTCAAAGCTCTTTCCGAAAGGGAAGGCTGACTTTGGCACACCTATTACACAACACAAACAAGTAACCCACAATTCCATATATCATGGCTGATTTGAAATCCATGGCAGAAGAGCTGGTCAACCTCACCGTAAAGGAGGTCAACGAGCTTGCAGAGATCATGAAAGAAGAGTACGGCATTGAGCCCGCAGCTGCTGCTGCTGTTGCTGCTGGTCCCGCCGCAGGCGGTGGCGATGGCGGCGCAGAAGAGCAGACGGAGTTCGACGTCATCCTCAAAGCCGCTGGCGGCTCCAAGTTGGCGGTCGTGAAGCTCGTAAAAGAGTTGACCGGCCAAGGCTTGAAGGAAGCCAAAGGCATCGTTGACGGCGCTCCCGCCACCCTTAAGGAGGGCGTAGCCAAAGACGAGGCCGAGGCCCTCAAAGCACAACTCGAGGAAGCCGGAGCAGAGGTTGAGATCAAGTAAGATCCCAACCCGCTGAATTTCAGGAGGTCAGGCTGGGCGCAGGTCCCGGTCTGACCTTCTTGTACCCTGTATTTCGCAGGGTACTCCCCAAAACCAACCTGCACCACTGCGATTTGTTCCTCCCTCGTTAAGCCGCCCCCATGTTGACGCCACAACTGCAGCAGCGACATTCTTTCGCCACTACCACTCCGGACATTCCGTATCCGGACTTTCTCGATATCCAATTGCGGTCCTTCCGCGAGTTCTTCCAGCTTGAGACCAAGCCTGAAGACCGCGACACAGAGGGACTGTTTAAGGTGTTCAACGAGAACTTTCCCATCACGGACACACGGAACCAGTTTGTACTGGAATTCCTAGACTATTTCATCGATCCACCGCGATACAGCATCGCAGAGTGCATCGAACGCGGTCTGACATACAGCGTCCCGCTCAAGGCGAAGCTGAAGTTGTACTGCACCGATCCTGAGCACGAGGACTTCGAGACCATTGTACAGGACGTTTACCTCGGAACCATTCCTTACATGACCCCGCGCGGTTCATTTGTGGTGAATGGTGCGGAGCGCATCATCGTCAACCAGCTTCACCGTTCGCCGGGCGTATTCTTTGGACAGAGCCGCCACGCCAACGGAACCAAGCTGTACAGTGCGCGTATCATTCCTTTCAAAGGAAGCTGGATTGAGTTCGCTACGGACATCAACAGCGTGATGTACGCCTACATCGACCGGAAAAAGAAGCTTCCCGTAACCACTTTGTTGCGCTCCATCGGTTACGAGGGAGACCGTGACATTCTGGGGATTTTCGACCTCGCAGAGGAGGTCAAGGTTTCAAAGGCTGGTGTCAAGCGGGTATTGGGCCGCAAGCTGGCAGCCCGTGTGCTCAAAACTTGGATTGAAGACTTCGTAGACGAGGATACCGGTGAGGTGGTCAGCATTGAGCGCAACGAGCTCGTGTTGGACCGCGATACGGTACTCGAAAAGGAGCACATTGAGCTCATTGTTGAGTCTGGATCGAAGACGATCATCCTGCACAAGGAAGACATCAACCAGGCCGATTACGCCATCATCCACAACACCCTTCAAAAGGATCCTTCCAACAGTGAGAAGGAAGCTGTGGAGTATATCTACCGCCAACTGCGGAATGCTGAGCCGCCAGACATGGAGACGGCCCGCGGTGTCATCGACAAGTTGTTCTTCTCTGAGCAGCGCTACGACCTGGGCGAGGTTGGGCGTTTCCGCATCAACCGGAAGCTCGGAATCGACATGTCCGAAGAGTCGCGCACGCTGACCAAGGACGACATCATCCTCATCATCAAGTTCTTGATTGACCTGGTGAACTCCAAGTCAGATGTGGACGACATTGACCACCTGTCCAACCGTCGTATTCGTACGGTAGGCGAGCAATTGCACAACCAGTTTGGTGTGGGATTGGCGCGTATGGCCCGGACCATCCGCGAGCGGATGAACGTTCGTGACAACGAGGTGTTCACGCCAACGGACTTGATCAACGCCAAGACATTGAGCTCGGTGATCAATTCGTTCTTCGGAACGAACCAGCTGAGCCAATTCATGGACCAGACCAACCCGTTGAGCGAGGTGACGCACAAGCGACGCATCTCTGCACTCGGACCAGGTGGTCTGTCCCGTGAGCGTGCCGGCTTTGAGGTACGAGACGTTCACTACACCCACTACGGCCGTCTCTGCACCATTGAGACGCCTGAGGGACCGAACATTGGTTTGATCAGTTCACTCTGCGTTTATGCCAAAGTGAACCGACTCGGATTCATTGAGACGCCCTACCGTGAAGTCAACGAAGGCGTAGCCAAAGTTGGTGGTGAGGGCATTTCTTACCTGTCGGCAGAAGAGGAGGACAGCGCCATCATCGCTCAGGCGACGGTGGGACTGAATGACGATGGAACGTTCAAGAACGACATCATCAAGGCCCGTCTTCAAGGTGACTTCCCGCTTGTGGCTCCAACGGAGATCAAGTATGTGGACGTTGCGCCAAACCAGATTGCGTCCATCGCAGCTTCATTGATTCCTTTCTTGGAGAATGACGACGCGAACCGTGCGTTGATGGGATCGAACATGATGCGTCAGGCCGTGCCATTGATGCGCCCGAACAGCCCCATCGTGGGTACGGGCCTTGAAGGGCAAGTTGCACGTGACAGCCGTGTGCTGATCACCGC
>JAKMCX010000032.1 GCA_022428285.1 Flavobacteriales bacterium
CCGCCCGGAAGGGCCGAAAACCCGAAGTCGTCCGTGCCATTGCCACTGCCACTCCAACCTGATGTCGACTTCAAAGCTGTGCCTTCAGCGCCACTGTGGCCGTTGGCACCCAAGTAAGTCACCAATGCCGTCCACTCATCATCAGTAGGCACATGCCATCCCGTTGGGCACAGCCCCGCAGCAACCGTAGCAGAGTACCAGTTGTACAACCGGCCGTAGGTCGCAACGTTGCTTGCATCGTTGCCATAATCACAGCGGGCTCCCGTGCTCAATCCTGACCATGCAGTACCGTCGGTCACCTCCGGAATAGCCGTGCCATCAGCATACACCGTCGTACGCAGGTTCTCTGAAAACCAGCATTGATCGCCGATCTCCACCGCACCGTAGCTGTATCCATCCATCGATGGCGACACGCACGTCGAAGCCACTGTAGAGCAGCTGCCGTCGTCGGTGTTCGCGCTCGCGTCATATTCAGTATTGGCCGGATCCGTGCAGCCCTCCACAACCAATGTCGAGCAGCTGCCGTCGTCCACCGTTGCCTCAGGGTCGTACTGGAGGTAGTCAGCGTCCATGCAACCAGGGACAATGCAAATCACATTCGCCGGGTCGGCGAAGTTGGTCGCGCGCCGGTTGATGCAATTGTCTTCGTTGTCACAGAGGCCGTCCGTGTCGGTGTCGCTGACGCCGCAGTCACAGCAGAGGGAATAGCGCATGATGAGCATCAGGGTGTTGCTCGTGCAGCCGTTGGCATCGGTGGCTGACTTGTCCGTAGAGTGGTCTTGATTGTCGCCAGTTCCGCCGCCATCGGCATCGCTCTCGCCGCAATCACAGCGGAGGGGGTGTGTTGAAAACCCGAGAGTTGTCATGAGAGGTGTTGTTCAAGGGCAGCCCCTCGAGGCTCCGCTCATTTCTGGGTGTTGCAAGGGAGGAGGGCGGCAGGCAAGTCATCCTCGGATCGCACATCTGGTATGGCTTGAGGTATCTTTGCGGGATGAGGCTGTTTGGTCTTTTTATTTTTATTCTATTGCCAATATTTGGCGCCTTTTCGCAAGATTGGAGAGGGGTTGATGTGTCCTTTTTGTCGGAAATGGAGGGGGATGGGGTGGTGTATCGCGATGAATATGGTGTTGACATTGATGCGCCACGCGAGTGGATGGCTGAACAAGGCGTGAACTTGGTTCGGCTTCGCGTATGGCACAATCCCTATCCAAACCTCCGAAACTCCTGGTTGGGGGTCATGAGAGAGGCGGCCAAATGGGATTCCTTGGATGTGCCCATTCTGCTTGATTATCATTTTAGCGACACATGGGCTGATCCAGGGCACCAGGTAATCCCGGAGGCATGGGAAGGCATGACCTTTGAGGAACTCGAGGATGCGATGACATGCTGGTTGCATTGCACCCTTGAAGCATTGAATGTGAAGGGCATAGAACCTGCCATGGTTCAGCTTGGCAATGAGATCGACCCGGGCATGATGTTTCCCCATGGAAGCATTGAAAATGGATATGGATCACTTTCACAATTGCTCAACGCAGGTCATGGCATTGTTGAGCAAATCTTTCCCGATTGTAAGGTGGCGGTTCACGTCTCGAACTTGGAGACGGCACCGTGGTTTTTTGAGGGGCTGTCCGAAGCTGGATACACACCGGATGTTGTTGCCGTGAGCCAATACAGCAAATGGCACCTTCAGGACCTTGGCGATATTTCGGATGCGGTGGCCTCCTTGAGTCAAACCACAGGAGCCCCGGTGTTCATTGCCGAAACGGCGTATGCGTGGACCACAGAATGGTCGGATTGGACAGACAACCTGTGGTGGGTGGGAGATGAGACGCCGGGCTATCCATTTTCGCCATCTGGACAATGGGCCTACATGCAAGCGTTGAACACGGCACTGAACGATTTGGGCCCAGAGGTTTGTTTGGGGTGGTGTTATTGGGCCCCAGATTGGGTGGCCTCACAAGGCCCAACAAGCGTGGAAGGAAGTGCCTGGGAAAACGCGGCGCTTTTCGATTTTGAATGGGGCGCCCTGCCTGCTTGGGAGGTGTTCAACGCCCCATAGGTGTTGAGTCTTCATGAAGCATCTCGGACACGTCATGAGGGACTGTCGGGTCGGTGTCCGGCGCGTGGGGAGGTCAGTTGTCTTGTAGGCACCTTACCGAAAAGCCTCGGTGTGGGTCGTTGATGAAGGTGATGATGACCGCAAAATTGTTGTAGAGGATGCGGGACGATGCGTCGCCGCCACTGGGGGTGGAGGTCCAAAAAAAGCCCCCCGCTCCAGCTGCACTGAAGCCGCCATCGCTGTTGCTGCGGAAGCCCCCCGGAAGGGCCGAAAACCCGAAATCGTCAGTGCCATTTCCATTGTTCACCCAACCTGAGTTAGACTTCAGAGCCGATCCCGCACTGCCCGAAAATCCTTGTCCTGAGATGAACCCTTCCAATGCGGTCCATTCTCCGTTGGTGGGAGTGTGCCAGCCGCTTGGACACAGCCCCCGTGCATCATTGACTGCGAACCAATTGTACATCCGGCCATAGGCGGCCAAAGTTTGGGCGTCATCGCATGGATCAATGTCTGGGCTTGTGCCCTCACAGTCACTGCTTCCATCACCATATACCACGGCGGCCCCTTCGGTTGTCGCTTGCCAGTTTTCGTCGTCCAAACCTGCAGGAATGGCATCTCCATTTTGGTACGCTGTTGTGCGCAGATTTTCCGCGAACCAGCACTGTTCTCCAATCAACACAGTTGGGTACCCATAGTTGTCGAAATACACCGTGTCATGGCACGAAAAGGCGTCGGAATCAGGGCAGTCAACAGGCGTCGGTTCCGGACATAAGCCGAATACACTCAGCAGCAGAACCAGGTCTGAAGTGGTGATGCAGCCATCACCATTGCCATCGGGATTCCAAGGTGGAGCATCCTGCGCCCGCAATGATGCAGGAACCAACAACAACAGCAACACCATCAATCTCACCATGATTTAAAATACAAAATCTTGAGACAGTGACAATTGCAGTTTTCAGTTGCGCATCTCACTTGGATGAGGTGTGAAGTATGTCTCCTTCGGGCGGGTGCCCAGTGGGCAGGCAAATTGGGGTGGGCGACCTCGATACCTTTGGGGCCATGAGGACAGAAAAAATCAGTGAAGCGATTGCTGAGTTGGAGACTTATGCAAAACGCGGAGAGAGCTATACCAATGCTGATGGACGCTTTGGTTGGCGCAACCCCATTCGCGCCGATACAGGGGACTTGCTGCATGGATTGGCATTGGCCAGTGGTGCCAAGCGCGCATTGGAAATTGGGACGGCACACGGCTTGAGTGCGCTGTATTTGGTGTCCGGAATGGACGAGGACGCCCACCTCGATACCATTGAATTCCACAAGGAGGTAGGAGAGCAGGCCCAGGCCTTGATGGATGCTTGCGCGGTGCCGGTCAAGGTGCTCATTGGTGAGGCCAGGGAAGTCATCTCCGGATTGGAAACCCCCTACGACTTGGTGTTTTTCGATGCTCAGAAGGACCAGTACTGCCCGCAGCTGATGGATCTGCTGGATCGAAAATTGGTAGGAAAAGGAACCCTCTTGTTGGCCGACAATGTCACCGATAGGGAGGAGGAATGCCGCCCCTTTTTAGATTGGTTCGTGGCCAATGG
>JAKMCX010000079.1 GCA_022428285.1 Flavobacteriales bacterium
AATACTCCAACACCTACAACATCAAAAGGGCGATCGCGACCCACGATTTGATTGTTGGGGCTGTTCTGCTCAAAGGTGGAAAGGCGCCCCACCTCATTACACGGGACATGTTGAGTGAAATGAGGCCAGGAACGGTCATTGTAGACATCGCTGTGGACCAAGGTGGCTGTGTCGAGACCACCAAGCCAACCACCCACGACGACCCGGTATACATCGTAAGTGATGTGGTTCATTACAGCGTGGCGAACATGCCAGGTGCTGTGCCCTATACCTCTACCCTCGCCCTCACCAATGTCACCCTGCCCTATGTCCTTGCTTTGGCAGAGAAAGGATGGGAGCGGGCTTGTGCAGAGGACAAGGCCCTGGGGTTGGGCCTGAATATTCAAGGTGGGGACATTGTCTACGAAGCGGTGAAGTCCTCATTTGCCTGATTTGGTATGTGCGCGTGTCCAGCTGGGCTGAAAACCTTGGGGCCATCCCGTTCGTAAATTGCCTTATTGCAAAGACCTCCTCATGATGAGATTGATTTTCTGTATTCTCGCCTTGGGCCTCGCTGTAGCCTCATCTGCTCAGACTTGGAATTTGTCTTGGAGCGACGAATTCAATGGCACTTCCATCGATCTCAATAAGTGGGGTTACGACATTGGAACAGGCGCTGCTCAGGGACTCTGGGGATGGGGCAATGGAGAACTTCAGTACTATACAGACGATTTGGACAATGCCCGCGTCGAGAACGGCGATTTGGTGATCACGGCCATCGAGGAAGATTACGCTGGAAGCGCCTACACTTCGGCGCGTTTGGTGACGCGCAACAAATTCAGCCAGACTTATGGCAAGTGGGAAGCTCGGATTGACCTCCCCACAGGCCAAGGAATATGGCCCGCCTTCTGGATGCTGCGCGAAAACAACCCTTGGCCAGGAGAGATCGACATTATGGAACTCGTAGGAAATGCACCTTCGAGCTGCCATGGCACTGCACATTGGGGCCAGGTCGACAACGTTCAGTCCCAAGGAGGTTCCATCTATGCTCCAGATTGGACGACGGCCTATCACATTTACACTGTAGAATGGTGGCCCGACCACATCCGATGGTCTGCGGACGGGGAAGTTTACTTTGAGCTGGACCGCACCTCCGTGTCACCAGACCATCCTTGGTTGTTTGCAGAGGATTACCACATGCTCTTGAATGTTGCCGTGGGTGGCGGATGGCCGGGGAATCCCGATGCGAGCACCTCATTTCCGCAGCAAATGAAGGTGGATTGGGTGCGCGTGTATGACCATGTTCCGGAACCACAGGCGGTGACCTTTCGCGTGGACATGAGCCAAGAAAACTTGGGGGCCAACGATCAGGTTTACGTCACGGGGTCTTTCGATGCTTGGTCGGGCGAGACCCATGCCTTGGTGGCAGGAAGCAATGGCATTTGGTCCGCCACATTGGATTTGCCTCAGGGGATTCATGAATACAAGTTCACGGTCAACGGATGGTCTGGATCAGAAGAATCATTCCCTCAGGGATCACCGGGAACATTGACCAGTTTCGATGGCCCGAGCATCTATGTGAACCGCTACATCGATGTGGCTTGGGACGGCATCATCACCGACGCGAATTGCTTTTCGTCCACCGAAGGATGCCCTGGTACTGGTGGGCCGGGATGCACAGATCCTGACGCATCGAATTTCAGTGTGGCGGCCACATCAAACGATGGCAGTTGCCTGTATCCTGTGCTGTTCTCTGTGGACCTCAATCAAGAACAGGCTGCTGGACAAACGGCCTATGTGAATGGCGGGTTCAACGATTGGTGCGGCGATTGTGCCCCCATGGATGATGCCGATCAGGATGGCGTTTGGCAATTGGTGTTGGACCTGCCGCCAGGTTCCCACGAATTCAAGTTCACCACCAATGCTTGGAACGGCTTGGTGGAGTCCTTTGATGTAGGGGTGCCTTGCACCAACACGACATATGACGGCCCCAACGTCTACACCAACAGGTCCTTTGAGTTGGGGGCTGCGCCGCTGGAATTGGGAACCGTGTGTTTCAATGCTTGTTCGGCCTGTCCAACTGTAGATCCTTCTTACCATACTGTGACATTTCGGGTGCAGATGCCCGACCCCAGTTTGGAGGCTTGGTTGGAGGTCCAAGGCGCCACCTACGTCATGTCCGATGCGATGTGGGGTGCGAAGGCGGTCACGGTGACCGTCTCTGGTGACGCGGCATTCACTTACCGTTTTGGAACCCCTGCGGGTGCGCTGGGGATGGCTTGGGAATCGCTCCCTGTGGGCTGCAATGCCAATGGATGGAGAACGGCGACGGCATCCGAAGACATGGCCATGGAGGTGGTCTGTTTTGGAAGTTGCGGCGGCTGTTTAGGGTGTTCTGACCCTTATGCGGGCAACTTTGACCCCATCGCCGACCCGCTTTCTCCGGCTTCTTTGTGCGAGGGCGTGGGGGCGTCAGGGTGTACCTACCCTTCTGCTTTGAACTATGATGCCGAGGCCGTTTGGGACAATGGGGGCTGCAGTTTTTCCTCTGCTTCTGGAGATTGTCCAGACAGCGATGGCGATGGAATGGTGGGGGTCAACGATGTTCTGATCCTGCTTTCTGCCTTTGGCAACACTTGCCCCTAATCTGGGGGGTTGTAGTTTGGCCCCATGTCGAAGCGTGGCAAAGGAAGGCTCGGGTTCCTGCTGAATTTTTTGAAGCACCCCTTGAGGAATGCCAGCATAGTGCCCAGCAGCAAGGTGGCCAGTCGAAACATGCTCAAGGGTTTGGACGTCGAGGCCATGCGCTACGTGGTAGAACTGGGGCCAGGTACAGGAGTCTTTACCCAAGAATTGTACGACCGGCTTCACCCGGAAGCCCAGGTGTTGGTCATTGAATTGGACGAAGGGTATGTCGCGTCATTGAAGGCCCGGTTTGGAGGGCGATTTGACATCGTACAGGCGAGTGCGGGCGATTTGGATTCCTTGGTGAGCGAGAGGAATTGGCCGCGTGTGGACATGGTGGTTTCAGGGCTGCCTTTTGTCTTGCCGCAAGAGGTCAAGGAGCCATTGCTCGCTTCCATTAAGGGACATACCGAACAAGGGGCAGTGCTGCGGTTTTTCACCTACATGCCGCCGCTCATGAAGCCCCATTACCACATGTTTGATCTGCGGTGCGTGTGCTTTGTGGGCCAGAATTTCCCTCCCATGTGGGTTTACTCGGTGAACTAAACCGCCGGGTGGAGTGTCCTGTGAAGGCTCACTTGCGCTTGCGCCGGTTGTAGATGACAAGGATGGGCAAGAGCAGGGCGATGATCGCGAAAAGTACCATGGAGTTCATGCGCTGAATATCGCACAAAGGGGGTTATGCAGCGCCTGATTTCTCGGGCCACATCTCCCTTCCCGAGGAGTCAAGCTCAATTAATTGCCCCGTCGCGCAACCTGAGACTCATACAGCTTGTTACCTGAACGTATCTTGCAAAGCTTTGAAGTTGAACCGAAACCTTCCTTTCCTTGCTCTGTCATTGCTGTTGTTGGCGCACCCAGCATCTGCTCAGGTTGTCATCAACGAATTCTCTTGTTCCAACTATTCTTTGAATGTTGCGGGCAACAATGAGGACTTCGTGGAGCTCTTCAATGAAACGGGCGCTCCTGTTGATATCGGAGGCTGGCACCTCTCAGACAACGAAGCGAACCCCACCAAGTTTGAGATCCCGGCAGGGACTGTCGTCCCACCCAATGGTCACCTGACCATCATCTGCAGTGGTGAGGCCCAAATTGGCAACCTGTATGGCGGAGGTTTTCTCAACACCAATTTCAGGATTCACCAGTGCAAGCAGGAGTCGGTCGTGTTCTCGGATGCCACAGGTA
>JAKMCX010000085.1 GCA_022428285.1 Flavobacteriales bacterium
TCTCAGACCCTGAGCCAAAGCACGTTTATCGGATGTGGCGATGTGACCACCCACACAGTGACCCTGACCGTAACGGACCATGCAGGCAATGTTGACCAGGTCGATTTTACCGTCACCATCACCCACCCGGATGTCGACAACGATGGCATTTGCGATGACCAAGACAACTGCACCGACCTCACTGCGAGCAACTTCGACGACCCCGCCAACGGAGTCTGCCAGCCTTGTGGATTGGCGCCCGTTTTCCTCGGGTTCTCAGCGATCACGCCCGCAAGCACGTTGGATGCGCCAGACGGCGTGGTTCAAATCAACCTGACGAGTGGCACCGCCACCACGCTGTTGCTGACAGGACTCAATGGCACCGCTGACCTATCGGTCGACATTCCCAATGAACTGGGCATCATTCCCGCTGGGTATTACTCCGCCCAAGTCCGCGACGCTGAGGGATGCTTTGGAGTCGCCACAGCTCCAGGAGGCAGCACCTTCGGTCAGCCAGCAGTCAGCCATGCTTTGATCGTATCCTACGCTTTGTGTTGCAACGGTTGTGGCCAGTATGATTCGGATACCGATGGCATTTGCGATGGGTCCGACAACTGCATCGACCGCACAGCCCCGAATTTCAACGACCCTGCAAACGGTCCTTGCGAGTAGATTAGAGGCCAGCCATGAAACGGATGCAAGTGCCCTTTCCATTCTTCAAATCCTACCGGAGCCATCAGGTCAGCCTGTCCAAGGCAGTGGTGTTGGGCATGACCTGCCTTCTCCTTGGAAGCTGCAGCCAAAGCCGCAGACTGCCCGCATTGACGGAAGCCCAAACCGCCACGTTGGATTCGACCGCGTTTTTCGGGGATGATACACCGTCTGAATTCCTCATTGGAAAGTTCCCCCAGCACCAGTGCAATGCACAGAAAGACAGCCTTTTGGGCATGGACGTCTTGCACCTCACTTGGTGGAAAGGACCCGCATTGAGTGAACGAAAGTCCTTTCCATGGCCTGCTGGAAAGCCCAACAACCTCGATTCGGTAGAGGCCTTGGGAGGCATCAGCATTTGGATCAAAAAAACAGGCCCCAGCCAATCCGACCCTGTCATCATTTTTGAGCTTGAAGACCACAGCGGCATGCGGAGCTCTGCATCGCTGGCGGCGCGTCACATCCCCACATTCCCCCTTGATACGGTTTGGCAAGAAGCCAGGATCCCCCTGTACGACTTTAGGAGGGGAAGGAACCAAACCGATTGGTCTGACCTGGCCTCATTCAACCTGCGCATGGAGCATTTCGGAGACGTAGAAATAGGGGCCTGCCAACTCGTGCCCCATGCCCCAATAAAGAAGGTCGTCCGCCGCGCATCCAAAAGACCCCACACAGAAATCGAACCGGGCCGATTCATCGTCTTCGAAGAAAATACAGACCACGAGTGGGGATTGGGGGAATTCGGACCAGACCGTCAATTCATCATCAACGAAAAGCGCGGCCGGAGCAAAAGCCAGGCTTTGGACTTCGAATGGGATTTTAGCCCAGCTCCCCTCACCCTTGAAGCGCCGAAATTTCCGACCCATACAGTCGGATTTAGCTGGAACAAGTGGCAGGCATTGGCCCCGCCTGCCCAGCCCGATGCCGCCTTCATCGTCTTCAAACTGCGCAACATCGGGGTCAACCCGGGCCCCACAGCCCCCCTTCCCATCGAAGTCGGCGTTGCAGATGCTGATGGCAACACTTCCTCCATGGCCCTGACCCAAGATTTGATCTCTGCCAAGGGCTTTGGCAAGTGGATGGAATGCCGCATTCCGATGAACGCATTTGAGTGGGCCACCGAAGACGATCCAAGCGGCCTCGGCTCCATCGAATACATCTATTTCCAGTTCAGCGAGAAAGGCCACGTGTACATCGACGACTTGTCCGTGCGTTTCTGAGCGCGGCTTGCGCCGTATTTTCGTGGCATGACCGGAACTCCTGCCCCTCTCCCATCCTCCTCGCAAGAGGCGATGGACATGGAAAACCAATATGGCGCCCACAATTACCACCCACTGCCGGTGGTCTTGGACCGGGCCGAAGGGGTGTATTGCTGGGACATTGAAGGCAAGCGCTACTTTGACTTTCTGAGCGCCTACAGCGCCGTCAATCAGGGCCACTGTCACCCCCGCATTGTGGGGGCCATGACCGCGCAGGCACAGAAGCTCACGCTCACCTCGCGCGCCTTCTACAACAGCATGTTGGGGCCTTACGAAAAGTACGTTACCGAATACTTTGGGTACGACAAGGTGCTGCCCATGAACACGGGCGCAGAGGCCGTAGAAACCGCCATCAAGATTGCCCGCAAATGGGCCTACGATGTGAAGGGCGTGCCCGCTGGAAAGGCCAAGATTCTGACCTGCGAGAACAACTTTCACGGCCGGACAACGACCATCGTTGGCTTCTCTACCGATCCCGACAGCACAGGAGGATTTGGGCCCTTTACCCCAGGATTTGAGGTCATCCCCTACGACAACATCGACGCCTTGAAGGAGGCCCTCAAGGACCCCAACGTGGCCGGTTTCCTCGTGGAGCCCATCCAAGGTGAAGCCGGGGTTTACGTGCCGTCAGACGGCTACATCCAAGAGGCACACGCCTTGTGCAAGGCCGCAAACGTGCTGTTTATGGCAGACGAAGTCCAAACCGGCATCGCCCGCACCGGCGCCTTGCTGGCCACCTGCGGAACGTGCAGCTGCGAAGGCCATTGCGAGCGCCAAGCCGAATACATCAAGGCCGACCTGCTCATCCTCGGAAAGGCCATCTCAGGGGGCGTCTACCCCGTGAGCGCAGTGCTCGCCGACGACGCCGTCATGGGCGTCATCCATCCCGGTCAGCACGGCTCCACCTTTGGCGGCAACCCCGTCGGCGGTGCCGTCGCCATGGCCGCCCTCGAGGTGGTCAAAGACGAGCACCTGGCCCAGCGGG
>JAKMCX010000103.1 GCA_022428285.1 Flavobacteriales bacterium
AACCTGGTTCATCCTGCGCAATGGTCCCCCGCTCCAGCCCACCAACGCCTGAAGGCCCAAACAGACCCCTAAAACAGGATGTTCCGGCGCCCAAGCCTCCACCAATTCCATCAACCCCTCGGATTCACTGGGCAGTCCAGGACCAGGCGAGAGCACCACTCCATCAAAACGCTGCGCGTCCTCCACGGCCCAATCGCCCGCCTGGCGCACCTCTACTTCCGCGCCACATCGGCCCAAATCATGCACCAAGTTCCAGGTAAAGGAGTCGCGGTTGTCAACCATCAGAATACGGACGGACGTCATGGTGCAAAGGTTCGTCGATGCGACCGATACTTGCACCATGTCCAAACCCATTGCGAGCTACAGTCCGTTTCGACGGGCTGGAACCACCGTCTATTGCAGCGGTCAAATTCCACTGACGCCAGAGACCGGAGAACTGCTACATGGCACGATTGCCGAGGAAGTTCACCGTGCCATTGACAACCTAGAAGCCGTGCTGAAATCGGCAGGGTCCGGACTAGACAAAGTCGTCAAAACCACTGTTTTTCTGATCGATGCCCGTGACTATGCCGCCATGGACCAAGCTTACAACGCACGTTTTGCCGACCCTTTGCCCGCCCGTGAAGCCGTTTTTGTGGCCGGACTCCCCAAACAAGCGCGCGTAGAAATCAGCGCCATCGCTTGCGATTGAACCCCTCACCACTGCAACTGTTCATTCTACAGTCACCATGGAAATTCTGCGCAAACTCCTGCATTACGCCAACCCGTTGAACCTCTTCCGCAAGAGCAATGGAGAAGGCGTAAACCTTCGCGTCATGCACGGCATCAACAAGGTCTCTATGACCCTTTTTATGCTGTGCTTGATCTACATGCTCATCCGAACATTGAGCCGCTAAGGCAAGCCTGGTTCTCGCTGTGAATCAGCGGATCAGACCACTTCCCTGAAAGCGTTTTTCGACCTTCACGTCGCGGAGCATCGAAGCCTTGACTGCAAGCCTGAGTTGCAAACTCTTCTGCACGCCAAACGGCACCCAGCGCGCAGAAAACTCCCAACAATGGAGGTCCCACACCATGTTGACTTGGGTATTGGTGAATTCTCCCGCTTTGAAGTCATAGCCGGACCCCACGGTAAAACGCCAATCCTCAAACAAGGTGACGTTGCCGTTGAAGGTGAGGTTCTGTGTCAAAATGGTCGTGTCGGCTTGCACATCACTCCGCCAATTGCGCTGCAGCCGCATGGTGTAGCCCGCGCGAATGCTCCACGGGGTCTCCCCTTGTCCTCTCCAGCTTCCGTTGACCGAAGCGTTGGCACGCTTGAGCCTCAAAGGAGCCCCACCGTCCTCAAACAAGAACCGGTCGATCAGAGCACCGGTGCTGTCGCGGGCGTACAAGCTGTGGGCAAAACCAATGTTGACCGGAAATTTGCCTGCCAGCGTGGTGAATCCTGACCCCGTGATGTCACTCCAGCGCAGGGAATCGGCCTGCAAATTGTGGCTCGAGCGAAGGGACAAATTGTCAATCAGGCGCACCTTGCGCGTCTCGCCGTCCTTGTCGCGCACCTTGGCCTCGATGTTGTTGTTCAAGGTGAAGTTCAACGCGCCTTGGGCATTGAGTTCCGCAGGGGTGTATAGACCCGCCGCGAGCGGATTGTACACTTCCAGCAACGTACCGTCGATGCCCACCAATGAATCGCGGCGCTCAAAAGCGGGGTTGTAACTGAACCCCACCTGCGGGGTGATCACATGGCGAATGGCGCGCAAACGGCCCTCCCCCCTGTTCTGGAACGTTCCATAAAACTTGGTATTCGCGCTGACGCCCATGCGCCAATCCCCATCCATGTAAAATCCAGGAATGGTATCGGTGATGATGCTGTCGGGGACATCGGGGCTGACGGCCTTGTTGAGCGCATCAAAGTTCCAGTATCCATTGTAGGAGATGTTGGGGGTGAAACTGACAAAGCCTGCTTTGATTTGGGTCGAAGCCGAGGCCGTGTGCCTGATGCCCGATTGGGCCCGCTCAATCAATCCGGCCAATCCTTCCTCAAACAAGGTGGTGTCTGCACCACTCACGCGCTGTTCGGACTTGAGGGCGTAGGTCATACCGATTCGGTCATACCAACCCTTGGTGACCGCATTGGGGCGCAACAAACGCGATATGGGCAACTCAAATCGGCTCACATTGATGCCCACTGAGGGCACGACCAAGTCCACCCGGCCCGTGCTGCTGTTTTGGTTGTGCCGGGCCGTGGCCGTCAAACTAACCGGCTTGCCCGGCAAGGAGGCGTTGTAATTGATGCTCGAGGAAAAAGTGTTGGACAAAAAGTCCTCTTGTGAGGCATTCAATTGGGAACGGAAATTGCCGCTGGAACCAAAGTTGACATTGGCATTGAACCGCCCGTTGGGGCGCGCTTTGGGGTCCTGGCTGTGGCTCCACCGCACAAAAAACTCGGTCCGCCTGCTCGCATCGGGGTCCCCTGCCGTACCCCCGGAAACAATGCTCGACCGGGAAAGCTGAAGGTTTCCATTGAAGCGATAGCGGTATCGGTACTGGGCCGTGCCAGCGACACGCCACGTGCCCCGGCTGTAAAGGTCCCCTTGGACGCGGGCGTCCCAATGGTCTCCCAAAGGCTCATACCACCCCAGGTCCTTGATGAAATACCCCAACTCCCTGCCGTTTCCAAAACTGGGGAAAATCAGGCCGCGGCTGCGTTCTTGCTTTTGGGGGAACCAAAAAAACGGCAGTCCAACGGGCAATGGGATCTTTCTAATCTTGACGAACATCGGGCCACTGACCACTTTTTTGTCGGGCACCAGCAGCCCCCGCGTCAAGTGAAAGTGAAAGTGCGGCCGCTCTGCGTCGCAGGTGGTGAATTTGCCACCCCGCAGAAAAATGCGGCCGTCGGGAAAACGCTTGGCCCGCTGGGCATGGAAGGTCAATTCGCCCTCGGTGGTCATCGCTTTGCGGCTGATTCCTTTGCGAGAATCCAGGTCGTACCTCAGGGCGTCTTGGGTAAACGACTTCCCGTCTTGGGTGAACAACGGCCGGCCCACAAGGGCCCCCGTGGTGTCGCGCACCCCTTCCGCTTCAATCTCTCGCTCCGCAGCCAAATAATCCACGCGGGCAGCCTCCAACACAATGCCCGCGGTCTCCACCTTGGCACTTCCCCACAGCGCGACCCGCTCCCTTTTGACCTCAAATACAATGCTGTCAGACGCTTGGTAGGCAATGGGGTCCACACCTTTCGGAAGCAATGAGTCTGCAGGGGGCGACCACACATCCAGCGGAACAGCAGGTGCAGGGTTGACCGCATCAGGATCCATCATCCACAGCGTCATGGCCGAATCTGGACGGGTGCGCAGGGACAATCCAGGTAGGCTTGCCGCATCCTGAGCTCCGGCAATGGGGTCTGCCGACAGTGCTGCCAAATCGGCAAAGTCTCCAGCAGGGGCCTGCAACAGCGTAATGGTGGAAAGACCAGCCGAATCCAGGCGCATCAAGATTTCAGAACACGCAGCCCGATTGGCTCGGGGAAGAGGAACCGGAAGGCTGTCGGCCATGGCCCGGACCACAGCCGCACTGTCGGGGTCTGCGAAATACAGCGTGCGCCCATTGCCCAAAATGACCACCTCCTCCAGTCCAGATGCACTGAATGT
>JAKMCX010000167.1 GCA_022428285.1 Flavobacteriales bacterium
CAAACAAAAGCGGCTCCACCGGACGGTGGCCCTTGGGCAGCTTTTTGCGGTTGGTGGCGTCGTAATTCCACTTTCCACCTGCGGGCTCCATCCCCTCGCCGCCACTTTCCATGAGCACGCCATGGGCTTTGCGCATCCGGCGGTAAAACGACTCCATCAAATAGGTCTTCTTCCCCTTGAATTGTTCGGCCAAATCCCCGCGTTGGGTAAAGAAGTGGTGGGTATCAACGGACGATGCCCGGTCCCCAAACTCTGCCGCCAAGGCCTTGAGTTGCTCATCGAGCCTGTGCTCATCGGGCCATTGGTATTCAAACCGTTCGCAGCCCTCTTCTGCCATCACCATGCGCACATTCGCCTCGAGGCCTTGGGTGTTTCTGCCTTCGTCCAATGCCAAGTACACCACCTTGTGGCCTTCTGACCTGCGCTCCGCAGCAAAAGCCCGCATGGCGGCAAAAAAGGCCAGCACTTTTTGAATGTGGTGGGGCGCGTAATCGGTCTCTTGACGCATTTCGGCCAACAGGTAAACCGCCTCATCCGACGTCTGCTCAAACCACGGGTGCGCGGCATTCAATTGGTCTCCCAGAATGAGGCGTAGCGTTTTCATGGTTGTTCGGCCTTGGATTTGGTTTTGGCGGTCCGGCGGCACCGCTCACTGCAGTACTTGACTTCGTCCCAGCATCGGGCCCACTTCTTGCGCCAGTCAAAAGGGCGTCCGCAATGGACGCAATCCTTTGAAGGAAGGTGGGGTTTGCCGTGCATGTTGAAACAACATCCATTGCCGCCCTCGGTTCAACCGCTTGTGCCCCTACTTTGCCGTCAGCAAATCACAACAACATGTTCTCCAACCGCATTGGATTCGGACCCCGCCTCGGCGCTGCTCTGCTCGACGTTATCATCCTCATTGTCATCCTTGTCCCCATTTCACTTTTGGGCATCGGTGCAGGTTTGGCTGCAGCATTCGGTCTAGACTCTGCCGTCGGAGGCGATGAAGCCGAAGCATTGGCCATGATTGGATTGGGTGCAGGTGCCATCGCCATGGTTTTGGTCGCCAGCATCATTGCTTTGGCCTACACCTTGATCGAAGCCTTCACTGGAGCCTCACCTGGCAAGCGCATTATGGGACTGCAAGTGGCCCGGGCGGACGGCACCGCCGGAGACATTCAACTGTATTTGCTGCGTTGGGCGCTCAAAAACAGCGGCAGCATCCTCAATTTGGTGCTCCCCGTCGTTTCCAGTTTGGCCAGTCTGGTGTTTTTCTTTGGATGCTTTGCCACTCTTGGAGAAAAGAGACAAGCCTTGCACGACATCATCATCAAGTCGGCCGTTTACAAGAAAGGCGACATCGCAGGCTGAGGCTCTGCGATTGGACCTGAGCTCCAGGTCAACGCTTGGGCAAGACCCTCCAACTGAATCCCACCGCAGTGTAATTCATGCTGTGGTTCAGCCCCGTGCCGTAACTCAAGTCCCACTGCCATTGGTCGCTGGACAGGAAGGTGATGCCTGCGTCAAAACTGGCCATGTGGGACCCTCTGGCCATGTCATACGTGCCATAAGGCTCGAAATAGAGGCCCAATCGGTCATCGATGCGGCGGCCAACCGCCAAGGAATACGTGGCCATCGAACTTCCCCTGAGCAGGTCCGCTCCCAAGTTGTAGCCCAAAGACCAGTCAGACCCCACGTCATGGCTCACGCACAGCTTGTTGACCATGCCCCAATCGCCGCGGAACTCCTCTTCTCCAGAGGGGGCCACAACATGGCCCATGTAGGCCACACGCGTCTTTTTCCCTTCGCGCTCAAACACGCTCAATTTGGCCCCCAACTGAATGTCCCTGGTACCGCGTGCCAAAACATCAATTTCGTCCCAAGCCCGGTGATCGATGCGGCTAATTTGATGCTCTAACCTGAGCTCAATCCGCTTGGACAAGCCCACACGGAACAAGGCATTGGGCATCTCCAAAGTCTGAATGTTTCCGCCAAATCCCGGTGTCCACGTGCTCGAGAAGCCACACTCCCATTGAAAGGATCCGGCCGGAACCACCGAAGAGCTTTGGGTCTGGCTCGGTCGATCTGTTTCTATGCTTTGGGCAAACAGAAAGTGTGGAAAGCAAAACAGAGAGATGAAAATGGCATGGCGCATGTACAAAGGTGCATTTCATAGGCACAAGCCACCCTTCAATGAGTGTTAAGGCTTGAGCGCCTTGAGTTCTGCCCAAGTGGACGGCACTGGAGTTGCGGTGACCCTGAGCGGGGTTTCCTTGCCTGAAAGGAACTTGAGCACGAGCTCATTGAACAGCTCAGGAGCTTCAATGGAACACACATGTCCGCAGTTTTCAATCACAGCCAGGCGCATGTTCTTTTGGGCTTGGGCAAATTTCTCTGCCGCACCAAAAAAGATGTGGTCCTGAGACCCCATGACCACCAGGCCATGCTTGTCCACCTTTCGGTTCACATAGGCCTTGACCAAACGGAAGAACGGCTTGTACAGCTCCACCCACTTCAGGTATTCCCCAGGCGACAAACGGCGGCTCTGGCGGCGGAAAATCCAGCGGCTCATGCGGTGGTTGCGCCGGGGCAGAACAATGAAACTGAACAGCCAGTATATCGCGCGGTAGGGCAAAATGTAGTTCAGCAGCTTGCCGCTGTGAACGAACAAGTGCATGAGCCGGGAACCGTCGAAAATGGCACCCGCCATGACCATGCGGTCAATGAGCTCGGGCCGCTCGATGTCGAGTTTCTGCAAGATCACACTGCCAATGCTCAAGGACACAAAATGCGCCTTTTGGATGCCCAAGTGAT
Organism: Flavobacteriales bacterium; assembly: GCA_022428285.1. Lineage (GTDB taxonomy): Bacteria > Bacteroidota > Bacteroidia > Flavobacteriales_D > Sanyastnellaceae > UBA8752. The sequence continues at coordinate 2,797 of JAKMCX010000167.1, forward strand.
CGATCACCGTGAGGATGTCCTCGGCCACAATGTCAAAGTCGTACTCGGGAAATTCCGGGAGAATGTCCTTGCTGTACCCGTGGTCGCGCAAGTCAATCAGCAGCAAACGGTAGTGGGGACGAAAAGCGTCAATCTGATACTTCCACGTCCGAATGCTCCCTCCTGCTCCGTGAACGAACACCAACCACGGCGCCTCCGCACCGGCTTCGTCCACCACCTCGTGGTAGAGCAAGGTGCGCCCGTCGGCACTGTGCAATGTGGGTTCTTGAAGCTCCATAGAAAAGCGAAGGTCGTGAAGGTTGCGGTTCTTTCGTCAATCCATGGTCCGTGCACCAGCCACAACGTGCCGGCGCAGTATCCTCAGCCCTTCGGCCTTGACAGCAGGATGCTTGCGGTGGGCCCACAACCGCTCTCTCGCTTCGCGGGACGCTTTTTCCATTGAAACAATGGGAACAGGGTAATGCTCCCCCAACCTAAAGTCAAGCAGCGCAGCCTCTATGGGCGGCATGGTCCACGGCGCAAAAACATAGGGTGCCGGCACCTCCGCCAATTCCGGAACCCATTTGCGAATGAACTTCCCCTCTGGGTCGTGGTCCTCCGCCTGCTTCACGGGATTGTAAATGCGCACAGTGTTGATCCCCGTAACACCGGCTTGCATTTGGAATTGTGGGTAATGGATGCCCGGCTCAAAATCGAGGAATTGACGGGCCAAATGGTCCACCCCCTCCTGCCAAGGCTGCCACAAATGGTGCGTCAAAAAACTGACCAGCATGGCCCTCATCCTGAAGTTCAAGTAACCCGTAGCGGTGACACTGCGCATGCAAGCATCGACCAAAGGAAAACCCGTCTGCCCTTGTTTCCAGGCCGCTACATGAGCAGCATTGACTTCTTTATTTAAGAGGTTGTAGCCACCGTTCACATTCTCAAACTCCATGCGGTCTTCCATCTCAAATTTCTGAATGAAATGGCAGTGCCAACGAAGCCGGCTGTCAAAGGCGCTAAAGTTCCGCAACTGCCCAGTGGGGCCGCCTCCTTTGCGCTTCCGCGCGAGCGCTTGACGTTGGTGCACCTGTCGAATGCTCAAGTTGCCCCAAGCCAAATACACGCTCAGTCGGCTGCACCCCTCTCGGCTCGCTTCTGGCTTCGAAATGGCACGCGCATAACGGCGAATGCGGTCGGTCACAAAGGACTCCAAATATGCATGTGCGCAGCGTTCTCCTCCTGGCTGAAAATCCGCGGGGTCCTCCTTTGGGATGGGAATGGCCCGCCACAAGTCTGGCCACTCCAAGTCAGCAATGTCCGCGGGATGGGCCAAGGTGAAGTCGGGGTGCTCCTGCGGATTTGACATGTGCGCAAACCACTGCTCACGCCACCGGTATCGGTCGCGGCGACCGCGTTGAATTCCGTCGCGTTGGTGCTCATGCCAGGGCACATCCGCCTCATCGAGCAGCCTTTTGACTTGAATGTCCCGATCATAGGTGTGCCGCATGCCAGACTCCGCATAGCTGTGCACACCCGTGAGCGTGAACCGCTTCATCAAATGCTGCACAACATCGGGAAACGAAGCATGAAGCACAGCCGTCCGCAAGCCTTTCGGTATCCGGCCTTCCCCTTCCCATTCCGCCCACTGGGCGTCCATATCGGCCAATCCCTGCTGCACAAAAGCCAAGTGACGCCCCGAAGTGGTGGCATGCGCCAGGTCGTCGGGCTCAAAACAGTACACCACCAAATGGGCCCCTCCCATGCGCATCGCCTCTGCCATGGGTGCGTGGTCCCTCAAACGGAGGTCCCGCTTCAACCAAATGACACGCAAAGGCGGCAAGGCGGCCATGGCTCAGTCCCAACCGTTCATGAAGTCCGTGCGGACCTCGGGTGTTGCATCGGGTTTGGCATAACTCAACCTGCCCAGTCGAGACGCGGTATGGTAGGCATCCAGGCCCCCAATGCACACGGTTCCAAGCGCGGCAAGGTCCAAAAATCCGTCGTCCGCTTGGGCACTCGATTGGTAATCCACCCATTGAACCGCCCCAACGACAAAGCGACACCCATTGGGCAACAGCATGTCCTCGGCAACGGTGAGGCCCATCCGAACGGGAGATTCCGCCACAGCAGGGGCCTGAAACTGTTCTTCTGCATTCCTGTGCCAATGAGGGGTCAAGCCCACGGCATCAAATTCTGAGACAGATTCAGGATAGCGGGCACTGGTCTGGTGGGCGGCCTGATAGTGTTCCGCCGTAACATGGCTCAGGGTAAACGCGCCCGACACAGCGAGGTTGTTGTAGTTGTGGGCGTCACCACCTGGAGGTCGGAACACCACGCCCATCAGGGCAGGGTTCGAACCCAGGTGCACGACACTGGACACAATGCAGCACGCTGGCTGACCACCGGCATCCGCCGTCCCCACGATGTTGGCCGATTTGAATCCGCTGATGGAATTGATCAGTCGGGCACGTTCCCGCTGCGGCATGTTGCCCAAGTCGCCCAAGGCCAGCACCCTGCGTCCTTCGCTGGCTTCTGTGCTCATCGGACGCTGCTCATCCCATTGTCGACCTGCATGACTTGGCCCGTCATGGCCGCCGAGGCCGGCGACAGCAAAAAGGCAGCGGCAGCAGCCACGTCCTGAGCAGATGCAATGCGCTTGAGCGGGTGCCTTTCTGCACTGGCCTCGCGCTTGGCATCTGAAGACAGCAAGGATGCTGCCAAGGGGGTGTCTGTCAGCGACGGAGCGATGGCATTGACGCGGATGTCAGGTGCAAATTCAGCAGCCATCGTCCGCACCAGCCCTTCCACTGCGCCTTTGGCGGCAGCGATGGACGCGTGGAACCCCATCCCCGTCTGCACAGCAACCGTCGAAAAACCCACCACCGATGGCACCCCACCCTCAGGTGAAGCGGCCGCCGCTTTGAGCAGTTTGAGGTTGGCCTGCACGGTTTGCAAAAAACCCAAGGCGTTCACCTTGAAGTCCTCCAACACCTGCTCGGGTTTGACGCCGCGCACGGGTTTCAGGGAAATGGTGCCAGGGCAATATACCAGGCCATCCAAGCGGTCTGTGAATGACGTCAAATCACACGGATGCGCGACAGCATCAAACACAAGGCCGGTATAGTCGCCCGCAGCCTGCGCTCCGGTGCGGCTAACACCAATCACACGGACACCATCGGCCAGCAACTGCTCGCGCAAAGCCAAACCTATGCCCTTGCTGTCTCCAACGATGGCTACCGTCCTCATGATTGGCCTTTTTGGGTCAAAGCCATCAGCTCAGACTCGATTTCTGCGGCCTTGGCCGTCATTTGGTCGCTCTTTGTGCGGTCGACCGTACTGAGCCTGTGCGCTTCCGCCAACAACCGTGCGTGCTCCTTTCTGAGCTTCTCCACGGGATCTTTCTTGAACATTCCGAACATGCGGTAACAACAACTACAGCCCCCACAGGTTCGGTGAAAAAAAGAAAGCCGCCCCGGTTGTCCGGAGCGGCTTTCAAAGGTGCTGGGCACCTCCAGTATTACTGCTTGTTGGTAGGACCTGCCGCGTTCTTCACGGGGGCGCCAACAGTTTGGGCTACAGCCTCAATCTTGCCTTTGATGCGGATCACTTTCGTAGGCTCATTGGAAGCATTTGAGGTGATGGTCACGCTCTTGTTGATGGGACCAACACGCTTGGTGTCGTACTTGACCTTAATGCTGCTGGTGGCACCAGGCATGATGGGGTCTTTGTCACACTGAGGCACAGTGCATCCGCATGAACCTTTGCAACGAGAAATGATGAGCGGGTCAGTACCGTCGTTGGTGACAGTGAAGACACAGTTGCCATCACCGCCCTGATCCATGGTGCCATAATCGTGCACTTCTTTGTCCAGGCTGAGGACGGGACCGTTGACCACTTCTTGGGCTCCGGCGATGATAAATCCGCCGAAAACAACGGCGAGGGTGAGTAAGACCTTCTTCATAATGAGGGTTGATTGATTTCAACTTTGAAGATAAACCTGTCTTTCTCTTCTTCAGACCAAGGTTAACGCCATTTTAACAGGCTAAATTTGAGGCCGCAACCGCACCGTTCGTTTTCGCCATGGCACAAGACATTCCCTCACAGTACGACCCCACCTCCGTAGAAGACCGCTGGACACAGGCCTGGGAGGACGCCAAGGCTTTTCGCAGCGTGCCTGATGACCGCGAACCATATACCGTCGTCATCCCCCCTCCCAATGTGACCGGGGTGCTGCACATGGGCCATATGCTCAACAACACCATACAAGACGTCTTGGTCAGGCGCGCCCGCATGCAAGGCAAAAACGCCTGTTGGGTGCCCGGAACCGACCATGCGTCCATCGCTACCGAAGCCAAGGTGGTCCACAAACTCCGCGATCAAGGCATCAAAAAATCCGACCTTACCCGTGACGCCTTCTTGGAGCACGCATGGGATTGGACCCGCGAACATGGCGGCATCATCCTGAAGCAACTGCGCAAGCTGGGGGCCAGCTGCGACTGGGAACGGACCAGCTTTACGCTGGACGACCATTACAGCAAAAGCGTCATCGACACCTTCCTCGACTTGCATGCCAAGGGCCACGTCTACCGCGGACTGCGCATGGTCAATTGGGACCCCGAAGCCCTCACAGCGGTGAGCGATGAGGAAGTCATCCATACCGAAGAACAGTCCCAGCTTCACCACGTCAAGTATCAGGTTGAAGGCAGCGACGAGTGGCTGACCATCGCGACCACCCGTCCAGAAACCATCCTCGCCGACACCGCCATTTGCATTCATCCCGAAGACGAACGTTACACGCACCTGCATGGAAAACGGGCCATTGTCCCCCTCGCCGGGCGCAGCATCCCCATCATCCAAGACGACTACGTGGACCGAGAGTTTGGTACAGGTTGCCTCAAGGTGACCCCCGCCCACGACCCCAACGACCATGATTTGGGGCAGAAGCACAACCTCGAGGTCATCGACATGCTCAACCCCAACGGCACCGTCAACGCCGTCGGTGGGCTTTACGAAGGCCAAGACCGGTTTGAAGCGCGCAAGACCTTCACCGCAGCGCTGGACGCTGCCGGCCACCTCGTCAAAGTAGAAGAGCACCCCAACAAAGTGGGCCGCTCAGAACGCACGGGTGCCATCATCGAACCGCGCCTGTCCATGCAGTGGTTTGTCGCCATGGAAGAGCTCGCCAAGCCCGCACTGGATCGGGTGATGGACGACACCATACAATTCCACCCCGCCAAATTCAAAAACAGCTACCGGAACTGGATGGAGAACGTCAAGGACTGGTGCATTTCCCGGCAATTGTGGTGGGGCCATCGGATTCCGGCCTGGTACTACGAAGGGGAACCCACTTCGGCCGAAGCCAAGTTTGTGGTCGCCGCAGATGCGGAAACAGCAGCACAACTGGCCTCCGAAGCCGCAGGCCGCGCCATCGCTCCCTCTGAGCTTCGCCAAGACGAAGACGTACTGGACACCTGGTTCAGTTCTTGGCTGTGGCCCATCAGCGTATTCGACGGCTTCTATTCCAAAGAAGAAGTCGACTACTACTACCCGACCAACGACCTGGTCACGGCGCCCGAAATCATGTTCTTCTGGGTCGCCCGGATGATCATCGCAGGATACGAGTACCGCCAAGCGCCACCGTTCAAAAACGTGTACTACACGGGCATTGTGCGGGACAAGCAAGGCCGGAAGATGTCCAAGTCATTGGGCAACTCCCCCGACCCCATCGAACTCATGCAGCAGTATGGGGCCGACGGCGTTCGGGTGGGCATGCTCCTCACCTCCCCTGCTGGCAACGACCTCCCGTTCGACGAGTCCTTGTGCCAGCAAGGCCGCAACTTCTCCAACAAAATCTGGAATGCCTTCAGGCTGGTCAAAGGATGGGAAGTCAGCGACAGCGCGGCACAGCCCGAGCATGCGGCTGCTGGGATCCGCTGGTTCGAAGCCCGGTCCGAACAGGTTCTCGGCGACATCGAACAAGCGTTTGCGGAGTTCCGCCTCAGCGAGGCCTTGATGATCACCTACAAACACATCTGGGACGACTTCTGCTCCTGGTATTTGGAGTTGGCCAAGCCCACCTATGGTGAGCCTTGCGACCGCGCCACCTATGAAGCCACGACAAGGCTGTTTGAGCGCATGCTCTCCTTGCTTCACCCATTTATGCCCTTTCTCACAGAAGAGGTGTCGGGCCTTTTAGAAGTTCGGGACCCGGGCACCCTGTTGTGCAACGCCCCCTTCCCCAGCCGCACAGGACAGCCAGCCGATGGACAGCTGCTGGTCGACTTTGAACTGACCACACGCATCGTGGCAGAGGTCAGGAGCATCCGCCAAAAGGGCCACATCCCCAACAAGCAAGCATTGAGCCTGCAGGTCATTGTCGACACGGAAGGCAAGCCCTATCCCGCCAACCTAGAATCCGTCGTCTGCCATTTGTGCAATGTCTCCTCCGTAGAGCGCATTTCAGAAAAGCCAACAGGCGCCTTTGGTTTCGTTCTAGAAACGCATGAATTCTTTATCCCAGCAGGTGACGCCGTCGACCTCGATGCCGAAAAAGAAAAAATCCAGAAGGACTTGGACTACCAAGAGGGTTTCCTGAACATCGTGCGCAGGAAGCTCAGCAACGAAAAATTCGTGGGAGGTGCACCCGAACAGGTTGTCGCCGCCGAGCGCGCCAAAGAAGCAGACGCCCTGGCCAAAATCGAAGTCTTGAAAGCCCAGCTGGCCACTTTGGGCTGAGCAGCCCCCTTATTTGGGCCGGCCAATGCGGTGGTCCAATCCGTAGCGCCCTCCTCCCATCAGAGCGAGCACCAAAAACGGAACCAAAAAGAGCAGGGCGTGCTCCTTGTCGCCTATAGGATCACCAGCATGGGCGCCAAAAGCGGCCACAGCCATGGTGATGGCGGCGGGAATGGACATCCAACGGGTCAAAAGTCCCAACACAATAAAGGCGGGCGCCACAAGCTCGCCAAAGACAGCCAGGCCCAAGGACGCCTCTGTCCCTATGCCCATCCAATCGTAGAACTGAACTTCGCCGGCCTTGAGTCCCTCCATCAAGCGGTTGAACTTCCCCCATCCATGGGGCACCATCAATCCACCAGCGCCAAGGCGCAAGAGCAACAACGAGAGGTCTTTTTTCCAAGCCATGGTTGCAAAGTAGCACCTCCAAGCGAAACGGTTGAAGGAGGCCATCCGACGTTTCGAACGGCCTCCCGTAACCAAAACCTAGAAGCTGTCAGCGGCATCTCCGTGACCAACTGACAGGATGAATCTGCACCAACAAAGCCCACCTCAAACACGGCTTTCGTGAACGCCAGCGTTCTGTTCACCAACGGCACTAAACGCAGAAAGGCGCCCCGAGGGGCGCCTTTCCAATGCTGTTCAGCTGAACGCTTATTCCGGTTGGCAGTTCTGACCGAAGGAGCCCAAAAGGAGCAACAGGTCACCTACTGCAGTAGCACCATCGCCGTCCAAGTCCGTAGGACAAGGGTTCGATCCACTCACTTCACAGGTTCCATCGTCGATGGTCGCTGCAGCGTTGTAGTTCGAAGCATCCGCATAAGTACATCCGTATACGATCGCAGTAGCACAGCTTCCGTCGTCCTCACCGGCAAACGGGTTGTACTCTGCACTGAATGGATCCGTACAACCTGAGCAAAGACCGCACTCACCGAAGCAAGCCGCGTCGAGCGTCATGGGGCTGTCTACAACGTCCAACATGCGCTGTCCGTCGCAATCTCCAGAGATGGTCTCCGTAGCTGATCCGTTGGCGTAGTTGAACTGGTATGAACCCACACCCAAAATCAGGGAGGTCTCCCAAACACCGTATCCCATCTCCATCATGCCTGAAGCGCTGAATCCATTGAATGAACCCTCAACTCCCATGGCACCGTCGACGGTAATGTTAGAAGCATTGACCCGGAAGACAATCTCAAACTGGCAACTGCCATCGTCTGTGTTGGCTCCTGAATCGAAGTTCACCGCGTCTGTATTGGTACACCCGTTGTAGTTACAAGGACCAGCATCCGTTGCGTTGGCATTGTAGTTGTCTGCGGACTCATCCTGACAACCAGCAACCTCTTGACAGTCGAGGATTTCATCTCCGTCCGTGTCGGTGTAGTCACACGCCAAGCTGATGTCGCAAGGGCTTGTGAAACCACAAGCAGAAGGGTCGCCACAACCTGGTGTGAAGCTGCTCAAAGGAGCGGCCCAGAGGTACTGCGGTCCCAAGACTGGAACGATGGTTCTCCAAACGCCATTCTGCTCTGCGAGCGTCAACACTGTTCCAGACAAGTTCACTGTGAACTGACCGCCGCAAATGCCCACAGGCGTATTGCTCACAATCGCCACCAGTGAAGCCAGCAAACCACCTGTTGGGTCGGCCACATTGGACATCACGAGTGGACCACCGGTTCCATCACCGAGGAAAACTCCGTTGACTGCAACGTTGGGGTTCACACCTCCACCAGCTTCACAACCACCAGCCAAGGGCTCGTTTTCTGTGCCGGTCAAGGTCAGACCCACCAACCAGACGTTCTCTGCACCAGTAGGCAATGTTGTGTCCATGTAGTCACAAGATCCATCGTCCTCCGTGGCAAAACCGTCGTAGTTACAGGCAATGACATCTGTACATCCAGGAACAATCAAGGAGTTGCCATCGCAGTCAAAACCTTCTGCGGCATACTCACAAGAACCGTCGTCTGTGGTAGCGAGGGCACTGTAGTTACAAGCTGCCTCGTCGTTACATCCAGGGCCGAGTGCAGCGACTCCGAGGCTCACGGCCAAACGTGGGGCTGTGTAGTCGGTGATCTCATTGATCCAGTACGCCGCCTCAGCAGGACCCATGGTAGGGTTCAACGTCAACTGCGTCGCTGCGATGTTCGTTCCATTGAGGTTGTCTACAAACTCAGTCGTGGCAACATCCCACCACTGCCATGGAGCGCCGTCAAATGGCTCAGTTGGAGCACCGTCAGCGTAGTTGTTGAGCACGGGATAAAGACCGTCCCATCCTTGGTTGCCGAATGCCGCAGCAGGGTCAGGCAATCCAATCTCCGCAAACACGGCGTTGTTGTTGGTGGCAAAACCATTGATCTCGGAGTGAACGTCAAACGCACCACTCACCTCTACTACAGGCTCGTTTGTGGTAGGGACCACAAGGACACCTGTTGTGTAAGGGGCAAACTGATCGTGGGGACCGTGGAAGGTCACCATGGGAACGTCTCCTTCGTCCAGCCAGTCCAAATCTCCAAGGGCACCGCCCATGTTCATCTGGAAGTCGAACGCTGAGCTGTACCCAACGTGGTTGGCCAAACACAAGGGGAATCCACCGACTTCAGCTGGAGCAAATCCATTGCTGGTAGCGTCGGGGTTACCGTCAATGTCTTCGATCACCATTGGGATTTGGGTACCGTTGCCTGGATCGTACCAGAACTTCGCGATGGGGTTACCCTCATCATCCAAAATGATGTCGTTGTAACTGGAGATGCCCGCAGAAGCCAACGTGATGTAGCCTCCTGTGCCTTCTCCAAACATGGCAATCTTGTCGTCTGCAACGCCATGTGGGTTTCCATCTTCTGCAATGCTCTTGCGGAAGTAACGCACTGCAGTACGGCTGTCTTGGACACCGCGATAGGCAGCTTGAATCAATTGCCTGGTGCGCTCATCCTGGGTTCCTGCCAAAGCATTCCATCCCAAACGATAGTCGCAGCTGGCCACGACGTATCCTTTCTTGGCAAACTCAGTACAGAGGGCCACAGCACAAGAGTCTGTGCGGTTACCAACGGCACTGCCGTTCACGTACTGGGGCAAGAAGTTACCCGTGTGGAAATACAAAATCAATGGACGGTCTGTCTCGGTGTCACCTGCGGGAGAGTAGATGTCACAAATGAGGTCCTCAGCAGCTGGCGGGTTGCCTGTGAGACCGGGAATGATGGTGATGTTGTTTCCGTAAACAACACCTGAGTTCACCTCCACCTCTGCGAATACCTCATCGATGTAGCGAACGCCGTTGCTGTTGATTTGACCTTCTGTCAAAACGCCGAGCGCCAATCCCATACGGGGGGTGTTATAGTCTACAATTTGATCGATCCAGAACATCGCCTCAGCTTCACCCATGGTGGGGTTCA
>JAKMCX010000194.1 GCA_022428285.1 Flavobacteriales bacterium
GTTGTGCCCGATGCCCTGAGGGGGCAGGCTACTGATGTAGAATGGCTCGAAGCCGAAACTGGCCTGCGGCATTTGGGGACCGAGGCGCATGAGGTGGTGGGTTCCCCCTACCTCGTAATCCACGCCCCCGATCATGCCCTCCGGCAATCCCTTTCTGCATTGGTGCCCACTATGAAATTCCGGCATCCTCGTGCTATCCTGGCAGAGGCTTTTATCAGGGAGGAACGACAACGTGACCGCGCGGCATTGGCCGTTCACCTGCGGAATGACATGGTCGATTTGGTCTTGCTCTCCAAAAAGGGCCTGCAAGCTTCCGTATCCCATGCCGCTGCCACGCCAGAGGATGCGGTGTACCGGGCGGTGCACCTTTTGAACGCCCTCGGTTTTGGTGACGATGTTGCCATTCAGTTGAGTGGAGATGTCAAGCCGGCAGGTGGGGTCCATCAGGCTTTCCAACGTCACTTTGAAAAGGCCGACTTGCATTACGGGAAATTCATTCCTGCGCTGGGTCCTGTAACGGCGCTTCACAGGCAGCACTTTTTGCCCATCATTCAGTTGATTCGATGCGCATAATTGGGGGGACCCTCAAGGGAAGGCGGTTTTCGCCACCCCGCCATTTCAAGGGCCGACCTACCACCGATTTTGGCAGGGAAGGTCTGTTCAATTTGCTGCGCTCCCGAATAGAATTAGAAGGGGTAGAAGCCCTCGATTTGTTTGCCGGATCTGGAGCGGTCTCCTTTGAACTCGCGAGCAGGGGAGCCGTGTCTGTGACATCTGTGGAAAAGGACGCCGGCTCATGCCGTTACATTCACAAGCAAGCCCAAGATTTTGGATTCGATGCCATTCGGGTATTGCGCGCCGATGCCTTTGCCTTCCTCGGCAAGGCGGTGACACAGTTTGACTTGGTGTTTGCCGACCCCCCATATACCGAGCCCAAGCTGCCAGAGCTCCCTGCAATGGTGGCCTCAGCGGGCCTCGTCGCCAAAGGCGGGCTGTTTGTTTTGGAGCATGGAGACCGCCAAGACTTCAGCAAAGAAGACGGATTTGTCGAGATGAGGAAGTACGGTCACGTGCATTTCAGTTTCTTTGACTTTCATGAAGCCCTCTCAGAAGACTGATCGTGCCCGAAGGGCGGTTTTTCCAGGATCGTTTGACCCCATCACACGGGGGCACGAAAACATCCTTCGCCGCGCCGCAGTGCTGTTTGATGAAGTGACCCTTGCCATTGGGGTCAATCAAGACAAGGCCGGCATGTTTCCGTTGGAACGGCGCATGGAATGGTGCAGGGCGACTTTCGCTGATGTCCCCAACATCAAAGTGGCTTCTTTCGAGGGGCTAACGGTTGATTTTTGCCATTCCATTGAGGCGGGATGGCTCATCCGTGGGGTGCGAAATGGTGGCGACTTTGAGTACGAACGCACGATTGCTCAGATGACCAAGTATTTGGATTCTGACCTTGAAACCATGATCCTGTTTACTGATCCAGAACACGCTCCCATTTCGAGCAGCGTGGTGCGTGACATTGTACACCACGGAGGGGATGTTTCGCGTTTCGTTCCCGATGCAGTGGACCTCGAGGGTTATGGCAAGTAGATGTTTTCGGGTGGGTCTTGTTCTGCTGTGCGCGGTCATGTGCAGCGCAGCGCAAGGGCAGGAGTCGGTCGCGACATTGAGCATGGAGGGCTTGGAGAACAAGCCATTCAGGTTGCGGTTGTTCCACCCTCTGAGCGAGACGCTGACGCTATTGGAGGAGGGACAGGTGGGCATGGAGGGGCAGTTGACCTTGACTTGGCCTGATGATGGACAGCTGCATTTGTTGGAGTTGGAATGTGCGGGCATAGTGTGGTCTTTGCCTGTTTGCGGGCCTTACACTCAAGGAGCCAAGCTTACGGCGCCTCCTTTGGGGGGAGCGCCATTTTCTGAACGTCCCGGTTCTGTTTTGTGGGCGGAAGATGTTGGACGGGAATGGACGCCAATCTTGGTGTCCCAAGCCCAAGCGATTTTGTCTGAATACGAGCGGGCCACTGCGGCCGATTTGCAACAGTCTATGCTGTGGAATGGTGCTGGAAGGGCTTCGAAAGTCAATGTGGGAGAGGTGCTTGGAGCTTCTATTGGAGAAGCTCCGGTAGCGGCCAATCAAGACTCGCTGTGGTCGGTTTACCAGGCGGGTTTTCAAAGGGAATACGATGAACTGTTGGACCGCTGTAGCCCAGGAGCTGAGCGCGGTTACATCGAGGCGTTGCGATGGGGCATTTGGCCTGAGTTGTATCCGGACAGCGCCCTGCGCTGGAAGGAAGAATGGGCGGGTTCTGCACTGCCCGCGCCGGATGATGCAGGGGGTGTGGCGTATTTTCTCCAAGGCTTGAACCGGTCAACAGGTTTTGAGGGGTGGAGCATGGAGGAGCGACAAAAGCTGCGCAAGGCCCTCTTGGATGGTGAAATGGATAGCCTTGCTGCAGCAACGGCGGTATGGTGGGGGAGGACAGATGTGGACCGCACCAAAGCTTGGTTCTTGGCGAGGCTGGGAGACGGTGGCTTGGGGGTACAATTCCCACAGCGTTTTGAGCGTCAAATGGAGGTGCCAGCAGGTGTTTTCTCTTTGCTGGCGGAGTGCGAGGATCACCTGGTTCTGGGTGCATCAGCCAAACGCCTCAAAGAAAAGTGCCGTCAACCGGGGGCCTTGCCGGGTGCATTGCGCGCCTTCTCTGCTTCGGGCAGTTTGATCCGTTTGGAAGACATGGCCTCCTCTGGCCCTGTAGCTTGGCTGTGGCTCGACGCCAGTGCGCCCACCACTGTCATTCAGCTGCAAGTGTTAGAGCGGATGATGACATCGGGTGGGGGACAGCGACGCGGAGGCAATGCACCTTTGAGGGACCTCAAATGGGTGGTGGTCGATGCGGGCCAGGATTGGACGGCTTTTGAGCAGCTTATTCGGAAGACTGCCGCCCGCTATGGTGGGCTGAGGAAACTGCCGTTTGAGATGCTGCACACCGGTGGTGATGTCCGGTGGACAGAGGCTTTTGAACTTCAGACTTTGCCCGCCATGCGGCACAGCGGACCGGGCCTCGTTCCAACCCCAGAGACGCCGCCTCTGCCGGGCCCTGCTCTCATTGACTGGCTCTCCAAGCGCTCATGAGCCTTGCAATGTTGCCAAAGGCATCCGGTTCCATTTCGGCCACTTCACTGGGCAGTGCCCATCTGACTTCTGTGATGCCTTCTTCGGTTTGGGGCTGAGGCGTGACGTCTTCGGTTCCCGGACTTGGCTTCATGGCGTACCACTGCGTGACCTTCATTTTATCGGACTTCTGACCGTAAACGTGGTAGGTTTTGGCAAACGGTGCCCCCACCAGCGGTAGGGGGACACTGCACTCTTCGTGGACCTCGCGCGCCGCTGCTGTGGGCAAGTCTTCACCGGGTTCAACCTTGCCTTTGGGCAGATCCCAGTGGCCGAGCCTGTGGATGCACAGGAGGGCACCTTGTGCATTGGTGAGCAATCCTCCTGCAGCAAAGACGTCTTTTGTGTGACGGTTGAGGGATTTCCAAGCTTCTTTGAGGTTTGGGCAACTCACCCAAACATGTGTTGATTCGGCAAGCCATTTGGGGACCGATGCCATAGGCTTGCCGTCGTGTTGAACCACTGATGCTGAACCTTCTGGAACTACTTCTGAATCCGCAACCGTTAGCCGCCTTTCGCCGAAATCCACGTCATACCTTCGCGCCATGTCTCTTTCTTTGGATGAACGCCGGAAAGTAGCAGAATCTCTGCTCCGTATCAAGGCGATTCAGTTGGCGCCGGAAGAACCTTTCACATGGGCTTCAGGATTGCGTTCCCCGATTTACTGTGACAACAGGATGGCCTTGAGCCACCCGTCGGTCAGAACCCACATCCGTCAACAGCTGTGCTCAGCGGTGGAGGATGCCTTTGGGAAGCCCGATATGATCGCGGGCGTGGCCACTGGCGGAATCGCTTGGGGGGCTTATGTGGCCCACGAATTGGGCTTGCCCTTCTGCTATGTGCGGGGAGAGGTCAAAGGCCACGGGAAGGGAAACCGCGTGGAAGGAGACCTGGGGAAGGCCCGCAATGTTGTGGTCATCGAGGACCTCATCAGCACGGGGAAGTCCAGCCTCTCTGCTGTAGAGGCATTGAGGGCAGAAGGTCTAGAGGTCAAAGGCATGGTGGCGATTTTCACCTATGGATTTGACTTGGCGGCCAAGAACTTCGCTGCATCCGGATGTCCCCTCGAGACGCTGAGCGATTACCCTACGCTGATCACTGAAGCTGCCCAGCGCGAATACCTCACCGAAGAGCAAGCTGGCGCTTTGATCAAGTGGCGCGAAGACGCTGCGGCTTGGAGCCAAAAGTTCACTGCAGCGGTGGCACCTGACGGCGTGGAGGAATGACTGAGATTCGCAGCAAGGAAGTTCACGTTGCGGTTTCAGCCGAGGAGCTCAAGTCCCATTTGCAGGACCTCAACAACCTCGAAGGATTGCTGCCTTCCGAGAAGGTCAAGGACTTCAAGGGGACAGAAGATGAGGCGAGCTTCAAGATTCAAGGCGGGTTGGAAATACGGTTGACACGAACTTCCGAAGCCTTTGAGGGAGATGTACTGCGTCTCCTTGGAGGAGGAGCGCCTTTCGCCTTTCACTTGGACCTCAACGTGTCAGAAGCGCCCAATGGAGCGCGCGCATCGGTGCTGTGTGAGGCCGATTTAAATCCGTTTTTGCGGATGATGGCCCAGAAGCCCTTGGAGGCATTGTTTCAGCACATTGCTGGCGCGGTAGAGGCCAAATTTGGGCCTGCCTCTGCTTAAGAGGGTTCAAGCCCCAGCCAGCCGACTTCTCCTGGAGAAAAACACTGTTGTGTGCCGTTTGAGTTCACACACAGCCGCCCTTGAATGTCTATGCTTTCTAGGGTTCCCCGCACTTCTTGACCGTCGAGTTGCCAGCGCTGCTTTTGGCCCCAACCAAAAAGCCGTTGGTGGTACTGTTGTAGCAACGAAGGAGGATGTGCCAGCTCTGCCAAACGGTCGTCTGCGCGCTTCAGAATGGCCTTGCGCAAATCCAAGGCGGTGTTTGCCGCTAGGGGGCCGTCGGGTGCAAGTCGGGTGGCGTTGGGGTAGGGAGGGATGCCGGAAAGGTTGAGGCCAATTCCAATGACAGCGGAAGACCAAGCATTGCCCCTCCAGCTGTTTTCGATCAGAATGCCTCCTGCCTTGGCCCCCTTGAGCATGATGTCATTGGGCCATTTGATGAGCAAGTCTTTGGATTGGATGCTCGGAAAAACGTCTTCAATGGCCTGAACCACGGCAAGGCTGATGGCGAAATTCAACGCAAAAGGCGCGCCAGAGGGCAACTTGTGCTCCAGAATGAGGGTCATGGCGAGGTCCTGAGGGGTGGCGCTCCACCTTCTTTGTTGTTGGCCGCGTCCTGCTTTTTGATGGTTTACATACAGGGCGAAATGGTCCAGGACTCCCCGTTGCGAAGTCCGCAAAGCACTCATTGCTCGGGAGTTGGTGCTGTCGGTGTCCGCCCAACCCAACAACGTCCACCTGCCCTCTGTTGCTGTGGTCAGTGGCGGGGTGCCCATGGCTTTGGTCACATGTGATATGGCTAGGGTGTGCAGGTCCTCCACGGGCGCTATTTTAGCGCACCTTGCAAGAACCACAAGCACAACCCGATCCGCGTACCTACGCGACGGCCCCGAGAAATGCTCCAGAGCGCACCCAAGGCCCCTCTACGGATGTCTTGGTGACCTCTGTCGTAGCTGGGATTCAGGAGGTAAAAGGAAGCCGAATTTGCATCGTCGATTTTTCGGCGATTCAAAACAGCGTGGCTGCCCGCTTTATCATTTGTGAAGGACAGTCCAACACACAAGTCGAGGCCATTGCCCGCAGCGTGGAGGAGTTCACCGAGAAAATGCACGACGAGTCCCCTTGGATGAAGCAGGGTTTGAGGGGAGGTC
>JAKMCX010000213.1 GCA_022428285.1 Flavobacteriales bacterium
GAAGTATCCATTCCAACCCACATTGGGGTCGGAGGTGCTGAATATTTGCTCTCCCCAGCGGTTGTATACCGTGAAGCTGTAAGCAATGGGGTTGCCGCGCAGCTGGGGAAAGAAGACATCGTTGTCCCGCAAGTCGTCGTCGCCATAGGCTTGCGACCCGCTTCCATCTCCACCAAAAGTGGGCGTGAAGGCAGAAGGAACCCCCACGCTGCCCCCTTGGAACTCAATGACGCAGGTGCTGCGGTCTGTGCTGTCCGTGCGCAGCGCATTTTCGATGGTCAATGTGATGTTGGGGTCTCCGGAAGTGCTGTAGGTATGGGTGATGATGCTGCCGTCTGGAGATTCAAACTCCGTGCCGTCACCAAAACTCCACGTATACGTGGCATCGCCATAATCGAAGTTGGGGGGCAACTCAATGACGTCGCCCACCTCGACACATTCGCTCGGGAAGAGCGTGAACCCTGCGTTGACCTGTTCGAGAACAGTGACGGTCTGCGACTCTGAAACTGCTGTGCCACCGGGCCCATAAGCCGTGACCCACACGGTGTAGACGCCGGGCTCGTAGTAGCTAAAGCCAATAGGATCGCTCAACAATTCCGTGATGGTCCTGGTGGCGCCTTGACCAAAGGACCAGACCAGGCTGTCTACGGCACTTTCTGTGGTGGCGTCAAAGACCGCTTGGAGCGGCGCGCAGCTGATGGTGTCACCGACGAAACTAACGGACGGTACAGGGGGCACCAAGGTGATGGCAGCAGCCAATGAGTCTGCGCATCCAAAGTTGTCCAAGGCGACGTGAACCATGTGCGTGCCATAGGCGTCATCTGCCCACTCCATGGTGCCGTCGGCGGCATTGTATGTGCCATTGGCCTCGATCTCCCAGGTTGCTGTCGTTCCAGCTGGACCTTGGTTCATGTCGATCACGTTGGTGACATAAGGCGCGTCGAACACCACATCTGGCGTCAGGATGAAACTGGCGGCGGGTTGTCCCAAAACCACCACTTGGGCTGAAATCTCATCACTGCAGCCATTTTCAGGATGCACCGCACTCAAGCTCACTGGCAAAACAGCGTTGCTCAGTGGTCCCGAATTCAGAAGATTGGTATCGGCGATGGGACCGGTGGGTTCAAACCCAATGAGGGTGTCTCCCCCAATGACCCATGTCCATGCCCCTCCAGCCGTGCCGAGGTCCAAAGGAATTCCTGCGGACAGGTTCTCCAAGGTCACTGCCTCACCCAAGCACAGGGTGTCAGGGATGGAAAAATCGGCCACGGGCAGGGCTGGGACGGTCAAGTCCAAAGCGTCATAATCGCTGCACCCTTGTGATATGGCGGTCACGGAGGCGACGGTCACGTAACCAGTGCCCAGGGGGTTAGGATAGGCGTGGGACACGACGTTCACGTTGGTCACTTCTGACGCAGGCGAAAAAGGGTCTCCAAAATCCCAAATCAAGGAGTCGGCCGTTCCCGTATAGCTGAATGTGGCTTGTACATCACAGCCACTCAAACCTTCGATCACCAGTTGTCCCTGGGGCTGGGGTTGCACGGTAATGGTGTCAGATGCGGTGGCCGAACATCCAGTCAGTGGATCGACGACACTGAGCCCTACGCCATAGGCAACGGGGGTCCCGTTTGACCCTGGATCGCCAGGTAAAGCTGTCCATTGGGGCGCATTGGGCGCATTGCCGGTTTGCGTATCTGTTCCAAAAGGTGTGTCGATGATCCAAGTGGCGATGGCCCCATTGGAAACAAAGACGTTGTTGACGGCAAAAGCAATGGGCTCACAGCCGCCTTCAGGGAGAGAAAAGCTGGCGTTGACTTCTTCTTGGACCAGCACGGTGGCGGATGTCTCGGCAACACAACCGTCGTCGTTGGAGGCGAGAAGGGTCAGCAGGTGTGTTCCGGGAGACAAAGCCAGCAGCGTGTCTGGATTTCCATTCCAAGGGTAGATGGTGCCCAGATCGACCTGAAGGGTCCAAGAAGTAGCACCATCTTCTGGTGTGTCGGACCGTTGGGGGTTCACGGG
Organism: Flavobacteriales bacterium; assembly: GCA_022428285.1. Taxonomy (GTDB): domain Bacteria; phylum Bacteroidota; class Bacteroidia; order Flavobacteriales_D; family Sanyastnellaceae; genus UBA8752. The sequence goes on from JAKMCX010000213.1 coordinate 2,023, forward strand.
GTCCGGTGCGCACAGGGTGTTCTCCGCAACGAGCGTAGGGGAGGGGGAACCGAAGACTTGAACCGCTGCTGTGGCGCTTCCGGTACAGCCAAATACGCTGGTTCCTTGGCCAGAAACGAGGTAATTTCCAGGGTTGGTGTACAGGTGACTGCTGGCCCCTTCTGGTCCGGGGTTGGCGGCGTCATCAAAGTCCCAATCGATGGAGAGGGCCTGTTGGATGGGGACGGTGAAAGCGAAAGGTGCGCAACCTTCGGCACCGCTCACTTCAGGCGTGAAGGCAGGCCTCACGAGCAGCGTGGCAGACGCGGTCGCTTGGCAACCATTTACCCTGTTGATCTCCACATCAATGGTCACGGTATCCGTCAGCTGGTCTGGGTTTTCGAAGGTGTAGGAGAAGCCCTCAAAATCGCTGGTGAT
>JAKMCX010000218.1 GCA_022428285.1 Flavobacteriales bacterium
CGAACGCCGTTGCTGTTGATTTGACCTTCTGTCAAAACGCCGAGCGCCAATCCCATACGGGGGGTGTTATAGTCTACAATTTGATCGATCCAGAACATCGCCTCAGCTTCACCCATGGTGGGGTTCAAAGACAACTGAGTTGGGAGGATCGTGGTGCCATTGGCATCGTCATAAGCCTGGACAGCAGCCTCGCTGTACCACTGCCAAGGTGAGCTGTCAAAAGGCTCGGTGGCTGCGCCGTCCACGTAGCTGTTGAGAACCGGGAAGAGTCCGTCCCAGCCGTTGTTGTTCGCAGACGCGGCGTCGTCGATGTCAGCATCGGCGAAGACCGCGTTGTTGTTTGTAGCATAACCATTGATTTCCTGATGGACGTCGTAAGCACCGCTTACCTCGACTACAGGCTCATTTGTGGTAGGAACAATCAGGACTGCTGTTTCATAAGGAGCGAAGGGGTCGTGTGGGCAGTGGAAGCTGACCATGGGAACATCTCCTTCGTCCAGCCAGTTGAGGTCACCCAAGGCACCTCCGAGGTTGAACTGGAAGTTGAAGTCCGAATCGTACCCTACGTGGTTGGCCATGCACAGTTGGATGCCTCCACTTGAAGCAGGAGCATATGCATCGTTGGTCGCATCAGGGTTTCCGTGAATGTCTTCGATGACCATTGGAATTTGGGTGCCGTTGCCTGGATCGTACCAGAACTTAGAGATGGGCACGCCGGCATCATCAAGGATGATGTCATTGTAGCTGCTGATCCCCGCGGAGGCCATGGTGACGTAACCACCTGTTCCATCACCACCCATGCCAATCTTGCTCTGGTCGATGCCATACGGGTTGCCCCCGTCGATGGCCGATTGGCGGAAGAAGCGAACCGCTGTGCGGCTGTCTTGCACGCCACGGTATGCAGCTTGAATCAATTGCAGGGTCCGCTCATCTTGGGTGCTCGCAATGGGATTCCATCCAACACGGTAGTCCACGCTGGCCACGACATAGCCCATTTTGGCATAACGTGTGCACATTTCGACGATGGCACTGTCGGTTTTCGTTCCCTGCGCTCCACCGTTCACATAAACAGGAAGGAAGTTTCCAGTGTGGAACATGAGCAGCAAGGGGCGGTCAGATTCCGTATCACCCGCTGGCTCGTAGAGGTCGAGCATCAGGGGTTGCGCCGCAGGAGGTTGGTTATTGAGCGCTGTGATGACGGTAATGTTCGTTCCGTACTGAATGTTGGAGGTTACAGTGACGTCACTGAATACCTCATCGAGATACCGGGTCTGTGAACCGGCTGTTAGGCAAGCGAAAAACGCTACCAAAAGGAGACAAGTTTGCTTCATGGTTTGGTCCCAATGTTGAAGTGGTTAAGATAGGATAGTGCGAATAAGTGTGTATGAATTACACACAGCATTCGGAGTATTGCTGATTAAGAAATTTGTAAACGCTCAAAATTGCTGCAAAATCAATCTCTCATATTGACTTCATAGAGGAGACTGAGGTAAGCCAGGCGGCCCACTGACGGCCCGCCATACGTCTCTATATGCCAGTTTTTCAGGACATTAGACGCACCCATCTTGACCGTCAAGTTGAGTTGATCAATGTGGGCATTGGCTTGGATGTCCAGCAGGTCAAACGTGGGGACAAAGCCGGTAAATTGGGGTGAGCCTTCGAAAACGAAGCCCTGAACCCACTTATAATTCACGCCGAAACCCCATGTGCTTGCTTCACGCAATCGGAGATCTCGCGTACTAATGCCAAAATTATACTTATGCTCCGGTGTATTGAAGGCCGGAATGATGGGGTCATCCTCGTCGGTTTTGACCAACCTGTTCCAACTGTAATTTCCAGAAACCATCCAATTGTCACCCACATACCAATTGGCGCCAATCGATGCTCCCGTGGTCCTCACATCATTGATCGAATTGGCCGCATAACGAAACACATCAATGCCCGTAACAGCCTCGGGGAATGAGGGGTTCTGGAAGAGGACATCCAAACCGATGTTGTAGCCAATGAAGTTGGTGTATTGGCTGTAATACCAACTTCCATCCACATACAGCTTGTCCCAAAGGGTGGTCCTGTATCCCACCTCAACAGATTGAACCTGTTCGGGCCGCAATGGTGCAATATTGAAAAACTGCATGGTGTCCAGGTTGCCAAAAGGCAGGCCTGCCGCGCTGGAGATGCTGTTTCTGTAATCGATAAAGCTGTTGATGGTCACCAAACTGTCCCGTCCATTGAGGTTGCCCACCAAGGTGGCGGGACCAACATCGAGATAGAGGTACTGGTCTGCCAAAGTGGGGTTGCGCAAAGCACTGGAAAAGCTCACCCTGAAATAATCCTGCTCTCTCGGTTTCCAAACCAAAGAGGCCGCCGGCGAGAACACCCAATCAAAGTTCTGGTTCTTGTCCGCACGGATTGTGGCCGTGGTGATCACTTTGTCCTCGGCAAACCTCTTCCTCGCACCTGCATAGAGTCCCACTTCTTGATTGGTAATGCGGTTGGTGTTCACCCAGCCGTCTTTTCCGCCTTGCCATCGCACTGCACTTGTGTCGCTGAAAATCGTGCCATCGCTATCTGGAGTGTAACGTCTGAAATTGACCCCTACCCTGACCTCTTCCAAACCAGCAGGCTTAAAAATTCGCTCGCCGTGAGCGTGAATCAGGCTCGACCGGTCATAGAACCGCGTCCCCCCCTCACCTTCATTGTTCTTGAGAGAAGTAATCCGGTCAAAGGCTTCCTGAAATTCTGGTGTACCCGGTTGGAGGTGGCCCACTGGATCCTGCGCCACGTCGCTCAAACCAGCATAACCGTTGTTGGTCCAATCTTCCACCAAGTTGTGCCATTCGGTGAGGTTGGTCTGGTTGTTGGAGAACCAAGCAGAAATGCTGTCAGGTGGAATGGTAAACGTCGGAAACGACCCAGATGTGTCCAAAATCCCTTCGGGCCATGTCCCATCGATCATCGGCGCAATGCTGTCTACCCAATACCGGTAATAAACCTTGGCATAGCTGTAGTCGCTGCGGGTTTCTTCTTGCAAGCGCAGGGCAGTCGCATAGGGATCATAGCTGTTGCCCGCATCTTCGCTTGTTCGGTAAGCCCTCAGGAACCATTTCCCCGGCTTGGACAGTTGAATTTTGTGCTGATAAAATTGAATGTCGCGCAAAGAGAACCGGTTGTCACCCTGGTACACCGTGGTGCCAAAGCCGCTGTTGAATCCATACACCAACTCTGCAGATTCATACGTCTTCTCGGGCTGCAACCTCAGGTGCAAAGCCGTGGAGACTTTGAGGTTTTTGGTGCCGTAATCCACCAAATCAATCTCCCTGTAACCGGTCCGATAGAAAGACCCCAATCCACGCCCATTGGCACTGTTGTCTCCGCTGTAGTCAAACACCGTCCTGTACTCGTCCCCATATATGTTGACGGCGTCAAACCGGCCGGGGTTCGAGGCGTCCACGTCTGATCCATCTACAGGGTTGTAATTGTCGGCCTCCCAGTCGTCGGCACTGAAGCGAAAGGCATTGATCTTGTATCCAAGGACGGGGTCGCCGTCTGAGTTTTCGATGTAGTCGGCATAACGGAAACCCGTTTCGGTCAAGTTTCGTTCTCCAACCTTGGCACTGACCGAAACACCAGGAAAGCGGAAGGGAGACTTCGTTTCCATGGAAATCACCCCGTTAAATGCACCGGGTCCATAAAAGGCACTGCTGGCGCCAGCCACAATGTCCACTTTCATGACGTCGAGTTCTGGGGCCCCCAAGAAATTGCCCAAGGAGAAGTTCAAACCTGGGCTTTGGTTGTCTACCCCATCGATCAACTGCAGCGAGCGCACCGGTGAGGTGCTGTTGAATCCACGGGTGTTGATGATCTTGAATCCCAACGAAGCGCTGGTCATGTCCACCCCTTTCAAGTTGCCCAAGCTTTCGTAGAAATTTCCGCTCGGCGCTTCCTTGATCGCCAACACATCCATGGATTCCACCGTCAGTGGTCCCTGCTTTTGTCGCTCATCAATTCTGGACCCCACCACTTCGGCCTCTTCCATCAAGACAGCATCGGGTTGAAGCGTAGCGCTCACCTCACTGTTGGCGTCAGTTACGTCAAGCGTCAGCATGGCATAACCGATAAAACTGATGTTCAAGCGGACAGGAAAGCCCGGCACTTCCAGACGAAAACGGCCATCAAAATCGGTCGAAGTCCCCATCGTGGTCCCCTGCACCAAGACACCCGCAGCAAAGACTGGATCGCCAGTCTCCCCATCAATGACTTGGCCTTTGACCACCTCTTGGGCGAATCCGGACAATGACAAAAGACTCAGCATCAGGCATACAGCCCAGTTTTGGAAGCGCATCTGGCACATTTTAGAAGGAATCAATCGCAAAATTTACCACCCTTGGAGAATGGCGTCAGGCAATATGCGACGAAATCATGGCCCAACCCCTTCATTGATGCCCACTAGATATTGACCATCTACCACCACCTGATCTCCAGCCACCAGTTTTCGGCGGCGGCGAGACTCCGGCTCACCGTTCACCGTCACCCTTCCCTCGTCGACGGCCCATTTGGCCTCACCTCCTGTCGCACACAAGCCCGTGGCCTTGAGCAGTTGGAGCAAGTCGATGTAAGGCGTGCGCAATGAAAACTCGATGTGCTCCACAATCAGCGCAAGTCGGGGAAGGACGCAGGGTCATCCTCTGAAACCATGGCATACACCCTTTCCACGATGTCCTCTACAGATGGCTTGGAGAAGTAGTCTCCATCGCTTCCATAGGCGGGCAAATGCGGCGCTGCCGACATGGTTTGCGGCGCGGAATCCAAGTGTTCCCAAAGTCCGCCAGCAGCCATGGAGCGCTCCATCATGTAGGCCGACGCACCACCGGGCACATCCTCGTCGACAAAGAGCACCCTGTGGGTGCGGGCCACACTGGACGCAATGGTTCCAGTGAGGTCAAAAGGCAGGAGTGTCCGGACGTCCACCAACTCCACCTCGATGCCCAATTCTGCCAACCGATCGGCTGCCACTGTGCAGAGGTTGAAGGTGCTGCCATAGGAGACCACCGTCAAATCGGTGCCTGAGCGCACCACCTCCGGCTGTCCCAGTGGCGTCCTGAACGCGCCAGCATTGAGCGGCTTGCGTTCCTTGCTGCGGTATCCGTTCAAACACTCCACCACCAAGGCGGGCTCTCCCGCAGCCATAAGGGTGTTGTACATCCCCGCAGCCTCGGTCATGTTGCGCGGTACGCATACATGCATTCCCCTCACGCTGTGCACAATGGCGCCCATGGGGCTGCCCGCGTGCCAAATGCCTTCGAGTCGGTGGCCCCGTGTGCGGATGATGAGCGGTGCCCGCTGCGCACCCGCACTGCGGTAGTACACCGTAGCCAGGTCATCCCGCATGATTTGCAAGGCGTAATAGAGGTAATCCAGGTATTGGATCTCCGCAATAGGCCGAAGCCCGCGCATGGCCAGACCAATGCCCTGCCCCACAATGGTACATTCTCGAATGCCCGTATCGGACACCCGGTCTTCACCAAAGGCATCCTGCATGCCCTCCATAGATTGGTTGACCCCGCCTATGCGCCCGGTGTCCTCTCCAAAAGTGAGCAGCTCGGGGTATTGCTCGAAGAGCGCTTGGAAGTTGTCGCGAAGGACCAGGCGGCCATCCACCATCTCGTCTCCCAATTCTGGAGCAACGGGTTCCACCGCAGTCGCATCGTGATGCCCATGCGCATGGAGTCCGCCCCCAAACAATTCACCACAGCGTTTCTCCTGAACTTCCAACCAACGCAGCAACGCTGTGCGCTGGTCCGAAGGCTGCGCAGCTGTGGCATGCAAAGCCTGGCGAACCGTCTCGTGCACGTCGCGCCGAATGGGGTCGGAAGCGGCGGCCAATGCGGCGGCCTGATCCTGACATCCGGGGACGTTTTTCAGCAACTCAACCGCTGTATCGCGCTCGCCATCCAAGGCGGTGCGCACGGCTTTCCATGCCGATTTCTGTTCTGCTCGAACCCACTGTTTGGCCTCTGAGCGGATGGCTTCCAATTCCGACTCTGTCGCGGCCCCTTCCATTTCCAAGAAGCGCCCCAACTGGCGGATGCAATCAAATTCTTGTGCCCAAGCGAGGCGCTCCTCGGTCTTGTAACGCTCATGTGAACCACTGGTGCTGTGGCCTTGAGGCTGGGTGCACTCTTCGACGTGCACCAATACCGGCACATGGCGTTCACGGCAGATGTTCACGGCGCGTTCATAGGTGAGCAGCAGCGCGGGATAATCCCAAGCGCGCACCTTGAAAATCACAATACCTCCACCGGGCAAGTCGGCCTCGGACTCGGCAATGGATATCCCTCCATCACCTGCGCCGCCTGGCTCTGACCCGTAGGCCATTCCAGCGAGGGCCTGTGAAATGCTTTCGCGGGCAGTCTGGTATTTCTTGGGAACCGAGATCCCGTACCCATCGTCCCATACGCTCATGCACAGGGGAACCCCCATCACTGCCGCTGCATTCATGGTCTCCCAGAACATGCCCTCAGAGGTGCTTGCGTCGCCAATGGTGCCAAAAGCCACCTCATTTCCGTCCCTTGAAAAACCTTTGAGTTTGAAACCCTCCTTTTTCATGGCCTTTCCACGGGCCCGGAAGTGCTTGCTGGCGTGTGCCAACCCCAACAGCCGCGGCATTTGACTCGCGGTAGGTGAAAGGTCAATCGAACTGTTCGGCTGCTTGGTCAGGGCCAAGAAATCCCCTTCACCATCGACCATACGCGACCCGAAGTGGCCGTTCATTTGTCGGCCCGCCGTCATGGGCTCGCGTTCGGGGTGCGTATCTGCGTATAGTTGGGCGAAATACTGCTCCACACTCATGAGGCCCAAGACCATCATGAGGGTTTGATCCCGATAATATCCACTTCTGAAATCGCCATCCCCAAATTGACGGGCGAGGGCGAGCTGGGCCACTTCCTTGCCATCTCCGAAGATGCCAAACTTGGCCTTGCCCGTGAGGACTTCCTTGCGGCCCAGCAAGGACGCCTCCCTGCTGATGCAGGCCAGGCGGTAATCGTTCAAAGCGACCTTTCTCAGGTCCTCTCCAGTTTCGAGCGCGAGTGTATCTCCCATAAGCATTGATGGTGCGGCGCGAAGGTACCGCGAAGCGACAGTTCAGGAAACGTCACCCGCTATGGCCTGCCAAATCAGGTCTTTCAACCGGTCCAATCCCTCTCCGGTAACCGCACTGAAATAATGGTGTTTCAGATCCCCGAGCTCCGCTGTCACTTCTGTGCGCAGTTCGGCATCGAGTACATCGCATTTGCTGATGGACAAAACGCGGTCTTTCTGAAGAAGTTCTGGGTTGTATTGCTCCAATTCGCGCAGCAAAACACGGTAGGCTTCGGCAATGTCATCTGCATCGCCTGGCACCAAAAAGAGCAGCACAGCATTGCGCTCGATGTGGCGCAAAAACCGAAGTCCCAGCCCCTTTCCTTCATGCGCACCCTCAATGATACCGGGGATGTCCGCCATCACAAAGCTCCGGTCTCCGCGATAAGCCACCATGCCCAAATTGGGTCGGATGGTGGTAAAGGGGTAATCTGCGATTTCAGGTTTCGCTGCACTCACCACGCTGAGCAACGTAGATTTTCCGGCATTTGGAAAACCAACGAGACCGACATCTGCGAGCAGCTTGAGCTCCAAGATCCGCCAAACCTCTTGGCCATCTTCTCCAGGTTGCGCGTAGCGCGGTGTCTGATTTGTGGGCGATTTGAAGTGGTCATTGCCCAGACCTCCCCGTCCACCGGGAATCAACGTCCATTCTTGGCCCTCCTCGGTGATTTCACCGACAATTTCATTGGATTCAGCATCCCTGACGACCGTGCCAATCGGCACGTCCAAATACTCGTCCTTGCCATCGGCGCCATGTCGGCGGTTCGCTCCGCCTGACTCTCCGTGGCCCGCCTTGATGTGCTTGCGGTACTTCAGGTGAAGCAAGGTCCAAACCTGCACGTTGCCCCTCAAAATCACATGGCCTCCTCGGCCACCATCACCGCCATCAGGGCCTCCTTTAGAAGTCATGCGGTCCCGGTGCATGTGGGTGCTTCCAGCACCCCCCTTGCCCGAACGGCAACACAACTTGACGTAGTCGACGAAATTCTCGCTTGCCATTTCAGAAAGAACCTTAGGAAAGGCCCTCGATGGCAGCGGAAAGGCGTCCGAAAATCTCCTCCATGCTT
>JAKMCX010000219.1 GCA_022428285.1 Flavobacteriales bacterium
CAAGCCATTGATGAGGATGGGGTGTCGCTGCCCTTCTATTTTGACATCGATGGTGATGGACTTGCGGGGGGTACGGTATACACTTCTTGCACCATCCCAGACAACGCTTTCGCAGAACCGGGACAAGACTGCAACGATTTGGACGCGACCATGTTTCCCGGCGCCCCGCCCACATTGATGGGGGTCGACAACGATTGCAACGGATATATTTTGGGCCTAGAGCAGCTCGACGGCGGGTGCGCCGGAGATTTCAATGGAGACGATTACGTCAACATCCAAGACTTGCTCAGCTTCCTCAATGATTTCGGAAGCACAGGGTTTTTGCAGACCGACCTCAATTTCGACCAGCATGTAGGCTCGGCCGACCTGCTGCTCATGCTGGGCCTTCTGGGCAACGATTGCTGACGGCCAATGCTCAGTCTTCTCTGGAAGCAGGGCCTTCCTGTTTGCTGTGGAGCTCGGCGTAAAGGCCGTTTTGCGCCATCAACTCAGTGTGCGTTCCGCGTTCCAATACTTGCCCTTCATCCAGCACCAGAATCAGGTCGGCATCCCGCACTGTGGACACCCTGTGGGACACGATAATGGAGGTGCGTCCATGCATGATTCGGCGCAAGTTGCCCAGAATAATGGCTTCGGTTTCCGTGTCGACAGCGCTCAAGCAGTCGTCAAAAATCAGAATCCGAGGCTTGCGCAGAATGGCGCGCGCGATCGAAATGCGCTGCTTTTGCCCTCCGCTTAAGTTGACGCCCCGCTCGCCCAGAAGGGTCTCATAACCTTCGGGAAAAGCCTCAATGTTTTGGTGGACATGGGCGTCTTTGGCGGCTTGTTCAATGTCCTCTGATGGAGCGTCATCCACCCCAAAAGCAATGTTGGATGCGATGGTGTCCGAAAAGAGGAAGACGTCTTGCGGCACATATCCAATGGCCGCCCTCAAGCTGGGCAGGTGGAGTTTGGAGAGGGGAGTGCCATCGACCTCGACGACGCCATCTGAAGGGTCGTAAAGCCGCGCAACGAGTTGGGCAAGAGAGGTTTTTCCGCTGCCTGTTCTGCCAATGACCGCCAGCGTCTTTCCGGGTTGAAGGTCAAAGTCTACTTTGTCCAAGGCGCGAATTCCCGAATCGGGATAGGTGAGCCCCACGCCCTTAAAGGTGATGCGCCCTTGGATGTTGCTGGGCTGGTTCACGGTGTTGGCGATGTCCGGCTCCACGTCCAAGAACGCGTTGATCCGGGCCTGGCTTGCGGATGCTTTTTGCACCAACGAAGTCACCCATCCCACAGATGCGAACGGCCAGGTGAGCAGGTTGACATAGAACACAAACTGAAAAATGTGGCCCAACTGCAAGTCGCCAGAAAAGACACGCAATCCGCCGACGTAGATGGTCAAAATGGTGCTCAGACCCACGAGCATAACGATGATGGGCATGAACATGGCGTCCACCTTGACCAGGTCCAGTGTTCTGAACTTGTATTCGTCCGCTGCCTTTTGAAACCGCTCATAGGCCCGCTCTTCGCGCCTGTGGGCCGCTAGAATTCGGATGCCAGAAAAGTCCTGTTGAACCTTGGCACTCAGCAAGCTTTGTTGGGATTGAACAGCGTCGCTTTTGCGGTGGATGCGTGCGCTGATTTTGTACACCCCAAAACTCATCAACGGCAACGGCGCCAATGAGCAGAGCGTCAGCGTAACGTCGATGCGGAGCATGACCCCGACCGTGAGAAACATCATGGTCACCAGGGTGAGGCCATACATCACGGCCGGCCCGAGGTACATGCGGACTTTGGAGACGTCTTCTGAGATGCGGTTCATCAGGTCGCCCGTCGCGTTCTGCTTGTAAAAGGCGGCAGGCAGCTTTTGGTATTGGTCGTAAATCGCCTCCTTCAGGTCATATTCAATCAACCGGCTCATGACGATGATCGTTTGACGCGTCATGAATGAAAACACGCCTTTCATCAGATAGGCCAGCATGTAGAGCAAGGCTTGAAGCCCGGCGATAAAAGACACAAGCCGGATCAGCTCATCCCGGGTTTTCGGAGCGCCGAAAAGGCCTTTGTCTTGTCCAATCCAGCGGGCCAATGCCGTGAGGGTAGGGGGCGCTTGTAGCGGTTCGGCCGAAAACACTTCTTCTGCAGAAACGCCTTCGTCCAAAGGGGCCAGGAATCCCGAGTAAGCTTCTTCCAAAAGGTTGATGCCTTCGCCAATGACGACAGGGGCAAAGACAGAAAATGCATTGGTCAAAAAGACGAACAGGAAACCCAACGCCAACCTGCCACGGTACTTCCAAAAAAACGGGTTGAGTGCCGCGAGTGTGCCCATGGGGCGAAGTTAGAACTTGAAGTTCCAGGTAACCGAAGGTAAAATCGGGAACAGGCTGATTTGGTAGGCTTGGATGTCCAAGGTGCCTTCTTCAATGGCCCCCTCGTTGCCGAAGTAAATGAAATAGGGGTTCAGCCTGTTGTAAACGTTGTACACCGAGAATACCCATTGGCCGTAGCGCTCCTTCCGCTTCTGTTTCTTTTGTTTGGCCCTTGGTGTGTGGGTGGCACCAATGTCTGCCCGGTGGTAGGCCGGCATGCGGAAGCCATTGCGCGGTCCATAAACGTCCAGGAGGTTGCCGTCCACGAAATAGCGCTGCGAGGGCACCGTGATGGCATTGCCTGTGCCATAGATGAACGTGCTGCCCAGTTTCCAACGGTCATCGATGGTCCACTCCAAAATGGCACTCAGGTCGTGCCTCCGGTCATAACGGGCAGGGAAGGGGTTTCCATTGTTGAGGTCGGCAAACAAGCGGTCGGTTTTGCTCCAAGTGTAGCCGAGCCAACCTGTCCACACCCCCCGTTTGCGCTTCACAAAGAGCTCCATGCCATAGCTCGTTCCCGACCCAAACACCAGGTTGTTGTCGACGTTGTTGCGGATGTTGTCGTCGGGCTGGCTTCCTTCGGCATAAGCCACGAGGTTGGACAACCATTTGTAGTAGACTTCCACAGAAGCTTCAATGTTGCGGTCGGCTCCGAAATCGCGGAACCAGCCCGCACTGACCTGCGTGCCGTCTTGAGGTTTGACCACATCAGAGCTCGGAAGCCAAATGTCCCCGGGGAGCGATGTGGGGGAGAGCGAGGCGAGGTGGATGTATTGAAGGTTTCGGCCAATGCCCGCTTTGAATGAACTGCGCGGACCTGTGGTCAAACGCATAGACACCCGAGGCTCCCAGCCGCCATGGTTGGAGACCATCTCGCCTTTGTTGTACCGGACTTCAGCCGGAGCGGTACTGGCACTCAACGGGTCGGTTCCGGAAGGAGGCATGTAGCGTGTGAATGGACCCGTCTGGATGAATCCGCTGTAGCGCAAGCCCGCCTGCAGCCTCAAGGCGTCTGTGATGTCGAATTCGTCCTCGAGGTAAGCAGAGATTTCGTGGCTGCGCGTGCGAACAGCCTCACCCAAGTCAAAGTCGACCCCGTTTGAGGTGGCGTAGAATTCGGTCGGGAGAAAGGTGTGATAGGTGTATTCAATGCCGGCCCTGATCGTGTGCCTCGGGTTGGGGTAGAGGGTCAGCCTTGATTTGATTCCACGGTCGTCAATGCCGCTCCTGAATCCAAAGGTGAAGCTGTCTTGTTGGGCTTCAAACGCGAACTCATAATCGCTGTATGTGGCCGTTGTTGTGATGAAAGCCTTGTCGCTGATGAGGTGGTTCCAGCGGGCGGT
>JAKMCX010000222.1 GCA_022428285.1 Flavobacteriales bacterium
GTGGTGGTCGAAAAGCGGACTGCCGGGTCCGAAGCCCCTACCCAGACCCCCGTCACCAACTCCGGAGTCAGGCCAATAAACCAACCGTCGGCGTTGGATTGAGTGGTGCCTGTCTTGCCCGCCATGGGGATTTTCAAGCCGTCATACTCCCTCCGTTCCAAGTCCATACGCAAACGAATGCCCGTGCCTTTGGTCACATTCAATTCCGCATTGTAAGCGCCATCCACCACGCCCTTCATCATTTCAAGCACACGATAGGCCGTGGCGGCATCCAGTCCCTGGCGGATCTCAGGTCGGGGTTCATAAATGGTATTGCCCCGTTTGTCCTCGATTCTCCGGATGATGCGGGGCGCATGCCAAACCCCACCTCCAGCAAACGTCGCATTGGCCGATGTAACCTCCTGAAGTGACAATTCGGCGACGCCCAATGCAATAGAAGGCACTGCAGGAATGTCGCTTTCGATGCCCATCGCATGGGCAAGGTCTACAACACGCTGAACGCCGTAATCCTTGATCAGCTTGGCCGTCACCGTGTTCATAGAATTGGCCAAAGCGTACTCCAGCGTGACCATTTCGCCATACTCCATATCACTGTTGTCTGGGCACCACGGGTCTTGGCCTTCCGGCATGTCAATGCAGGTCTTCTGGTTGGGCAACTCAGTGCAAGGGTCCAGTCCCAACCTCACTGCAGTGGCGTATACGAAGGGCTTGAAGGTGGACCCCACCTGGCGCCGCGACTGGCTCACATTGTCAAATTGCGACCATTGGTAGTCCAAATCTCCCACCCAAGCCTTGACCTCTCCATTGTTGGGGTCAATGCTCATCAAGCCGGCATGCAACAGGGTCTTCTGATGGCGAATGCTGTCCATCGGGGACATCAAGGTGTCCACCCAACCGCCGACGCCCATCACGCGTGTCTGGGTCTTTTCCTCGAATTGGGCATCCAATTGACGGCGGGACATGACCGGCCAAATGTGACCACACCCCCCTTTTTCTGGCCTACAGAAATGAACGCGCTGATTTGCACTGTCCCGTTCGGCGATGTAAAAAGCTGGGCGCGCGCACTCTGGACACTCCTTGCCCATGGCCAAGCGATACCTGCGGCTTTGCACCAGTGCCCGGTCCAAGATGCGGTCCTGTTCTTTGGGCAAAATGTCCTCAGAGAAAAAAGGCCAAGTTCTGCCCGTCGATCGCTTCAGGTCCTTCCAGAAATCTTGCTGCAGTTCGCCCCGGATGTGTCGGTTCGCCGCTGCCTCGGCGTAGCGCTGGAGGCGGCTGTCCAAGGTCGTATGGATGACCAGCCCATCCCGATAAAGGTCGAACGGCGCGCCGTCTGCCTTTGAAATCTTGAAAGCGCCTTCCTCATCCTTCTCGTTCAACAACGACCCCACCTCGGCGCGCAACTTCTCACGGAAATGCGGCGCTGGGCCCTCATCATGGCTCACCCGCTGGTAGCGCAGCCCAAGCGGCAGAGCCTGCAGGCTGTCCAACCCCTCCTCTGGCAAAGCCCCGTATTTCACCATTTGTGACAGCACCGTCGCCCGCCTTTCGGCCACCAGTTCCGGCCGCCGCAGTGGATTGTACAAGGCGCTGTTCTTGAGCATGCCCACCAGCATGGCCGACTCGTGAACGTCCAAAGACTGAACGGGCTTTCCGAAGTACACCTGGGCCGCACTTCGGATGCCCACAGCTTGGTTCAGAAAATCATAGCGGTTCAGATACAAGCCGATGATCTCATCCTTGGTGTATTGTCTTTCCAGCCTCGTCGCGATGATCCATTCTTTCGGCTTTTGAAGCACCGCCCTCTCAAAGAACCCCGTTTTGTCGTAGCGTTCTGTGAACAGCTGCTTGGCCAGCTGCTGGGTGATGGTGCTGCCTCCACCGCGTTTGGCCAGATACACAATCGCCCTCGCCAAGCTCTTGAAATCCACGCCAGTATGGTCTCTAAACCTCACGTCTTCTGTGCAAATCAATGCCTGCACCAACGACGGCGGAAGGTCACTGTAACGCACGTCAGCCCTGTTTTCCCGGTAAAAACTGCCCAACTGAACACCATCCACGGTGTAAATCCGGGTGGCCAAGTCGGTCTTGGGGTTGGCCAGCGTTTCCGTATCGGGCAAGTCTGAAGTCGAAGCGAGCATCAACAATGCCGCGATGCCCATGGCTGGTGAGAGCAAGAGGGCCCACATCAATAAGCTGGGGCCCACAAAACGGTCGCGCTTTGGCGCTGTTTTGGGCTTGCGGCCGGGGTTGGATTTCTGCTTGGACGAATCAGGCATGTTGTAGAGTAACGCGGAACCGAAACGTTACGAGATGGCAAGATGCGGACGAACGGCCGGAAAAGGCGTTAAAAATGACGCAGCACCCTGATGCGGCTTAGTTTTGCGCAAAACAACCTCTCTGAAAAGAAGGTTGGAACCCTTCCGCAACGCACCGCCTCGGCATGGAGATTCTCATCAAAGCAGGCCAATTCCTGCTCAGCCTGTCCTTTCTGATCGTGCTACACGAGCTCGGCCACTTCATTCCTGCCCGGCTTTTTAAGACGCGCGTAGAAAAGTTCTTCTTGTTCTTCGACGTCAAAGGGGCCCTCTTCCAACGCAAAATTGGAGAAACCGTTTACGGCATTGGTTGGCTGCCCTTGGGGGGATATGTCAAAATCGCCGGCATGATCGACGAATCCATGGACAAGGAGCAAATGGCCAAGCCTCCTCAGCCTTGGGAGTTTCGGTCCAAACCCGCCTGGCAGCGCCTCATCATCATGCTCGGCGGCGTAACCGTGAACCTCATCCTCGGTGTTCTGATCTACGCCATGGTCCTGTTTGTGTGGGGGGACCGAGACTTGCGCATCGATCGCCTTCCTTATGGATTGTCATTCGTTGAGCCTTTACAAGAGGCTGGTTTTCAAAATGACGACGTGGTCATTTCCCTTCAGGGAGAACCTGTTCAAAGGCTGGACGACTTCAGGTCCGTGGTCTTTGGAACACAAGTCACCAAAGCCACCGTCATACGCAACGGTTTCGAGCAAGAGCTCACGTTCCAAACCGAGCTCGGTCAAGTCTTGCTGAACAATGCCGAAGCCCTTCCCAAAGGAACCAGTCCCATCAACGTCAACCTCCCGGCCATTGTCGACAAGGTTTCTCCTGGGTCTGGAGCAGAGGCAGCGGGACTCCAATCCGGAGATCAAATCCTCTCTGTAGCCGGAATCGCCACCCCATATTTCCAAAGTGTTGTCAAAGCCTTGGCACAGTTCAAAGGACAAGACGGCGTCTCCATCGGGGTGCGACACAACGCCTTGAATCAAAATGTAGACCGCATTGCGACGCCGCTCCCAACAGATGCTGAGCTGGAGTATTTGTCTGCTGCCGTAGACCAAGACGGCAAACTCGGGTTCTTCCCGGTGAGCTATGAAGAGCTGGGCGTTTTTGAATTTGAAGAGCAGCAATTCGGGCCGATTGAGGCCCTCGCAGGTGGAGCAGAAAAGGCCACCACCACCCTCACGGGATACGTCTCATCACTGCGGTTCTTATTTCGCCCCGGTGGATCCAAACAACTCGGCGGGTTTATCACCCTGGGGAGCATCTTTAGCCCAGAGTGGAATTGGGAGAGCTTCTGGAACATTACTGCCCTCTTGTCCATCATTTTAGCCTTCATGAACCTTCTTCCCATCCCCGCTTTGGATGGTGGACACGTGATGTTTTTGCTCTACGAAATGATCTCAGGCAGAAAGCCCGGAGAGAAGTTTATGGAATACAGCCAGTTAGCCGGATTATTGTTCATATTAGCGCTTATGGCGCTTGCCAATGGCAATGATTTGTGGAAGTGGGTGTCAGGGCAGTGGTAAGACAAATAAATAGCTGACCTTTACAGCAATGGCCGTTTTAGATTTAGACCACCTCAAGCGCATTGTAGGAAATGACCCCGCCTTCCTACGGCAAGTCTTGCAGATTTTTGTCCGGAACACCCCTCAAGACATGCAAGCCCTGTCAGAGAGCGTCTCTAGCAGCAATTTTGAGCAAGTTGGATTTTATGCCCACAAGCTGAAAAGTGCAGCTGGGGCCATTGGTTATACCCAGGCATACGAAGATTTCAAACAGTTAGAAGTCCTCGCCAAAAACCAAACTCCCATTGCCGAAATTGAGGAAAGGGTCACCAAGTTGTCCAACGAGTGTATGTCCTGTATGGTGGACATCGAAGAAATCATGAACAAACTCTGATTCCGAAACCACTCAACGCACAGTCCGGGTAAAGCGGTCACCTGGCCAGCACCGCACCCATCCTGCCAATTCTGCCTCCAGTAATTTCTTGCGCACCCATTTGGGATCGGCTTCCAACATTTCGACCAATACCTCAAAGGGTTTGGCCTGATAAGGATCCAGCCCGCTGATGACCACATCAGACAATGGGCCATCCGTTTCGGAGTCCTCGGTGGAACGGTCCAGCTCCCCAGTTTTCCAGCCCATCGCCTTTGCCAAGTCTTCCGGGGCGTGCAACAATTCAGCCACCTGCTCACGGATCAGCCGCGCATTGCCCCGCATGGCTTCTGCGCACCAAGTGGGCGACAACGCAAATACCCTCCGGTTGTAATCCTGGGCCAACCTTGCGGTGATCATGCTCCCCCCGGGGTCACCCGATTCCACGACGACAACCGCTTCTACCAAGCCAGCTATGATCCTGTTCCTCGCGGGAAACGTGTACTTGGACGGAGGGGTGCCCCATCGGTATTCAGAGACCCAACAACCTCCCTCGTCCACCACACGCTCCCCCAAATAACGGTTTGACCGCGGGTGCACAGCATGAAGACCATGGGCCAAACAAGCCACAGTGGTCACGTTTCTGTCCAAAGCCATGCGGTGGGCCGCAGCGTCGATGCCGTCTGCCATGCCACTCACCATGGTCCACTCCATGCCCTCCATCCCATCAAACAAGGCGTCCACCGCCCCGTGTCCAACAGAGGAAGCCTTGCGGGTCCCCACCACACCCAAAGGGCGTCGTTTGGACAGGGCATCCACATTGCCTTTTGCAAAGAGCACCCAAGGGGCGTCGGGCAGCTGTGCCAGCAAATGCGGATAGCCCGTCCTGCCCAAAATCAGGGGCACCACTCTTTGTTCGCGAAGCTGCTCTCGCTGCTGAAACGCCCGCTCGCGCGCAGGCGCTAAGAGGTGAGGCGAAAACCCGGACAGCCAAGCACCCAGGCCCACCTCTCTCACTACGCGCAACGTGCCCTTGCCATTAAACCGCGGCAACTGTGCAGCCGTTAACCAGTCCAAGAGCCACGCTTCTGCATCCCCCAAAACACGTCCTGTAGAGGGGTCTATTTGATCTTCATAAGACATGCCGCCAAAGTGGCCCTGTGCACCATGCCAGTAACAAGCACTTCGCCAACGGCCTACTTGGGTTTACATTCGAAGCAATGTCCATACCTGGAACACCTCCCCTCAAAACAGCGCCCTGTCTTTGGCGCTGCCTCTTGTCCACCCTCGTCCTCTGCATCGGCAGCATCTCCATGCTGCAGGCCCAACAAGCGCCCAGCATCGCTGGAACCGTCACCGACGCCGCAACCGGAGAAAGCTTGCCCGGCGCCGTTGTCATGCTCGCCGGCAAAACAGTTTCTACCAACATTGAAGGCGCATTCAGCCTCAGCCTCAATCCCAACGAAGGCGGCACCCTGCGCGTCAGGTACGTTGGATACCTCGAGTGGACCGAAAAACTGGAGCCCTGGACGGGCAATCTGACCCGCAACGTTTCGCTTTCACCAGATGTGGCCCGAATTGGCACAGCGGTAATTTCTGCAGGCCGATACGAGCAAGACTTGGGCGAAGTCAGCGTTTCCATTGACGTGCTCCCACCAGAACTCGTCAACCAAGGCGCACCCACCAGCGCGGACCAAAGCCTTTCTAGAACTCCGGGTGTGACCATTGTCGACAGCGAGCCCCAAATCCGGGGCGGAAGCGGCTACAGCTTTGGAGCAGGTTCACGCGTGGCCGTCCTGCTCGACGGGCTTCCCGTGCTCAGCGGAGATGCTGGGCGCCCCACTTGGGGATTCCTGCCTTTGGAAAATCTGGAGCAAGTAGAGGTGGTCAAAGGGGCCAGCAGTGTGCTCTATGGCTCTTCAGCATTGAGCGGGGTGATTCAATTCCGGACCGCTTTTCCAGACCCAGAGCCGTTGACGCGGGTTACGGTGCAACACGGTGTACACAGCAATCCTGGAAACGGCCGCAAATACTGGAACAGTCCGTTGATGCAAAGCAGCACTTCTTGGCTCCATACGCGTCGACTGAAAAATGGTGACGGCATCAGTTTTGGTGGCCAATGGCTGGGGAGCGACGGACACAAAGGACCGCAAATCGATCCGGTTACAGGACAGCCACACGACCGGCCTTACAACCCCTTTACCGTAGACCATTATGACGCAGAGCGCCAATGGCGGGTCAATGGAGCTTGGGAGCACACCCCCAAAAATGGCGGCTGGGGCTACGGCCTTCGGGCCAACGCCATCAGCGGAGAGGGCGTGAACACCTTGCTCTGGCTGGATGCTGACACCGGTTTTTATGCCGCCACGCCTGGAGCGGATACGCGCACCGTGCAACGCATGATCACAGTAGACCCCCATTTCGAGCGGACTGTGGGAAACTGGAATCACAGAATTCAAGGCCGTTTCCTGCGGCTTGTCAACGACAATGACAACGACCAAGGCAATGCATCGAACACGTGGCAAAGTGAATACCGTTCGCGCTACCGTGCAGAGAATTGGTCCGCCACCGCGGGGTTGTACGCCCAAGGAACCCGGAGCATTGCCGAACTCTACGACGCCGGCATTGGAGATACCGTGCACGACGCAGCCAACCGAGCTGCCTACCTGCAAATCGATGCACAGCCCCACGAGCGGTTGCACCTCACCGCAGGAACCCGCTATGAGCACTTTGAACTCGACAGCGTTTCCCTCGGAAAGACCGTCTTCAGAACCGGCATCAATTACCGATTTGGACAAGCGAGCTTCCTTCGAGCCAGCATCGGTCAAGGCTTCCGATTTCCAAGCATTGCAGAGAAGTTCATTCGAACCACTGTAGGCGGAATCAGCGTCTTCCCTTCACTGGATATCCGTCCCGAATCGTCCATCAACATGGAGGTTGGCCTCAAGCAAGGGTTCAGGTTCGGTCAAAAGGGACAGTGGAAAGGCTTCTTTGACGTCGCCATTTTCCAACAGGATTTCGAGGATTTCATCGAATACACCTTTGGCATTTGGGGCAACACAGGCAATGGCCTGCTGGACCTCGGTTTCCGCAGCATCAATACCGGCAAGGCCCGCGTCAATGGCCTTGAATGGAGCACGATGGGCACAGGAGAAGTCGGCCAATGGAAAGTTCAATGGCTCATCGGACAAACCTTATTGGACCCCGTGAGCATGACGCCAGATTCAGTCTATGCCACATTCTCAGGAGGAAGCACAATGGGCGTCAGTTACAATTCAACCAGTTCAGACACCACGGACAATGTCCTCAAGTACCGCATACTGAATACATTCCGCACCAACCTAAGCCTCCAACATGCCTCCGGGTGGACGGTCGGATGGAACGCAGCGAGAAACACCACCATCCAGAACATCGACAAAGCATTTCTGGACATCGAAGAATTGGGACTGCTCGAATATGGCCTGATTGACTGGCTCGCCGAACGGCCAAATGTCCAGTGGTTGCACGACTTCCAAGTCGGACGAAAGTTCAATGACCAGCACCACGTGGAACTCATTGTTCGCAATGCGGCCAACCTCAACTACGCGCTGCGGCCACTGGCCGCTGAAGCGAACCGCCTTTGGCTCGTGCGCTACACTTTTACTCCGTGAACATCTCCGCCATCATCCCTGCCCGGGCTGGATCAACCCGGTTGCCCAACAAGCCCCTGGCCATCATTGGCGGTGAACCCATGGTTGTGCATACATGGAGGGCGGCGCAACGCCATCCCGATATCCAGCGGGTTTGCGTCGCTACCGACAGCGAGGACATTGTACAAGCCATTGCCGGCGCCGGTGGAGAAGCCTTGCTGACCGACCCTTCCCACACCACAGGAACAGACCGCTGCCAAGAAGTCTGGAGCCAGTGGGGAGATGGAGGTGCCGTCATCAACCTCCAAGGAGACGAGCCTTTTCCCGATCCACAGCACCTTTCCGCCATCTGCGCGGCATTGCAGATGAACCAGTGGGACATTGTCAGCGCCATGCGCCCAGCTTCTCAGGACGAAGTGGCGTCTCCCCACCGCGTCAAAGTGGCCGTCAACACGCACCAGCAGGCCCAGTATTTCTCCCGCTCCCCTGTTCCTTCCGGAGGGCCATTTCAGGTCCACATTGGCATCTATGGCTTTGGGCCAGGCGCCCTCACCCGTTGCGCTGCATTGCCCCCGGGAATCCTCGAAAAAAGCGAACGCCTCGAACAACTCAGGTGGCTGGAATCCGGCATGTCCATCGGCATGGTCTCCGTCACGGAAGGGACCTCTCCAGGCCCCGTAGATACTGAAGAAGACCTGAGCCGTTTGCGCCTTTGGTATCAACAGCAAACACCTTGAGTGGGGCAATCGCTCAGTGAATCCCGTCAAGCAACGGGGAATCACCTTATTTTCGGCGTGGAATGCCCAACAACATGGATATGGATTTCTTGATCCAAGCCCTGCCTCTACTGCTTCACGATCACGACTGCCTCGTGATTCCTGGACTGGGTGGATTCGTGGCACACCCCGTTCCCGCCCGCTTTGACGCCGACAAAGGCGAATGGGTTCCGCCGGGCCGCAACGTGGTCTTCAATCCCAAGCTGACTGTTCGGGATGGACTGCTGGAACAGGAAATACGAAGGGCGACCAGCTGCACAACCGATGCAGCCACCGCCCTCATCGACAAAGAAGCCGCTTCCCTCAAAAACCACCTCGAATCAGGCGAGACCCGCGAGATTCCAGGATTGGGGAGGTTGTATCAAACAGACAACGGCTCCTTTGGATTTGCCCCTGAATCCCGATTGGGTGAACGTTACGCTCCGCCAGGCCTCAGCCGCATCCCTTGGATCGACCGCTCGGTTGTTGAGGCGCCTGTAGAAACTCCCGCCCAAGAAAACCCGGCCATAGAAACGGTGCCAGAAGCTTTGGAAGAAGCGGACCACTGGACAGGCGCATGGATGCGCGTGGCAGCAGTCTTATTGCTGCCCTTGCTGGTGGCGGGGTCCCTCTGGTGGGGTCAATCAGAAGGCGATCAGTTCGAATTCCTCAGTTTGAACCGCAGCGAGCCATCGGCCTATTTGCCCCGCATCGAGGGCGAAGACATTCGCTTTCCTGAACCTGCAGAAGACAACACCCTTGGGTTTATCCACCCTGGAGCACCCAACATTGAATGGGGCGACAACCAAGAGGCCCTGATGCCCCTCCCTGTTCCCCAGCCCCTGTCATCGGGTTGCAGCCACCATGTGATCGCAGGGACGTTCAGCTCCATGCAACGCGCAGCAGGCCTTGCACGCAGGTTTGAATCCCTCGGTTACGCCACGTCCATTCTTCCCGGACCCAATGGCAACCACCGCGTATCTACAGGCTGTTTCACCAACAACAGCCGCGCCATATCCTTCCAAAAAAGCCTCAAGAGCCACCACGGCATCGAGCAGGCTTGGGTACTGCACTTGTAAGTGGAATGCCAACTCCAGCACTCTTCCCTATTGACTGGCATCAATTCGACCACATCGTCTTGGACTTTGGTGGGGTGCTCTATGAAATTGATCACGGCCGAACCGCCAAGGCTTTTGCCGCATTGGGTTTGCCCAACTTCGAACTCGAGTTCCGCCACGGCCGGCAGAATCCCATCTTCAACGCCCTAGAGACGGGCAGTATAGAAGAACTTGACTTTCTCAATGAGCTGTGCGACCGCTGCGCTGCAGGCACCACAGTGGAGGATGTCCGGCTCGCCTGGAACGCTTTGCTGATTGGTCTGAGGCCCGAAACCATGCCCTGGATCAAGACCCTGCATCACCAGTTCGACTTGATCCTCTTCAGCAATACCAACGCCTTGCATGCCGAACATTTCGAGAAGCAAATCCTAAGCTCCAGGCAGCATAAGTTTCCCGAATCCTTCCGGCAAATGGTCTACAGCCACAGACTGGGCCACCGAAAGCCCGATACTCGGGCGTTTGAAGAGGTCGCCAACCAGTTTGACCTCAACCCGGCCAAAACGTTGCTCATCGACGATACCCGTGCCAATGTTGCCGGCGCCATCAATGCAGGTTGGTCAGGGGTATTCATGGACCTTGAAGCCCATTCCATCTCCCAATTTCTAAGGGGCGTGGGGTACGAAGATTTCCTAAACAGCTGAAGCCCTATCGCTCAGTGCCACATGCCCTTGCCTGTGCCGAGGTCGTTCTTGCGCCGCTTCTTTTTCTGGGCATAGCCCATATCAAAGGAAATGCCCACTTGACCCTGCCAGTGCCCCGCATCAAGGGGCAACAAAAAGCCTGGAACATTTCTTGCTGATACCGACAACCTCACAGGTCCTCCCCTCAGCGACAAACCTGACCCCCACATCCATCTGCTTGAATGGTATTGGCCCTGAAGGTGTGCTGTGACATTGCCCCGCAACCTGTACGTCACTCCAAAGAGTCCCCCATTTGTGGTCTGGCCGAATCGGAACTGTCGATACGCCATCACGCTGACCTCCAAAGACTCCGATGGCCTGAACCTCATGCCCAGACGCCACGTCTCCCGAATCCTGGTATCGAAAGCAGCAGCCAGTCCAGGATCTGATTCTACCGGAAAAGTAGCCTCCAGCGAGTCCGTCAAAGCGGCAGCCCAATCCTCTACCGCCTGTGAAATCGAATCCGAAGAACTCGACCCAACGTCCTCCAATTCACCCACCAAATCAATGCCTTCCAAAATGAAGTTGGCCGGGTCTACCCGCTTTCTTGAGAGCGATTCTAACCACCTCATCCCCCCCATACCTTCAATCGAACCATCCAGTTCGACCCACTGACCCAACCGCCACAGAAAGCCGAAGTCAAAGGCGACACCCGAGCCCAAGATGTTGGGCATGCCCCCATTTCCTGGGATTTCAATCTCGCCTTGATTCAGCAGAGAGTCCAGGTTCAAACCCGCGGCATTCAATGTCGCTGCACCCGCCAAATCCCAACTGTAATCCAAGGTGTCCGTGGTCCATTCCACATCAAACGTCTCCGTTTGAAAAGCGGCCACACCATTGAGCAAGTGAATGCCCCAACCCAACCACAGTTTGTCCTCCTTGGCCATGGCTCCAACGCTCACAGCATGGTCGAAATACACCTGCGCATTGGCGCCCATGCCTCCGAAGGAAATCGGCCGGCCAATGTTGTCCGGGTGTCCATTACCACGCCACGCCACATCAAACAAATCCCGGTCGTAATCAAACCGCTGCTCGGTCACCACCTGACTCCGCAGTCTAAACTCAAAGCGCTTTTCGTCGCGAAAGCCCAACGAAATGATCGGCGTCTCCGAACGAAAACCAATGGACTCCATGGGGTCCATGTTGGAAAGCAAGGCATTGGGGTTGACCGCGCCATCTGCACCAATGAAGTCGGCGTATGTCGGACCCGTGTGGTCCAGCTCAAACTGACCACCAGACAAGCCACCAATCAGCAGGTGGCCCCCAGAGGGGTGCATGATCGCCGGGTTTGACCACCCTGCTTGACCCCATTCGGGAAGCAATTCTACTGGGCCCAGTTGTCCCAAACCACAGATGGGCAAGCCCAACAGCAGCAAGGCCAAAGCCCCTTGATTTCGGATCACATCAAAGGTCAACACGGGCATAAAGTTTTGCAGCCAATTCCAAACGCAGCTCCTGGTCCTCGTTCAAGTAAACCGTCTCCCCGCTTTGCGCTTCTGCCGTGGAAGACCACACCTGCACCACCACACTGGTCATGGCGCGCAGTCGGTCCGCACGGTCCCAATTCAGTGGCAGGTCATAGACAAAAACAGCGGGCTCCAAAGGCTCGCCTTCTCCGTCCAGAACAGGCATCGTGAACAAAGACAACGGGGACAGGCCCAAACTGTCCAATGCCACACCGAACTCATCTAAAAAAGTCACAGACAGGTCGACCCCAAAAGGAAACCCATTGTGCAGGATGAACCTCAATTCAGCCGAATCCAACTCCAATTCCTCTTCTTCGAATTCCAACGTGGCATCCAGCGTATCCACAAAATCGAGTTGCTCAAGGCGCAGCGCCAAGGGCACTTCAACCCTCAGTTCTCCTGTCACGTATCCATCGGCATCCACAAAGTTTGGCCCCTCCGAACCTACCCCGTTCGGATTTGAAGTGACCCACGCCGACAGCTCCAACAATTGAGGCTGGGCCGAAAAGAACGACGTGATGTTGCTGTTGGTCTCATCCATGAACCACGACGTCACAGAAGGCGACTGTGCGCTTCCCTCTGCAGCAGGGACCGTCAACGGAGGCGCTGTAACCTCCAGCTCATTGACCACCACATCGTCCTCGATGGCCTTGAGGCTCACTGAGTCCAAGGAAGCTTCTACACCAAAACCATTGGTGACTTCGATCGAAATGGACGCTTCTTCTATGGATGCCCCCGAGACCGTGAAGCGGTCATCAAACAAAGCCACCGTCGTCGTGCCCTCCTCCAGATAAATTTCTGAAGACCCAAAGTCACCTTCAACGCGCTCAAACTCTTGGCCTTCCATCACAAAAGAAGCCGAGAGGGATTCCCCCTCCTGGGCTGTGTGCGCAGCATCATTGATCAAGAACACATCAAAAATTGCCCGCACCACATTGGTGTCTTGGACATTCAAGTTTTCTGGTTCAACGCTCCAGCCTGCCAGGTCCTCGGTCACCTCAAAACTCCCGCTTTCCAGCATCTCCGAGGTCCAAGAGACACTCCAAGGAGACCCCGTAGGATCAAACAACTTGGGGATGGTCAGCTGTCCTTCAACCTCGTCTCCCATGGTAGAACTCACCGTCAAAGTGAGCTGTCCTTCGGCCAAAATAATGAGGTCCACCAAGGCTCCTGGCGGGTTGTCCACTGTCATTTCAGACACCATGGTGTCTGACAGGGTCAGCATGGTCCCGGGTGCTGTCAAATTGATCGCAGCGGCCAACTCTTCGTCCAGCACCAGGTCTGCCGATTCGGCCACATCGGGCAACATCAGCCAATTCTCAGCCAAGGTTCCCGAAAAATCCTCGGTATGCACGAATGCCAAACGCCCTCCTTCAAGTCCAACGACCGGAACCGTATCCAAGCTGTCGGAGAGCACCTCCAAAACATCCTCCAAATCAAACCGGGTGTCCACCAACGGAACCGCCAAAATGGGGGTCCAGCTCGGCGCCACCAGCTCTTCGGCCGGCTGCTCACAGCCACTGAATAACAGCACTGCTAAAGCCAACATCAGACCCAACCTAGGGGTCCAAGACCACGGACAAGTGAATTGTTGCATACCCTTTGTTTTACGCTCCTTTCCTGCAGATGTTTCACAGGACAGGCACCTCAGAAAGCACTGACGACAGCGCTTCCGAAAGTCTCCGTTACTCTGTAATGCCTTCGAGATCCATCATAAAGGCGTACTCCAAGGCCGTCTCCTTGTAGCGGCGGAAGCGGCCCGATTGGCCACCGTGTCCCGCATCCATGTTGGTGAGGAACAACAAGGTGTTGTCGTCGGTCTTGAGCTCGCGCAACTTGGCCA
>JAKMCX010000223.1 GCA_022428285.1 Flavobacteriales bacterium
CGGGTACGCATGCAGTCAGATCCAGCGTTGCGCAACTGCCGTCATCGGTGTTTGCCGTCGCATCGAACTCAAGGTAGCCAGGGTCGGTGCAGCCGTTCACGATGAGCGTCTCGCAGCTGCCATCGTCGACCGTGGCTTGGGGGTCAAATTCCAAATACAGGCTGTCGGGGCATCCGGTTCTGAGTGTGCGCCAAGTGGGCGCGGTTCCATCGAGCAGCAGCGCATCACCGGATTGGCCGGCAGGAACGAGCGACCATTCCGCGCCGTCCCAATACAGCATTTGGCCAGGCGCCGTGCCCGGAAGCATGGGGATGGTGATGGTGTCGGTGGTCGCGTTGCCTGCTGCTTCCTCCAGCGCGGCGATGTATTCGGTCAGGGTCTGTCCGTCGACCGTGACTTCGCTTGGGGTGAAGTAAGTGCCAAACAAGGGGAGGAGTCCGAGCAGGTCGGGCGCGCCTATGGCACTGTCGCCGTTGGCGTCGGGGTTGTAGGGTGGGACGACGGATTGGGCGGATGCCTGAGAGACGGCACCCAACAGAAGCACGAGCAAGTAGATTCGGTTCATGCGCTCAAGTTCGGAAATCAGCGGCACCGAACTTGCCTGCGCAGGCCAGTAATTTGCCTGCGGAAACCGCGGTACGCTTTTGATTGTCAGCGACTCAAGGACACGCCCCTCGGCTCAACTGCGGCCGAAGTCCATCGCAAACCCACGACCCAACGAAAAAGGTGGCCCTTCGTTGCGCCCGCCGCGCAGCCAGGCGCAGAGGGCCCGCCGGATTTCGACCTCCGGCCGAAATCCGGCATGTACTACCCGTCGGCCTCCGGCCTCCAAAGTTTCAAAGTGTCAACCCTCCTTCGCTCGGCCAAGGGTGAAGTCTCTTTTTCAAGGCCTGATCAAGGCACGGACCTGGTCAAGGGCCCTGCTTCGTTCACCCTCGGGAAGCCCGGAGGGCGGGCCGTAAGGAGTCGGGTTCAAATCGACACAATAGATGCGCTGATCCTCTCGGTCGCGGAGGACGTCCAATTCTGCGAATTCGGCGCGCATTTTGGCCGAAAGTGATGCGATTTGCGCGATTTCTGTGTCAGAAAGGACGTTTTTGGGCGATTCCGCCAAATCCACTTCTGCCGTCTCGTTGGTGTATCGAACGTCTTGGGATTTGCGCTTGCGGTAGACCACGGGCACCTGGCCTTGGATGACCACCACGCGGAGGTCTTCGAAGAGGCCGCTTTCGGTGCGGTTGTCGATAATGCGCTGGTAGACCTTGCCCTGTTGGACTTCGTTGGGAGAGAGGGGACCCTGGATTTCACGCCCGTCGTGGACGGCGTTGCCCTCTGATTTTTCGAGCATCGGGCCGGTGTGGCTGGTCGGGTCCACATTGACCCCATAGCCGAAGACCTCTTGGTGGTGGCGGTCGAGGGTGGACTTGCTGATGTCCAAGCAATGGCCATTCCAGAATCCCGGTTGGGCCTGCCGCTTCTCGGTGCGGTCGTCAAAGGCGAGCTTCAATGCAGTCGTTCCATTGAATTTGGCGGGGGTTTCCGGCCGATTGGTCACCACCCAGCCCAGGGTGTCGGCGTAGGCCATGATGCTGGCGCGCTTGCTGGGCCAATCGGGATGGACGAGGATGAACTGAGGCTGGCCGTGCGCTCGCTTGGAGGCTTTGACCGCCTTGCGGAAGCGCCATTCCTTGCCGACCCGCTCCAAGAAGGGCATGCGGTCCGGGTAGCTGTTGGAAAAGAAGCCCATGGCGCGGCGTTACTTCAGCTTGGCGATTTCGGACTTGCGGCCGATGCTGCGCGTGATGAAGTCCTTTTCCAGCTTCGGGCTTCGGGCAGGGGAGTACTCGCGGCCATAGAAGATGATCTGCAGGTGCAGCTTGTTCCACTTGTCTTCTGGGAACAGCCGCTTGGCGTCGCGCTCGGTCTGCTCCACATTCTTCCCATTGGTGAAGTTCCAGCGGTACATGAGCCGGTGGATGTGGGTGTCGACTGGAAAGGCCGGGACACCAAAGGCCTGCGACATGACCACAGAAGCCGTCTTGTGGCCCACGCCGGGCAGCCGCTCCAAGGCCGCCATGTCTTGCGGGACAATGCCGCCATGCTCGTCCATCAGGATTTCGCTCAGGCGCACGATGGCCTTGGACTTTTGAGGGCTCAATCCGCACGGACGGATGATGGCCCGCACCTCGTCCACTGGCACTTGCCGCATGTCCTTGGGGTTGTTGGCCCGGGCAAACAGGGCCGGGGTGATCTGGTTGACCCGCTCGTCCGTGCATTGGGCGCTGAGCAGCACGGCCACCAGCAGCGTGTAGGGATCGGTATGGTCCAGAGGAACCGGGACTTCAGGGTACAGACGCTCGAGTTCGTCCATCACCCATTGGACACGGGCAGACTTTGTCGACAAATCGGGGAGGGGAAGGGGCGAAACGATGGTGGTGTCGGACATGGGTGCAAGGTATCTTCGCAACAGATGAATGCAACGCAATCCGTCCACAGCATGGTGGACGCCGCAGACCTGGTCGCTTTTCGCAAACACCTTGAAGGGGCCAATACCGTCGCCATTACCAGCCACCGCTCGCCCGATGCCGATGCCGTGGGAACATCGTTGGCCCTGGCCCGCTTCCTGAGGTCCTCCGGCAAGGACGTGACCTGCTTGTTGCCTGACGCGCCCGACGAGGCATTGGATTGGATGGAAGGGGTCGAAGACATTGTCTTATTTGATCGGGATCCGGGAAAGGCACAAGACATCTTGCACCGGGCCGATGTGCTGTTTGCACTCGACTACAACGGCATGGGACGCCTCGGGCCCATGGCCGATGCCGCCCGCTCGGCTACCGGCACTTGGCTCATGGTGGACCACCACATGGGGCCCGAAGACTTTCCGGCGGCCCAGGTGCACGACGCCCGTTGTAGTTCCACTGCGGAGCTCCTATGGGGGGTAATCGCCGGATTGGGAGGAAAGGACGCCGTAGAACCTGTCATGGCATCGCTGCTCTATGCGGGCATGATGACCGACACGGGCAGCTTCCGGTTTGCCTCAGTTTCGGCTGAGACCCACCGCGTCATCGCAGAAATGATGGACCGCGGGCTCCAGCACACCCCTGTGCACGAAGCCATCTTCGGTGAGCAACCGATGGACCGCATGAAATTGCATGCTTTTGCCGTTGTGGAACGCATGGAAGTACACCCCGAATTTCAAACGGCCTTCATTCACCTGACCGCAGAGGACATGGCACGCTTCAATTACCGCGCGGGATACACCGAGGGATTGGTCAACAAAGCCTTGGGTGTCGCTGGCGTCAAAGTCGCCGTTTTTGCCAAACAGTCCACCGACCGCGTGAAGATGAGCTTCCGCTCCGTAGGCAAGTACAGCGTCCGCGACCTCGCAGAGCAACACTTCGACGGCGGTGGCCACAACAACGCTGCTGGCGGGGCTTCTAACGAGTCCATCGGCATGGTAATGGCCCGCCTGCGCGGACTCCTTCCAGAAATCGCAGCCGGTCTTAAGGCCGCGGAAGAAGGCATGTCATGATGACCACCCGCGCGTCCATCGGTCTCGCGGGACTCTTAGGCCTCATTGGCCTCACAGGTTGCTGGAGCGGCTGCGGTGAACGCCCCTTGCCCGACCCACCCCCAAAGACAGCCCCTACCCAAGCCGATTTGATCGCTTTTCACAAGCAGCGCATGGCCGAGCTCGACAGCCTCATGACCATCACGTCGCAAGGGTGGCCGGGGGCAGAAAAGACGGGGACGGGCATACACTTGGAATGGTTGGAGCATGATCCACACGCCCCAAGTGTGGCAGACTTGCCCAAAGGCACCGTCTTAGAATTGCACCACGAATTCAGCCTCCTTGATGACAAGGTCATTACGTCGTGGCAACAACATGGCCCCCTGGCTTTTGAACTTGAGGCCACAGACCTTCCAGCGGGTTTTCATGAAATCATTGGGGCTGCAGCGCTGGGCGACAGCGTACGGGCCTTGATTCCACCTTCACGGGCATGGGGCATGTCTGGGCTGCCTCCAGACATCCCTCAAGAAGCAGTCATTCGCGTCGCCATGCGCATCGACCGCTATCAAAGACCCGCATGAACCTCCGGCAGGGCGTCATTGGGTTGGTTGCTGCAGCCACACTATTTGCTTGCCACACCAAGCCGACCGCACCATGGAAGCTTGTCGCTTTAGGTACTGAGCCCATTGACTCCGCGCTGGTCAGGGGCGAGGCCGTTTGCGCTTGGAATCCCCTTGACACTGCCTGGCCTGTCTTGCTCTATGCCAGTGACGCAGCGGCTCTGAAAAGCCTTCCCGACATTCATTGTGGAGACCAGATGGTGTTGTCGCCCACTGATCTGCCCAAAGCATTCCTGCAACGCATGCAATGGGAGGGCAGCGACAGCCTACACCTTACTTGGCAATGCCTTGGGCGACAAGAGCTGGCCCTAATGGGAGCCGATATTGCATCCAGAACGTCCCAACCTGCCGGTGCGGAAATATTGTGGCGGCGGGCCTTAGAGCGCGCTATGCCCGGAAGCTTTACGCCACCTGCGGCGATGTACGCTTCGGGGGACACCGTCTCCTTGACCATCACTTGTGAGCACCCCAACGGACAGTGCGTAGGCGATACGGTGCGCTTATCGTTCATGAAGGGGCAACCCGATCAAGTCGTACCCGCTTTGGAAGTGGGCCTTTCACAGGCAGGTCCTGGTGCCCAATGGGCCACTTGGGCATTGTCGCGCGATGCGTTTGGCAGCCAAGGGCACCCCGATCTCGGTTTGGCGCCCCATACACCGCTCTACTTCAGCGTTAAGGCGCAATAGAGGCTCACGCCTTGAAGTCGGTATCCAGCCAGGCCTCAGCCGCCCGCTTGACTTGTTCGCGCACCTGCGCAAAACCTTCGTCGCCACCGTAATAGGGGTCCGGCACCGCATCACCTGTTGGATCAAACAACGCCACCTTGGCCGCTTCCTCTTCTGTCCGGGCCACATCGAGTACGTCCGCTAGGTTGGAGCGGTCCATCACCAAAATTCTGTCAAACTTCTTGAAGTCTGCCCGGCTGAATTTTCGGGAGCGTTGGCCTGAAATGTCGATGCCCACGGCCTGCATGGCCGCGACACTTCGACGGTCAGGTGGCTCTCCTACGTGATATCCTGCAGTACCTGCAGAATCTACCTTGACCCTACATCCCCGAACCATCGCTGCGTGGCGCAACCAGCCTTCCCCGATGGGGGAGCGGCAAATGTTGCCAAGACAAACGACGAGGTACTGCTTCACAGCCAGCTCAGCTGACGTTGAGCTTCTTCTCGAGGTCCTCGAGGTACTTGCGGAAGTGTTTGTCCGTCTCGCTCAAGTTGTTGACCGTACGGCAGGCGTGAAGCACAGTAGCGTGATCCTTACCTCCGCAGTGCAAGCCAATGTTGGCCAGCGAACTCTTGGTCATCTTCTTGGCGAAGTACATCGCAATCTGACGCGCCTGAACGATTTCACGCTTCCGCGTCTTGGACTTGAGCAGCTCGATGGGCAGGTCGAAATAGTCACACACCACCTTTTGGATGTAGTCGATGCTGACCTCGCGGGCGGTGTTCTTGACAAACTTGTCAATCATCTGCTTGGCCAAGTCAAGCGTGATGGCCTTGCGGTTCAAGCTGCTCTGCGCAATCAAGCTGATCAACGCACCTTCCAACTCGCGGATGTTCGTGTTGATGGAATAAGCCAAGTACTCCATGACCTCACGCGGCAGCTCGATGCCGTCGGCGTACATCTTCTTTTCGAGAATGGCCATGCGCGTCTCCAAGCTCGGCACCTGTACGTCCGCGCTCAGACCCCACTTGAAGCGGGAGAGGAGGCGCTGCTCCATGCCTTGCATTTCCACCGGTGGCTTGTCACTGGTCAAGACAATCTGCTTTCCAGTTTGGTGCAGGTGGTTGAAGATGTGGAAGAACACGTCCTGCGTCTTCTCCTTTCCGCTGAAGAACTGCACATCGTCAACGATGAGCACATCCATGAGCTGGTAGAAGTGAGAGAAGTCGTTCACACTGTTGTTGCGAACAGCGTCAATGAACTGGTGCGTGAACTTCTCGGAGTTCACGTACAAGACGGTCTTCTCTGGGAAGCGGTTCTTGATCTCAATGCCAATCGCGTGGGCCAAGTGGGTCTTACCCAAGCCAACAGGGCTGTAAATTAGAAGGGGGTTAAACGCTGTTCCACCGGGCTTCTGGGCTACTGCGAATCCAGCACTGCGCGCAAGGCGGTTACTCTCGCCTTCGATGAAGTTGTCGAAGCTGTATTTCGGGTTCAGGTTTGAATCGATGTTGAGCTTCTTCAATCCAGGAATCACGAATGGATTCTTGATGGGCGCCTCAGAAGCGTCCATTGGCATCTGCACAGAACGATTGCGCACCGCTGCATGATGCGATGTTGGAACTTTGACAGTGTAAGGCGACGTTCCCGCAGCTGGCTGCTCCATGATGATCGAGTACTCCAAACGGGCTTCCTTTCCCAATTCCTTGCCAATGGCCTTACGGAGCAATTCGATGTAGTGCTCTTCTAGCCACTCGTAAAAGAATTGGGACGGCACCTGAATGGTGAGCACCGACTCCTCGAGCTTTACAGCTTTGATAGGAACGAACCAGGTCTTGAAAGCCTGAGCGCTGACATTGTCTTCGATAAAGGAGAGGCAATTGGCCCAGACACTTTCGTGATTAAGGTTCATTCTGGTGTGGTTGTGAGTGTAAAATTCCCACGGAGACATTCATCTCTGTGGCCCCTCAGGGAGGAGACAAATATTCCCGGAAGGTTTGATAAAAAAAAGCGCTGAAGGCATTGATTTTCTCAAAAATTCATTTGCGGACAAGGCTTTCAATATCGCTCAAAATTTCCCGGCAACGATATGGGCCCCTCCACCGGGTGAAAAAAGCCACTCATCCGAAATTCAATGCGTCGTTAAACAGAATTTTTGGCCCGCTCTAGAACGAAAATTCTTTTTCAGAAGGCACGAAAAAGATCAGTGCCCTGACGCTCGTCTTGGATTAAAGTCCATTGAGCGCCTCCCACATCTTGAGCGCGGCCTGATCCCAAGCATACTTTTTCAACGGACCGGTCAAATTTCGCTGAGGAGCGCGCAAGGCCGACACAAATGCGGCACCCAACGCCCCTCGTTTGTGCAGCAAGTCGCGTCCAAAATGTTCGGGATAAGACAAGGCGTCCGGCGCCACTACATGCAATCCCACAGCCGCAGACTCCAACACGCTTAACCCATAAAAGTCATGATGTGAGGTCACCAAGGCGATGTCGCTCGAACGCAAGGCTTCGACATACGCCCCCCTTGAATCCACATGTCCCCAATGGACAATCTGGCTTCCGAATTCCGCTTTCATCTTGTCAAAAGCAGGCGGAGTTTGCCCAAACTGTTGCCCCAACATCGCCAAACGAAATGCCACACCCTCATTGGCCGCCTCTTGAAGACAGGCGTAAAATTCATCTGGGCCCTTGTCAAATTCCCAACGGTGGTTCCACACAACAACAGGTGGCCCCTCGCCAAACATACTCGGAGCGCTCAATGCGCCCGCTGCAAACACGTCCGACTCCAACCCAATGGGGACGACCTTGGACTTAGATTCAATCGAAGCCACGACGTTCAATGGGCGGGGAGAGGGAAACGCCCCCAAGAAACCAGGCAACGCCTCCAAGAAGGCCCTTTTGTGGTACTCCGAATTGAACAACACCGCATCGGCCAGCAACGCACTGCTCACATTGATGAAGGCGTAATGCCGGTCCCAATGTACTGGGGGCGCTTCCTTATTGTCAGGAAACGTCAGCTGATTCTCGTGGAAATACAAGATGACGGGGACCGTCCTAAATGATGGAGGCAGGGCAGCCCTGAATTGGCCCACATCCATCATATCCGTCACAATAAATGCGTCGACATGCCGGTCAAAGGCGCCTGCGGCGCTCATCCGTTCCACCAAAACCAAGGCCGAAGCGGCCATCCGCCACTTCCAGTGCCGACCGGGCAGGTCAAACACATCGACCTCAGCTTCCGCACCACAACGCTGAGCGACCAATGGTATTTCGCGGGCCAGACCATGTGCCCACTGCGCATGGCTTTTTGCTCCATATGGACTGAGGACTACAAACCGCTGCATCAG
Source organism: Flavobacteriales bacterium (assembly GCA_022428285.1). GTDB lineage: Bacteria > Bacteroidota > Bacteroidia > Flavobacteriales_D > Sanyastnellaceae > UBA8752. The sequence goes on from JAKMCX010000223.1 coordinate 8,145, forward strand.
CTCAAGTTACAGGAGAAGGCGGGCTCAATCGGTGGCCCGATCACGGCGCTTCGACCGTTTCGTGCGCCGCTGATTCGGGGAAAGGACGCGCGCTAAATCTGGTTGCCCTGCATCGACCCAGGCACTATACCAGAGTGCCGACACTGACCCTATGGCCGCCCTCCACTGCAACTCAACCATATCCCCAAGTTCTTTGTGATAAGCCTCACACCAGTCCGGCTCCTGTTGCAATTGCATGGTGCCCCCGCGGGCTTCCCGCACCCACGAACTTCCTTCCCATGCCAATGTCGTCTGCCGCTCCTTCTCAAG
>JAKMCX010000231.1 GCA_022428285.1 Flavobacteriales bacterium
TCCGCCACCGCCGCCGCCGCCGCCAACGCCTCCCGAGCTGCCGTTTTCGTTGCCGCCACCAAGGTTGCCGCCATCGCCACCGCTTCCCCAATTGGTAAAACTGCTGCCACCATCGCCGCCGCCGCCGCCTGCACCGCCATTTCCACCATCACCACCAAAGGCCTGACAACCAGAAAACGTGCAGTTCTCAAAGACAGAACTGGAGCCCAACCAAGAGCTCACAGCGCCACCGGCACCAAGGGCGCCGCCGCCGCCGCCGCCGCCATTTTCTCCATCGTTGGCTTCCGCCACACAACCCGAAAAGGTGCAGCCATACAATTCCATGGAGCCGCGGTTGTGTATGCCGCCACCAAATCCGATGCCCGATGTGCAGTCCTTGATCGACACCCGGTTCAATGTGAAGTTGTCGCAGTCGCTCTCGATGGCCCCTCCTGGATCGTTGCCGTCAAAACCATTGCGGAACTCCACATCATTGAGGCTAAACAGAGTGATGTTGCTACCGAGGTCTAAAAACCTAGAGTTCTCAGCAGCATCGATGAAGGTTGTCCGGGTCCCGCCACCGAGCACCGATATGTCGCCCGCATTGAGAAACAACTCTCCATTTGTCCAAGCATAGGTGCCCTCAGGCAAGACGATCTCTACAGCGCCTGCCGTTGATGCCGCTTCCTGCAATGCGGCGCGAAAAGTGCACAGTCCACCTCCACCATCGCAGGTCCCATCGGCAGGGTTCGCATCTACCCCGTCCACAAACGTGTCTACCGTAATAATGGTCTGGGCTTCAACAGAAAGGCCCAAGGTCATTAGAACCATTAGACACGACAAATAATGTTGTTTCATGAGAATTGGCACGGCTGCAAAGTACGAACCGTCTAACGGTGAAAAAGGTTGCGAAAGGGATTGATTATTCAAACCGAACCTGAGAAATTCAAAGTTCGAACCTCCTTCCTATGTGCTCCATTACCGCATTGCTTAACCGAACCCAAGACGCCGATTCAGACCGGCAAAAAGTACTGGAAGCATCTCTGTGCCAGCGGCACCGCGGTCCTGACTGGTCAGGCGTGGAGGAACATCCTGGCGCCATCATTGCCCATGAACGCTTGGCCATTGTCGACGTCTTGAGTGGCGCACAGCCTATGGTAGACCCCGAAAAACGCACAGTTCTGGCGGTAAACGGAGAGATTTACAACCACCAAGAGCTGCGCAACAGCGAAGGTGCAAAGGATTACCCATTCCAATCCGCCAGCGATTGTGAAGTCATCTTGGCGCTTCACCGAACCTGTGGGTCGCAATTGGTCGAAAAATTGAGCGGCATGTATGCCTTTGTCCTGTTCGATCCAGAAACGGACCATTGGATGATCGCCCGCGACCCCATCGGCATCATTCCATTGTACCACGGCACCGATGGCGACGGCCGGTTGTGGGTGGCCTCGGAGATGAAGGCGCTCACCGATGTTTGCGACGATGTGCGCCTGTTTCCACCGGGGCACGTTTGGGAAAAAGGACAGGATGCCCCGGTCCAATTCTACACCCGGGACTGGATGACCGGTGCATTGCCCAATGCCCCTTACAAGCCCGAGGAACTCAATGAGGCCTTGACGGATGCCGTGCGCAAGCACCTTATGGGAGACGTACCCTATGGATTGCTTATTTCAGGAGGCCTCGACAGTTCAGTCATTGCCGCCATTGCCATGAAGCACGCCGCTCGGCGCGTCGACGACGGTGGCCATACCGAAGCGTGGTGGCCCCGTGTCCACAGTTTCTCCATTGGCCTCGATGGATCTCCAGACCTGGCGGCTGCCGAAGAAGTGGCAGAGGCCATCGGGACTGTTCACCACGGCCTCCATTTCACAATTCAAGAAGGCATCGACGCGCTGTCCGAAGTCATCCGCCACATCGAAACCTACGATGTCACCACCATTCGTGCTTCCACGCCCATGTACCTCATGGCACGGAAAATCAAAGCCATGGGCATCAAGATGGTGCTCAGCGGAGAAGGCGCCGATGAGCTGTTCGGCGGTTACTTGTATTTCCACATGGCACCCGACGCCAAGGAATTCCACGAAGAAACGGTCCGGAAAGTGCTGGGACTGCACCAATACGACTGCGCCCGGGCCAACAAGTCGATGATGGCATGGGGCATCGAAGCCCGCGTTCCTTTTCTCGATCGGGAGTTCATCGATTACGCCATGAACTTGGACCCCTCCGCTAAAATGGGCGGGGCCGGTCGCATCGAAAAAGCAGCCATTCGACAAGCCTTCGAAGGGTACATTCCCGAACACATCCTCAACCGCCAAAAAGAACAATTCAGCGATGGCGTAGGCTACGGCTGGATCGACGGATTGCGGGACCACGCAGAGGCGCAAGTGAGCGATGCCGAAATGGAAAGGGCCGCAGTGCGGTTTCCAATCCACCCACCCGCCACCAAAGAAGGCTACTTCTACCGCAAATTGTTTGAAGTCCATTACCCCTCTGCTGCCGCAGCAGCGACAGTGCCTGGAGGAAAAAGCGTGGCATGTAGTACCGAAAAAGCGTTGGAATGGGACGCAAGGCTCAAGGACAACATTGACCCAAGCGGTCGCGCCGTTGGCGGAATCCACAACGACGCTTACGACCCAGAATAAGCCTGAAGACGTCTCTTTGAAAAAACTGGGGCCCAAATTGGACCTCCTCGGCACGCCGTTGGCTGTTTATCAGTGATTTTGACGCAAAAAGACGTATCCTGTGGTATGCGAATCAGCTACCGTCATGAAGCGGAATCCGGAGCGGTTTATACCCTGGAACAACGCGGAGAATTGCTCCACGTCCAGAGTAAAATCCCCCAACTGGAACTCCGGTGGTCTAACGACCATTGGAAGCCAGAAAAGAACTGGTTCGAGCGCAACGAAGTCTTTCCCATCGAAGTGGGATTGGATGAGTTTTTGGCGCGTCAACTTCCCCACCTCAACGGCTGCAGCATACAGTCCTTTATACGAGGGATGGACACGAAGCACAAAGGCCATTCCTCTTTTGCCGGCAAATGGTTCAACTTTCAGTCCAATGGCAACATGCCATCGGTCGAAAAGGCCCACAAAAGCCTACTGAAAACCACCGCCAGTTATTACGGCGTCCAATCGCTGTTCGGATAAGACCGCTTGTTTGAAGCGGACGGTTGAGCAGAGACCGGCCCTCAGTCGGTCAAACGCAACTCCTTGGTCACCGTTCCATCGGACCATTGGTGCAAGAGCATACCATTGCCCGAGGCATGGGGCCTTCCCAAAAGGTCAACCGTACCGATCAACGTGCGCGGCCCAGTGGTTTCTACGATGGCATTCGTAGAAAAGGCCACCGCGATTTTTCCTGGGGAAATGCCCACTGGAACGGCCCATTGTAGGCCAGTCTCAAAGTCCCACAACTCCACAACTCCTTCTGTCGCGAAATCTGTGGTTCCCAGCAAAGTTTGATCTGGCGACAACACGGACATGGTGTACACAGAGCCTCCGTTGCCATTCCAGCCCTCGAGCGCTTCCAACGTACCACCATCGGCTTTGCGGAAACCACCCTCACCATAGATCTGATAAAGCACAGCACCTTCGTGCCAATCTGCAGCGCCGCAACCGGCGGTGACATCGGCCACAACTTCGGTGGCGGCATCGGTTGCCCCATCCCATCGGCTCAAAGAAGTGCCATCGTACTGCTGGGCGTTTACAGAAACAACGGCGCCGTCGTCGCCCGCAAACAGGTGCACTGGATTTAGCCCCTCGGGACCAAGGTCGGCCTCTGTGTACGCTCCGGTTGTGAGGTCAATGCGGCCGATGCGGCCCACTTCCTCTCCATAGGCGAATGCGTTGTTGACCGCGACGTAAATGCCTCCATTGCTCACGGCCATGCCCTCTGAAGCCCAAGCTGGCCCTGCATTACCCGCAGCGGCCCAGCCAGAATTCCACGACAAATCCTGTGCGTCCAATGCCACGAAATAGTGCTCAAATTCTACGGAACCCCAGGTCACAGGGTCCACGTCTCCCCGCGTCACAAAAACGCGGTCTCCCTCCAAGTAAACCTGGCGCGCCCCATCCAGGGCTTGCTGCGCAAGCACCTCACCGGTGTAGGCGTCCAACTTAAAAACGGTGTCCTCGGCAGTGACATACACCATCGAGGCGTCTTCGGAAAGGGTCAAGTCCACCGCAAAGGAGTGGCCTTCAAACACACGCAAAACCTCAAAAGAAGGTGTTGGCGCAGACAGGTCAATCACTCCGATTCTTGGGGATTCCAACACCTCTCCAGAATAAAAGTCCTGCGCCCCCTCACACAAAACGTAAGCCCGGTCTTGGGCCTGGGTCTGCCACACCACCGCGCTGCACAAGAGTGCAACAAGCAGCCGAGAAATCTGAATGGGAGCGCCTTTTTTCATGGTATCAATAATGGGCGCGAAGCTAATTTGAAGACAGGCTAAATCAACCTTCAAAGTCACCAAACGTTATATTCGGGAATGCGCTCCCGATTCACGTCCATCCGCACCATCGGTTTACTCGTACTTACAGGGTTTTCGGCATGCTCCCCCGAGGAACTGGTCTATGAGAACAATCCTGTGCCACCGTACGATGGCGTCCCGACCGTGCTGGTCGATGCATACCTCACGCGCGCATTCATTGACTTGATCGGCAGGGAGCCCTTGGAACTTGAGTTGGAATCCGAACGTGCAGCCCTGCGCGCTGGAGCGCTGGGCATGGAAGCCCGTTCCAATGTGGTCGCGCGCCTGATGGGTGCAGACCCCGATTACGCTCCGCTGTATGACCGCAAACTGAGCGATGACCTGTCAGGGAGATTTTTGGATGGCTTCAGTCAAGAGGCCATGGATGCAGAATTGGAAAGCCTGTTGGACATGGCCACCATGGATTCGCTTCAAGGAAACACCACAGGCTACCTCTACAATACGTGGCAAGCAGAGCGCATGGCCCGCCTGCGAGGGGCCATAGACAGCTATCGGTTGGGCAGTATTAACTGGCGTGAAGTCAGCCGGAGGTTTTGCGACAACGTGACCTACGATGATCTTAACATGAACAGCTTCAACTTCATCAACGCCACGTTTGACGACCTGTTCGGACGTTACCCTACAGAAGCTGAATTTGAGCAAGCTTATGCTGCAGTAGAGTTCAACTCCACTTCGGTTGTGTTTGGCACGGCCATTTCAAATGCGGCCGAATACCTGCAAGTCCTGGTCGCCAATGGCGAATTTGACGAGGGTTCGGTCCGGTGGTGGGCGGAACGGCTGCTGGTTCGCCCCATCACCGATGCAGAAATGGTGTCATGGAGGCAAACGGTCGGAACCGATGTGAACATCCGCGCTCTGCAACAGCTCTTGATCACTTCTGACGAATACGCCGATTTCCTATGAGCCGTTACACCCCATGGCCCTCTTCGTTGATGCTGGCCTGCCTGCTGTTAATTGGAGGTTCGTGCACGACAGAGCCTGAAGTCCACTATGGATTGCAACCATTGGAATTGGCGTCTTCTACGGCCGATAAAGACCGCGTCAAGACCATCGACCAATGGATATCCATCCTGCACGCCGACCTGTTTGGCACTGCTCTGGGAAGCGCCGAGCTTTTCGACATCAAACAAGCTTTCCAAAGTGTTGGTGACCAAGAGGTTGCAAGAGAATCCCTCGTTGCCAGCTTTATGCAAAATCCCGATGTCCAATTGCCCGCATTGGAGTCAATGCTCACCAACCCCGACAACTTTGTAGAGGAAGCCTATGTGCGGTTTCTCGTGCGTTATCCAACCCAAGCAGAACGGACCTGGATGCGCAACTACATTCAGAATACGCCAACGGTCACGCCCGAGCTGGTCTATTCTTCGTTCGCACTGAGTACTGAGTACCTCCACTATTGACGCCATGAAACGCAGGACTTTCCTCAAAAAAAGCGGTTTGGCCGCAGCGGGCAGCGCTGCATTCCCAACCCTCCTTCCGTCGGGCAGGCTGTTTGCCGCTTCAGGCCGCCGCAGTTCTGAACATGTGGTCATGGTGGCTTTTGCGGGCGGCGTTCGATTGCAAGAGAGCTACCTCAGACGCTACGTGGACGACAGCCAAGGAGAACCGTATGCAGGCAACATCATGTACAACATGTTGTCCGGGGAAGCGCCCATTGCCAAAATCGTATACGGAACGGGGGTGGGCGGCATCAATCCAATCCCCGCCATTCTGCCTCAATCCATCGAGTCCATCGGCACCACTTTTGCGGAGGTCAGCGCCCTCAGCGCTGGACACTTCGGAGGGATGAACTCTTTGGTTCAAGGGGCCGTGCCGGGCGGACAAGGCCTGAAGCAGCGCCCACTGCAGCCCACCATATTTGAATATTTGCGCAGACACGGCGGCTACAAAGCCACCGACACCTGGTTTGTGGGCAATGGAATCGGAGGATCACTGCCGCTGCTCAACCACAGCGAACACCCCAATTACGGCGCCGAATATGCCGGCAATTTCTTTGCGCCCCTGGTGACTTTCACCGGTGCCGGTGAGTCCGCTTTTGTGGATGCCCAAGTCTACCATCCCGAAAACGAGCTGGAACCGTTGCGCCGAATGAAGACCTTTCTGGACCAGCAATTTGCAGCGGACGGGAGCGGTGGCTTTGGAGGAGGTTTAAACAACACCGACGAAGAAAAGGAGCAGATCAAAGCCTTCATGAAGCTCATGTACCAGAAGGTAGACAACGGCACGGTCAACATTCCACCGGTCACCGACAACCGGGATACGGGCACCGTCGGTTTCGCCTGTGAGGTACTCTCCGAGTTCAAACCGGCCTTTACGATGGTCAACCTGGGGGGCGTCGATGCCTGCCACTCGAATTTCTCTTCTTACCTGTCGGCCTTGCACCGCGCAGACCATGCCGTGGGCCACTTGTGGGACCACATTCAATCCATTCCTGGAATGGCGGGCAACACGACGTTGATTTTGACCCCGGAATGCGGGCGCAACCTTCAGCCCAACAACATCCTCGACGAAAACGACTGGCGGGCTTATGACCACAGCGACGAAAACAGCATGCGCATTTTCACGATGATGGCAGGCCCCACGGTTCCCCAAGGGCTCACAGTGGGTGGCGAAGACAACCCTGTGGGCATGGTCACCGACACCATGATGACCGTATGCGATCTGCTGGGCGTCATGCCCGAAGTGCAGAATGCCGGCTACGTGCACCCTGGCACCGACAGCCTCTTCAATCGGATATGAAGCATTTGAGCCCCACACCTTCCCAGAACCGCGCCTTGCTGTGGTGCAGCATGGTGGTGCTGGCCGCCAGTGGGTGCAAGCCAGAGGCTCCCCCCAACCCTTACGACGGACTCACCCCCGTGGTCTCCACCAGTGGGCTGGTCGTCCCCCCACTGCCCGAAGACAATTTCGCCTGGCTGCACCAGCAAATTCTGGGCCCCACCTGCGCCAACAGCGGATGCCATGACGGCACATTTGAGCCCGATTTCAGAACGGTCAGTTCCTCTTGGAACACCCTGGTCAACCACCCCGTCACCGCCAACGATGCGGACATGTCTTTTACGCGCAGGGTCATCCCCGGCAACGTGTCGTCGTCGTTCTTGCACGAACGGCTCACGGTAGAAATCCCCAACACATCGGGCATGATGCCCCTCGAAGTCGATCAAGACAGCGATTACAATGAACGCCGCGACGAATACATCGCGGCGGTGACCGCTTGGATTGAAGCGGGAGCTCCCGACGTCAATGGCAATGTTGCCCCCGCAGAGGGCGCATCATTGCCTCCGCAAATTCACGGTTTCGCCGCGTTTCCGCCAGGTGCCATCAGCGAACCCTACACCCGCGCCGAAGGGGTTGGTCTGCAACCCATTCTGGTCGATGCTGCCCCGATTCAAATCTTTGCGGCCGTATCCGACGATTTGATCCCACAGGCCAACCTGCAATGCGAGTGGGCCATAGGGCTGGACATCGCAGATGCCGATGCCGCAGCAAGTGGCGGCGCGTTTGAAACCGCACCTTTTACGTTTACAGCGGGCACGTTCTCCGGCAGCGATGAAGAATACGGCCTCTTGGCAGAGGTAGACTTGAGCAACGCCCAGCCTGGATCTGAATGGACCCTCCAGCTCAGGGCCACCGACGGGTCCTCCGAGACCCGCGCCCCCTCTGCTGCCAGTCCAGACTACATTGGATTGCTTTACCGATTGCGCATCGCCCCATGAAGGCTCCATTTGACCGCCCCGCAATGCCTTGGACCATGTCCTTGTTGACCCTTCTGGTGGCCACCTGTGTGGGGTGTGCGCCAGAAGATCCCGATCCCACCTCTCCCACGCTCACGTGGATTTCCATCAACGCCACAGCATTCCAGTCGGCATCAGAAAATGTGACCGTCACACTCGGCTACCAGGACCACCAAGGCGATTTGGGTTGGGCAGACCCCGACCGACATGCACTCGAAGTCCAAGACCAAAGGCTGGATGCCCCAGACACCTATCACATCCCTCCGCTCACGCCAGAGGGCATGGCGTTGGACATTTCCGGCACGTTCGAGGTCACCATCCCTCCTCTTTTCCTCTTGGGTACGGGGGGCGATGAAGAAACTCGGTTGACTTTTAGAATCACGGACAGGGCTGGCCATGCATCCAACACCGTGCAAAGCCCGGTCATATTGATCACCGACACCCTCTGAATTTGTCGAGCCCCATCCGCTCTATCCGCTCGGCCATCAGGGCTGGTTTGGCCACGGTTTTGGCAATGGGCTCGGGCTTAACCGCCGCCGCACAAGCCGAGCCTTTTGCGATGTCGGACTCGACGGTCACCGCTTGCATCGGAGAATTGACCGATTCTGGAGGGCCCAATGAAGCCTATGGGAACAATGAGAACCTCACCTTCACCATAGATGCAGGCGCCCCTCTAGAAGTGGGGTTTTTTGGTGCCATCGACATAGAAGCCGCAGCCCCGGGCAGCGGTCTGCTCTTTGATTTTTTGGTCCTCTATGACGGCCCCACCACAAACGCCCCCGTATTGGACACCCTGTTTGGCAGCATCTCCAGTCCACCGAATTACACCACTCAGGGCGCCTTGACCGTGCAGTTCGTTTCAGATGCCAGTGCCCAGCCCCAAGGCTTCCACCTCTTTTGGTCCGCCAACCCTCCACCCCCAACCCCTACAATGACCAACTTGGATGGCCCTGGGT